>NZ_CP046457.1:0-369166 GCF_009734445.1 Candidatus Syntrophocurvum alkaliphilum
AGTTCAATAGAGGATGCAGTATACAGTCCGACATTTGGATTAGAAGAAATAAAAAGTGAAGTAAATGCGATAGAAGAGGCAATATATAGCCCCACATTTGGGTTAGAAGAAATCAAGACCGAAGTAAGGTCGATAGAAGAAGCGGTATATAGTCCGACATTTGGATTAGAAGAAATAAAAAGTGAAGTAAATGCGATAGAAGAGGCAATATATAGCCCCACATTTGGGTTAGAAGAAATCAAGACCGAAGTAAGTTCAATAGAGGATGCAGTATATAGTCCGACATTTGGATTAGAAGAAATAAAAAGTGAAGTAAATGCGATAGAAGAGGCAATATATAGCCCCACATTTGGGTTAGAAGAAATCAAGACCGAAGTAAGGTCAATAGAGGATGCAGTATATAGTCCGACATTTGGATTAGAAGAAATAAAAAGTGAAGTAAATGCGATAGAAGAGGCAATATATAGCCCCACATTTGGGTTAGAAGAAATCAAGACCGAAGTAAGGTCAATAGAGGATGCAGTATATAGTCCGACATTTGGATTAGAAGAAATAAAAAGTGAAGTAAATGCGATAGAAGAGGCAATATATAGCTCTACATTTGGGTTAGAAGAAATCAAGACAGAAGTAAGGTCGATAGAAGAAGCAGTATATAGCCCCACATTTGGATTAGAAGAAATCAAGACAGAAGTAAGGTCGATAGAAGAGGCAATATATAGCCCCACATTTGGGTTAGAAGAAATCAAGACAGAAGTAAGGTCGATAGAAGAAGCAGTATATAGTCCGACCTACGGATTAGAAGAAATAAAAAGTGAAGTAAATGCAATAGAAGAGGCAATATTTAGCCCAACATTTGGATTAGAAGAAATCAAGACCGAAGTAAGTTCAATAGAGGATGCAGTATACAGTCCGACATTTGGATTAGAAGAAATAAAAAGTGAAGTAAATGCGATAGAAGAGGCAATATATAGCCCCACATTTGGGTTAGAAGAAATCAAGACCGAAGTATTTGCTATAGAGGATGCAGTGTTAAGTCCTTCTTATGGTTTATTTGAGATAAAGGCAGAGGTAATAGATATAATAAATGAACTTGAAAGCCCGATTTATGGATTGGTAGAAATAAAAACAGAAGTTTATGATATTATTGAAAGCCCAACTTATGGATTGCAAGAAATACAATCAGAAGTGGAACAAATTTGGCTTAGAATTAAATCCGAAAATTTAACTACGGGACCATTTTTTGTTGACACTAGTAATTCAACTCAACCTGCTAGTTTAATAGTAAAAGTCGTAAACAATACTAATGTTTCTCAAGTGGTTTATATTAGAGTTTATGAGTATGGAAATCAAACGCCAAGGATTATGGTATCGCCACAGCTTCCAGTTTTAATGCCAATAATGGTAGAGCCAAATGAGGCATTTGATGTGGAATATGAAATAACTAGATCAAATGAAACTAATAATCAAGTTGAGGTGCAGTTTTTTGGTATTGTTGATGGATTATACTGTTGGGTTGCGATTAGGGAAGAAGGGGTAGGAACAGGATTTACTAGTGTTACGCCATTAGCTAGCAACGTATTTCGACATGCGGAGTTAGTTTATCTTGAAACTGATTTTCCAATATAACTATAGTAAATATTAAAGAGGTACAGTCAATGTATCTCTTTAATATTATTATTTGTTGGACAGGTTATGCTTATGAGTTGTTAATCTCTATTAGATTTAACCAATTGTTATAATAAGAGAATGATAAACTTTGATAAATATTACTAAATTTATTAAAAACTTCAGGGGTGTTAGGCAAAAACAATTTTAATCCTAGATTAGGGTCATCTTTGATAGAGTTTAATGATGGGCAGATTACAATCTGATTTATTAGAAAAGAAATACTTAAACAATTTTCTGAAAGATTAGGATATATACAAACTATTTTATCTAATAGATAAAGTAAGTTAATACAATCATTAATAATATTACTAGCCTGATATTTTTCTAAACTATTCTTTAAAATAACATTTTCTTTTATAAGAAAATCTGCAATTTTGTCTATTAAAATTCTAAGTTTTATAAAATAATCTGCATCTAAGGTTATAGCAAAAACATGGCTTTGTATAGGATATCTACTGTTTATAGATGATACTATAAATTTAAGTGTATCTATAAGATGATTTTTGTTTAAGTTGTTTATAATTAAGTAAAGCGGTAAACCATATAGGGGAGAATTATCTAGAGGTAAAATGGCATATTTAACTGTACCATTAGAAGTAACTATGATTTCATACCATATTTCTATCATATTCATAAAGCAAGTATCGAAAACAAGAATATCAATTTTTTTATTAGACAATTCTTGAAAGAGCCGGAGTGCTTTAGCAAATCCATTTATCCCCATAAAGTTTTTCCCATTTTCAGTTTTGGTCTGTATTAAGCCAACAAAACCTGCACTGTGTCCAGAGATAGCTAGCATTATTGAATTAGAAGAGAATCTTTCTGTAGCCCATAATAAGAACTCAAATAGTGTTTTTGGTTCAGCCATGTTTTTTCCACCTAAGTCTTCTATTAAATATATGTTATTATTTTTTATAATGTATCGCTGTGTAATGACTTTAATTTTGTTGTTATGAGAGTTTTCTTCTGGTGAGGTTCTTGAGATCTGACAAATAACATTTATTTTATCTGAGTTTACTGTGTTTTTTATTAAACTTAATTCTTTTAAAATATATGGTTCTAATTCATTAATAGCAGATGCATATAATAACACAGTCCATTCTTTAGTTTTATTTATATTATGCACTTTAATAATGCCCCTTAATTCACATATAAATATAAGCAGGGTTTTTAGGAGACTTTTGTTATACTCCTAAAAACCCAAGTAATTAACTAGTGATATTTACTTAATAATTAAGACTTATTAAGTGATCCGAATAACTTTTGCATTAGATAAATCTGAAAAATTAATACCTCTTACACCTGGAAGAATAATGATTTGTACAATATTTGAATTTGTAGATGGGTAAATAAATTCTAAATTTTCATTTGTATAAGAAGTAACTGTACCTGTATTAGTTAAAACTGTTCCAGGTGTTAAGTTCGTTTTAACTCTTACTCTAAAAAACAACTGCAAAGAATTGCCGACAGCTAAAAACGGGATATTCCATTCTACTAAATTACTAGTAATGTTATAATTTGCTGTTGTTCCTGGTGGAGCTATAATCGAAAGAGGTTTAAATACTGTTCCTAAGTCTAGACCACCAAGTTGATCAATAATTTGAATATTAAAAGCATTAGCAGAACCATTATTAGTAACTGTAAGACGATATTCAATTATCTCTCCGCCCATAGCATTAGTAGAGGTAACAAAAGAAGTTTGCCCTTGAGATACGTTTCGTTCAGCTTTAACAATAAGAATATTTGGATTTAAAACATTAACATTTGCAGTATCGGTAATTTCTCTTGGTAGGCTACCAGGTGCAGCATTCCAATTTACTCTTCCGGTATTAGTTTGAATATCAATGTAGCTTGGAGGATTTGAAACAGCACTATTAATTTTAGCTCTAAATGAATAAATTAATGTTTGAGCTGCGTTTGTAGCATCTACAATTGGAATAACTGGCCAAGTAATGACTTGCCCAATGACTGATTCTGGTGGAACGGGGGAAGGATCATTATCATAAGATTGTCCCGTAGGGAGTGTATCACTAATAACAACATCATAAGCTATTGTTCCAACTGGAACTGTCCATGTTATTGTGTAATTTACTGTATCATCTATAATTCGGTTATTTATATCTACTGATTTATCTATTGAAGTTGAAGCAGTTGATAAAGTTGTTTCTGATAAACGGTCTTGATTAGGAAATTGATAAGTTCCACCTGGTTGAGAAAATGGTTTAGTAGTACGTGCTTCATTTGTTATTTCAATATTAGGTCCTATACCTGCATCTACTGTTACATCATAAGTGACAGTTATCTCATCATCCGGTTTTAAATGATTAATTGTCATATTAATCTGGTCTGGTGCAGTAAATATTGGAGGGTTAAAATCTGGAGTTCCTGCTGTAGCTGTTGCTGATAATGTTCCGACAGTATATGTTAAGAAATTAGGGATAATATCAGAAAAATCAACATCAAAAGCATCAACAACAGTTCCTTCGGGATTATTTTGATTTCTAATAACTACTGTATAGGTATAAGTTTGACCTGCTTGAATTGCATTAGGTGTAGGTCCTGCGATATCTTTTTCTAAAAACATATCTGTTTCTCCGAAGTTTATCGGAACTTGATCACGGTCACTTACGCTTAAACCAGTTGTGTTAATAGTGCTAAGCTTAACTAAATTGTTTAAAAATCCAGTAAAATCAATATTGTCAACTAATATCCAAAAAGTTACGTCCCAAGTGGTACCGCCAGGAATAAAACTTCCTAAAATCCACCGGACCCCATTAGTTCCAATTGGATTAGGGCCTTGAGCAGGTACAAACGGATTATAAACTATATTAGTAATAGAGGTAGCATCTAAAGTGAAGGGAAAAAAATCATCTATAGTAGGATCTTGTTGTTCTGCATTAAATGGAGCATTATATGTTATTTTAAATTCAATAAAATCTCCTGGTGCAACAGCATTAATTGTAGGTGGCTTAGGGGTACCATCATTATAATAAAAATTTTCCACAGTTTTGCTGATAGATGGAATTGGGGTACTGCCAGAACTTGTGGAACTGTCTGGTGTTGGGGTCCCTGTTGTAGCGTTTATACCATCTATATAAACATCATTATATAAATCATCGCCCGAGAGAACAGGCAATCCAGTTACGAAGTACGAATCATCTATTAATGTGTGGAAAGTTATAGTAGCACTATCTGAGCTGTTCAGATTACCAATATCCCAAACAACCGTAGTTTCACCAGTTAAAGGATTTTTTGGTGATACTGAAGTTGGGGGTATGCTAGCTGAACCAACCTGATAAGTCTGTCCGTCACTAAGAATGTCAGTTATTACTACATCATTAATATCATCATATTGATTGACTCGGTAAGTAAGACTGTAAGTAATCATAATACCAGTATCAATAGTAGTTATATTTTGACTTTTGCTAATTGTTAAGTCCATTGCTAATGTATCATCTGTATCAGACACAGGACCGGAACCATTATCCATAGTTACTGTATCTTCCATTGGTGTCTGGTGGGGTATACGGTTACCAGTATTTTCTTCACCGTTAATAGTGAAGTTATTCCATATTCCTACTTCATAGCTAATAGTATTTATAGACCCAGTGCTTAAAGTAATATTAATCCAGTCAATTGTTACAAAATCTTGCCCACCTGGTATAGGAACAACTATTAATGGTGTTAATAGCTGTACAGCATCAGGCCCTATAGCATTTATAGGTCCTATATATCTTATTCCGTTATCAAGTACATCGCTAATACCAACAATTGTCGACTCACGGGTATTATTATCAATAATAATTGTGTGATCAAAAGGCCATTGAGCATCAGGTGGAATAGGTGGTATGCCTGCACCTTTTGGCTCTTTACCAGGTACAATTTTGCTTATATTATAGCGCAAAGGGATTACATCAGTTGTGTCCGTTTTAGTGTATTGAATATTTCCTGGTTCAGCATTACCACGTGGAAGTGTATCAACAGTAGCTTTAAAATCTAGAGCAGATAAGGGTATATCAAAAGGTACATCTATTCCAGTATCACGAAAAGTTTCATCAGATTGTAATGATATTGAGAAAGTATATCCTATCTCGTTAGGTGCTAAGTCTTTAATACTTTCCCAGATAAGAGTAATAGTACTGTCTAAATTAAGTACTTGTCTTGTTGGGGGCTCATCAGCATTAGAAAAAGAAACACCATCAGGTATGGTTAGTTCAAAAGTAAGGTTATATCCCCAGTCTGCCGGATTTTGGTTAGAAGCTGTAACGGTTAGAGTGTTATCTTTACCGAGTACGATATTTAATGGTTTGGGATTTATACTGACTAAAAAAAGATTAGGGTCAAAAGCCATTATTATTCCTCGCAATACAAAGTATTTACTTTAAGAATATGAATAAATATAAGCTATTGTTACCTATTAGTAAGAAAAAACTTAATCAATCACATATTAGCAAGTAATTACATAGTATATACAATACTATTACCTGTTTTTGGGGGATAAAAATTGATTACTATTAGTCTATGTATGATTGTACGTGATGAAGAAGAAACATTAGCTAGATGTCTAAATTCCATTTATGATTTAGTAGATGAAATTATTATTGTTGATACAGGCTCTGCTGATGAAACAAAAAAAATCGCAAGTAACTATACATCTAAGATATATGATTTTGAATGGTTAGATGATTTCTCAGTAGCAAGAAATTATTCTTTTTCTAAGGCGAATATGGAATATATTTTATGGCTTGATGCTGATGATATAATTTTAGAGAAAGATAGAGAAAAATTTGAACAATTAAAAAACAAAATGACATATGATATTGATGTTGTGATGATGAAATATGATTTAGGAGTTTCTGCTGATGGGATGCCTATATGTACTTTTTTCAGAGAACGTTTACTAAAAAGAAGCAAGCAATTTAAGTGGTATGATCCGGTTCACGAATATTTGGATTTTAGTGGTAAAATCATTAACTCTGATATTTGTATAACCCATAAAAAAACAAAAAGTAGGTCGCGTAGAAATTTAAATATTTTCAAAAAAAGATTACTGGAAGGAAAAGAACTTTCTTCAAGACAACAATTTTATTATGCTAGAGAATTGTATCATCATGGTGAATATGATGAATCTATAACTTATTTTAGTAAGTTTCTTGATACAGAGAATGGTTATTTGTCTAACTATATAGATGCATGTATTGATTTATCCAAATGTTATCTTCGTAAAAAAGAGACGAAGCTCGCTTTGCGTACATTATATAGAAGTTTTGAGTATGATACTCCGCGTGCAGAGATATGTTGTGAGATAGGAAGTTTTTTTAAATTCAATAAAGAATACAATAAAGCAATATATTGGTATAAGCTTGCTACTACTATTATAAAACCAGAGCATCGATGGGGTTCTATAACGCATGATTGCTACGATTATATACCTTATATGGAAATATGTGCTTGTTACTATAGATTAGGTAATATAGAAAAAGCTATTATTTATAGCTATAAAGCAGCAGAAGCTAAACCAAATGACCAAAAAGCTCAACATAATATAAGTTTTCTTAAATCTATAAAATAAAGCCATATCAAAGAACTGGTGCTATTTCGGGATTTGTCTTCAAGGAAGCGGTGCGTAAAGCTTTTGCTATTTTAATGTAGTTTTTTAAAAAGGGGGTAATAAAATTACCCCCTTTTAAGGTTTATAAAGACGACGAAAGGAGTAAATAATGTTTAGTGAAGAATTTCAACAAACAATAATTAAATTAGGCGAAGAAAATCTTGAATTTGAGGAATTATTATTGATATTTCAAACCTTTATTTTGAGGGACGACATTAATGATATCATGGAACTCGTAGAAGAATATAAAGCGACAAAAAATTCTAGCACTTAATTAAAAATAACAACTTATATTTATTGCAAGATTTATAATATTTATGTTTTGTTATTTTATTGTTTTATATTCTGGAATATTTTCATTTATAAGCATTTGAAAATTTTTTATATCCTCATTTGAGTAAAAAAATCTTTTAGGAATTATAACTGCACTTCTGTGGGATATATATAAAAAAAATAAATTTTTATATTCCTCAGCAGAAACAAAATCATCCCATGTGAAAAAAGATTTTGATTTTGAATTTCTTGTACTGCTTAAATCTATGCCTTCGTTGTTTATAATACACTTAAATTCTTCTTGTAAAAGTTTATCACTATAGTAATCTTTTTTAATATAAGAATTTAGTGCTATTAATCCCGTAATATAAATAATAACAGCACCAATCAAAGAAATATATAACGCTGATGATACAGAGAAACTAAAATGTGGACTCATTATAACTAATAAGGTATAAACTACGAAAACAAGTAAAAATGCCAGTAAAGAAGAAGTACAAAAAAATTTTTTTGTTTTGTGAAAACGAAAGCTTTTAAGATCATCAATTGTTAACGTACCCTTGCATTCAATATGTATTTCCGAATGCCTGTGGTCAGTCATTAGATGTAATCCCCCTTTATTTTTTTCTAATTTATGTCTTACAGTTTTTTAATCTAAATTTGAACGTATATTTTTTATTTCTTTTAAAATTTCTCTTTTTACCTCTAAATCTTTTTCCCAGCTTCCTTTATAATCTTTTGGTATAGATTCGGCTTTGGTTATTAATTCTTTGTTAAGTTTTTTTAATTTTAAATATGATAGAAAAATTGCACTAGCCATAACTAACACAAAGAATGCATATATCTCCATTGAATATTGATCTATTATAATAATCATTTATCTCTCTCCCCTTTTAAATAATTTGTTTCAGTCTTTAATTTTTGCAGTTCTTTATTAATGCTTTTAATTAAGTTAATATTTTCCTCAACATATTTTTTGTGATTTTCATTTTGTTGCTCAAAAACTTTATTAAAAAAATTAGCCATATATATTGATTTATAATTTAAAAATAATAAAAAGACACAAAAAAATAAACCTAAAACAATTAAAAGATTGAGTTCAGTATTTGTAAAAATTAATATTTCCCTCACCCCTATTTAAAAATTATATAACTAGGTTGAAAATGTATTAATAATTACCTTCTTTTAGAGTAAGACGTTTGACTTTGAGAGAACCGACGATTTTGATGTAAATTTAAACCTTTTTTGGCCTGCTTTTGCATTTGTTTGTGTTTTATATATTATTGTTCTTATTGTAACATTGGGAAAAGCCGCACCTGTAACAGCACCTGCTTTGGCAAGAATAATAGCAAGAGCTTTATAATTTAACTTAGATAAAAGCAAATTAGGTTGTTAATACCTAATTTGCTTTTTAATGTTGTTTAATTCATCTGTGATATCATTTAATAAAGATATATTTTTTTTTCATAGGTTTTGTTTTTTAATATTGTTTGTTGTAATTCTTCAATTTGTAGTTTAATGTTTTTTTTGTGGCTATATAGAACAAATAATGTCCCAATGCCTAAAAAAAAAGTCATTATAAACACTAATAGCATTAAATATTCTCCTTTGCTACTATATAAAACACTCAGTAATCGTCATTAATATTTTTATTTAAAATATTATATTTAAACTCCTCTGGATTTCATAAGTAGTCAGTAAATAGTAGTAACTAAATAATAAGATTAGGGATATTAATATATAAACTGCCTCTAACTTAAATTCGCTTATAGATAGCTTCACTGAACTCCAAATAGTAATTGTTATAATTAAAATTATCCATGCAATTAATATTACCTGTAATGGATCAAAGTTCATTTCTATATTGCATACCTTTCTGTGTAATCCTGTTAATTTTGATATTCTTTATTTTTCATTTATACACCACGTTTTTTCTTTTTTAGTAGAATTTCTTCTTCATTGGCAATATAATACATACACTAGAAATTATTTGTACTATAATTATTGCAATCTCTACAGCAACAGGAATAATTTATTATATAAAAAAAGACAAAGACTAAAAATCCATTTGCTCTTTTATATTAATTATTTTTTCACTGAACTTATCGTTCTCTTTTAAAAAAGGGGTATGGGAAGAATGATTAAATATTATTAAATCCTTTTGAGGAGCTTTAATCATTTCAAGATATTCTTCGACTAATACTAAAGGAGTATTATAATCGTTTTTACCATTAAAGAAAAAAATGGGGATTTCAACAGAGGGTATTTCCTTAATAGTATTTATGCTTAACATTTCACCGTTTTGATGTAGTGGTGCTCCGCCTCTATTCATACCATTAATGAGATGATAATAGTCTAAAAAAGTATATTCTGGAGCTTTAACAGAAATTAGAGCTAGTTTTGACAAATGTATATCAAGGTTACCTCCATATAGATTTACGAGTTGAGCAAAGTCTCTATATTGGCTGTGACTATATGGCGGCACACCTATTTTTGCTAATTTATTCAAACTTGTTTGATCATTATTATGTTGGATTTCTTCTAAAAGCCAATCATAAGCTATTTTAACACCCCTGTGACTATCTACCACCTGACTTACGCCAATATAGGCATAAAAGTATTCTGGGGAATCATTTACTAGTTCAATTCCAAGTTGAGATCCCCAAGAATGTCCTAACAAATAAATTTTGTCCTTATTTAAACGCTTTTGTAAGTATTTTATTAAATCAATAGCATCATTTTTAAACTGATTTACTGTCATTGTTTGGTCATCAAAATCACTATGATTTGACTTTCCTGCCCCACGTTGGTCCCAGTGTACTACTATAAATTCCTCTTCTAACTTTCCATCTAACTCATGAGCAAGAGACATTTGAGGGGAACCAGGCCCACCATGAAGCCATAAGAGTACAGGGTTAGATGTATCTTTTCCTCTAATCGTAATCCATTGCTTCATATTGCCTAGCTCTACCTCTTCTATAATTGCTATACTTTCTTCAATGATATTACCATCTGCATCTTTAAATTGCTCGGTTGTTGGTTTAAACCCTAGAAGTAAAATTGTAACAATAATTGCTAAAGCAATAATGATTATTAATATAGTAAAATTTTTTTTCATTTAGAAAATCCTTTCCATCTATATATCAAAGATTAGAGAGTCAAAAGGGACGAGTCAAAAGGGACGGTTCCTTTTGACTCATGAACTGATTAGCTAAATTAATTGTTATTCTTTTTTAGAAATGGAAAATAGGCAAAACCCAAGACTTTTTACTAGAATAGGAATTTTTAGCCTTTCAAATTTCAATTATAACACCTAAGGCAGCTGCAGGCATGCTAGGAAATAGGCTTTTCTATATGTTTTTATAATATGTTTCAAACCCATTATTAACGATAGTAGCTCCTTTGGGAACTTGAAATATAATTAATACAGCATTTAGAAAGTCAACTGAAGACGCAATGGCATTAAGCAATATTAGAAAAGCTAATAAACCGTTTAACAAATCTAATAATCCTAAAACTATAGGTAGAATAACAGATAAAATTAAAAAAGGAGCTAAACTTATTAAGAGAAATCTATTTTTTTCTAACTTTTCAGTAGTGTAAACAAAACCACCCCATGGGCGAATACCAAAGTATGTTTTTTCAGATTGCATAAAATTAGGTATGAATACTGCGTGTAGCAATTCATGTAACAAAACTGTTAGATAAATAAAAAGAATATATTCTAGCTTTATTGTTACTGAAAATGACCCTGTATAGAAAGTAGTTCTGATAGCATCCGCAAAAGGTGGGTTAAAGAAGCTTATAATATAAAATGATATTAAACCAGTTAATAACATAAATGGTATAGATAAAAGAGTAGCTACAATAAAATTTGATGGCTCTTTTATTTTTGTCCACCCTTCTTTTATTAGTTGCTTACTTAAGTTTTTGTCTGTTGGGGGGATATTTTTTGCGTACTTCATTTATATAACTCCAACATAAAAAAAGTAGATAATTGTATGCTTAGTTTATTTCCTTAACATTAATATATTACCACTTTAATCACTAGTATGTACATTTTATATACTAATTGTGGTTATTCAGGAAATTTAACAGGAATACATGGAATGAAAAAGAAAGTATTCTTTAATGAAAAATGAACCTTTAAAGAAAGACAGAATAAGAAGTTAGTTAATATTATAGGAGATTAAAGAAAAAAAGAAGGGAAGATTTAAAATTAAAAGTTTTATTACTACTACTGAAAACATTAAAGTATTACTACTAATATTCGTACCACTAATTTTAGGTTATTTAATTAA
Source organism: Candidatus Syntrophocurvum alkaliphilum (assembly GCF_009734445.1). NCBI lineage: Bacteria > Bacillati > Bacillota > Clostridia > Eubacteriales > Syntrophomonadaceae > Candidatus Syntrophocurvum > Candidatus Syntrophocurvum alkaliphilum. The sequence continues at coordinate 11,854 of NZ_CP046457.1, forward strand.
CAGTCCACTACTTGGTTATCAATTCTCATTTTTATTTGCACTCATATTTCTTGGCTTTTGGTTTTGGGTGGGAATGAAATTTGCTAAGTTAAACATAGGGAAATTTTATAGTTGGCTTATAGGCAATAGTTTAAATTTAATATCGTTTGTTTTATTTATATGGTTATTTTTCATAATGTCAGATGCAAATAGAAATATTATTTTAGCTGGCTTTTCTCAAATGTATGCTTTACCTACTATTTCAATTAGTGCTGTAATTTATCGTTTTACTAATCCAGAGGTAATTACAAATGAATATGTAATAATATCTTACATATTAATGACTTTAATATTTACTTTAGGTTTTTTCTTTGAACACAAAAAAATATTTTAAATTGATTATAGGGTGAAACAAGGGATGGTTTGGAGTGAATTCTATATAGTTTTCTAGTCTTCGATAGTGAAAAAGGACAGGAGAAATGTCCCATGTCCTTGAGAAAACATATTACTTAAATAAGTTATATACAAAGTGAGTCAAAAGGAACCGTCCCCTTTGACTCTTTTTTATTTATCAATCAATTTTAATACTAATTTTTTCATTACAATGTACAAGATAAGTCATCCTGTTAATATTTAATTCTAATTCTTCAGCTACACCAGGGAATCTGAGTGTTAGTGTATGAGTTATTTCATTATGTTTTTTATCATATTCACTTTGTATAGTTTCTTTTAAACTTACTTTCTCACCATCCATTAGCAAATATACATCTGTTAACACTACACTTTCTTCAGTAGTTATTGTTATAAATGTATCTCCATTAGATTCATATATTTTATTAATTTCTATTTCTTGGCCTAAAACATTAGTAGTTACATTATTTGCCCCTTTTTTTAACTCAATTTTAGCGTCAACATCATAGCCTGCACTAAAACTCATTAATTTAATATCTAATGTTTCTAAGTCACTAGGTAGTGCATCAAATTCATGGTAAAACTTGATTCCATGCACATTAGTTCTCATCCCACTACCGTGATGCTTAACTTTTTCACCATTAGCTAATAGTTCCACATTTACACTATGTGGAAAAGTACGTTCTCCAAGAAAATGATCCCTAGCTAATTCAATACTATTTTGAATAGTACCATTAATAACTGTAGTGGTAGCAGAAGCTGATATAGAGTCAAATCTTATTTCATTATTATCAACCTTTATAGTCTCATTTAAATTCTTCTTTAAAGTATTACCCATTGCTGTACTTCGATTTAATTCAAATGAAATCTCAGCCTTTTCTTTATCATAATAAGGATCCAAAGGATTGCCATAAACAAATGTAAGCTGCTTTGCAAGAAAGAACGGTGGCTTAAAACTAGCCATATAGTGTGCTTCTGTCATGTCCTCATTCATTTCCCCTTGTGCCCATCTCATATGTTCTTTTCCAAATGTAGTTTCAATATATAAACTTGGACCCACATTTATCTTATCAACATTCCCTTCTGGATCAGAAAATGTGAAAAAAGCAAGTAATTGATTATCATCAAGTAATATTGCATCTAGAGTTAAAGTTATGCCATTTGCAAGTTTATAGCTTTCACCTATAATTTGACCTTTTCCTAATTCATTTAGCTCTTTTAAAGTATCAGTCATAAAATAAAACAGGGGACGGTTCTTTGTTCTATTTGTTTTCCAGTATCTTAAGGAGCTTAGTTATAATATTAAATAGCGTAGCAGCTGCTGTTACCTGACTTACAGTTCTAACAAGAATCAGTTCCTAGTTTAAAAAAGTGATAGTCAAAATAAAAATACTCCTGTTTCTAATAGGAGTATTTTTAGCAAGCAACAAAATTGATAGAAGTTTGACCTTCCGTACTTAGAGTATCTACATTTACTGGTTCAGCCCTTTGTATAGAAGTAACTGACATTTCTCTATCAACCTTTTTATCACGACTCCTTCTTTAATCCTTAGATATTCAAAAATAGAAATGATATTATATATAGCTATGAATCTAAATCTTTCATCCGTTTCGCAGGGACACCTACATATAATCCGTTAGGCTCGCAATTCATATTAACCACTGCACCAGCCCCTATTATGCATCCATCACCTATAACGACACCTGGCAAAATAGTTGAATTGGCTCCAATCCAGCAACCTTTACCTATTTCAATTGGTTTTGCTAATATTTTACCAGCTCTACATTCACTAGTTCCTATTTCATGTGTAGATGTACAAAACAATACGTGCATAGCAACCCAAGTATTATCACCTATAGTTATAGGTGATGTAGGGTTATGAAAACAACAACTATGATTTATAAATACGTTGTGTCCTATGGTAATGTTTTTACTAGCGAAATAACATTTACTTGCTATCTTATTTGATTTAATTTGCATTCCAAAAGTTTTATAAATATAGCATCTTATCTTTCTAGGCATTAAATAAGATGCTGCTAAAATATCAATACTTATTACTTTTTTTAGTCTTTTAAACCTGCTTAGCATATACACGTACCTCTTTATAATTATTTTTAATAAAACTATCTTTTTAAAGCGCAATTTTATAAGTAGTGCATATCTATAAAAGTACCATTATATTGTTTGTTACCTAAAATATTTTGATGCGTATTTGTTCTTCCTTATGATGGTATATAAGCTGAAGCAGAACAAAGAACCGTCCCCTGTTCTGCCTTGTGAATTTTTGTTGAAAAAATTTGTAAGGGTTGTTATTATAATAAGAAATAAAACACTTATCTCCGAGTGGCTTTGTCTAAGGTATATGCTACTATGATGATGCTACCGATGGGTTTTTAGTAGAAATGCTTAAGCCTCCCGTATTTGGAAAGGAGAGTGAAATGATATCCAGAATATAACCTGGACGCTTTTACTTTCTTTGCGTCTAGGTTTTTTGTTATGGGGATTTATCATGAATTTACTTAAAAACTGGATTATGTTTACTATAAACTTTAAGATTAGGAGATAAAATGATGATTAAAAAAAGCTTTGTTATTTTAGTGATATTTATTTTTATGTTTGTTTCGTTTGGCTGTGGACAAGCAGATAGAGATAGGTTAATAAAACTTGCTACAACAACTAGTACTGAAGATTCAGGTCTTTTAAATGTATTGCTACCAGAATTCACAGCAGATACTGGTTACTCTATTGATGTTATAGCGGTAGGAACAGGTCAAGCTATAAACATGGGCGAAAAAGGCGATGTTGATGTTATATTAGTACATGCTAGAGATGCAGAAGACGAGTTTGTTGATGAAGGATATGGTGTTAATAGAAAAGATGTAATGTATAATGACTTTTTAATAATAGGGCCTGAGGAAGATCCAGCTGAAATTAAAGGAGAAAATGATGTTATAGTAGCAATGGAGCAAATAGCAGAAACTGAATCAACTTTTGTTTCTAGAGGTGATCAATCAGGAACTCATATGAAAGAACTATCTATATGGGAAGCTTCAGGTATTAAGCCTCAAGGAGAATGGTATAAAGAAGTAGGTCAAGGTATGGGAGATACTTATCGTGTTGGTAATGTAATGGATGGTTATGTATTTATAGACCGGGCTACATTTTTGTTTAATCGTGATAACTATGAATTAGTAGAAATGGTGGAAGGCGACGAACTTCTAGTAAATCATTATGGGATCATTGCAGTAAATCCTGAATTATATTCCCATGTTAATTATGAAGGTGTTATGACTTTAATTGAATGGATAACTTCAGAAAAAGGGCAGGATATAATTGAGGTCTATGGTGTAGATCAGTTTGGTCAGCCATTATTTGTACCTAATGCTAAATAAAAATATAGTTATAAAAAATAAAATTTACTTGTTGAAGACACTATTTTATTCTTTAATTAAACAAATGTAGGGAGCTCAGCTTTCCTACATTATTTAAAACAAAACCTAAACTTGAATTAATTTAAATGGAGATAGCTATGGAAATAATACTACAAGGAATCAAAGAAGGAATATTACTACTTTGGTCTATGGAACCAGAGATTATGCAAATTACACTATTAACATTACAGGTATCTTTGACTGCATTGTTTTTAGCAACACTTATAGGGATACCTTTAGGAGCATTACTGGCTTTAAAAGAAATTCCAGGTAAAAGACTATTTCTTAATACTGTTTATACATTAATGGGTTTACCACCAGTTCTAGCAGGATTGTTGGTATATTTATTTTTAACTAGCCAAGGCCCACTTGGACACTACCAATTACTTTTTACTCCTACCGCAATGATAATTGCCCAATTTATTCTTGCTCTTCCTATAGTAACAGGTTTAACAGCACGTGCAGTAATGGCCCAAAAACAAGAGGTATATGATACGGCTGTTACATTAGGTGCAACAAGAGTACAAGCTATTAACTCTATAATTCGTGAGGCTAGGCTAGGTATAGCTGCAGGAATTACTACAGCATTTGGTAGAGTTATAGCTGAAGTGGGTGCAGTAATGATGGTTGGTGGAAATATAAAAGAGACTACTAGGGTATTAACAACTTCCATAGTACTTGAAACTAGAGTGGGGAATGATAGTATGGCTATTGCTTTAGGTCTAATATTATTATTATTAGCGTTTTTGGTTAATTTAGTGATAATTTTGCTGGAAAGAAGGTCATTTAAAAATGAAACCACAATTAAAATTATTTAATATAGCAAAAAAATATGGCGACCGAGAAGTTGTTAATATAGATAATTTAGAAATATTTCCTGCACAAAAACATGTTATTTTAGGTCCTAATGGGTCAGGAAAAACTACACTTATGCGGATAATGTCTTTACTAACAATAAACGATAGAGGGGAACTAATGGTTTTTGATGAAAAGGTCAACTGGTCTAAAAGTCAACTACTTCACTTACGGAGACAAATGGCCATGGTTACACAAACCTCTTTTCTATTTGAAGGAAATGTAATATACAATGTAGCTTATGGTTTAAAAGCTAGAAAAAAATCTTCGGATTACATAAAAAAAGAAGTGGATAAAGCCCTTGAGACTGTTGGCATGTCTAGCTTTGCTAAAAGTGATGCCAGAACTCTTTCTGGTGGTGAACGTCAAAAAGTTGCTATTGCTCGTGCTTTAGTTTTAAGACCAAAAGTTTTATTTTTAGATGAACCTACATCAAATATTGCTCCCAATAGTGCAACCGAAATAGAAAAATATATAAAACATATAAATAATGAATATAAGACAACTATTATTTTAGTAACCCATAATTTGTTTCAGGCTAAAAGATTAGCTGATAAAGTATTTATGATGTGGGATGGGAAAATAATTGAAAGAGCAACTCCTGATGAAATATTTACAAATCCACAAGACGAGAGAACAAAATCATTTTTAAGTGGAGAAGCTGTATTTTAAGTTTTTGTGTAACTACTTTTTGCAGTAGAACTAAAGTTTAATATTGAAATCATTTTAATGTTTGTTATATTAGATAAGAAACAAATATTAATTGTTGAAAGAGCAGGGAATGTAGAACATGAAAACTAAACATATGGTTTTAACCTCTTTATTTTTTTTAATTACTTTTATTTGTATTACATTTTTATCTTTTTATAAGGAAGGTTTTATTTTTGATGAGGCAATTATTTTATGGGCTAATACTGTAAATAGTCCATTGCTTGTACAAATCTTAGAAACTATAACCAAAATAGGTAGTAGTGAAATAATTGTGTTATTAACATTATTAATTATTTTGGTATTAATATATAAAAAAGATTGGTTCAACAGTTTGTTTTTTTTAACACTCTCATTTGGAGGAGTATTTCTAAACTTTTTATTAAAAATATTGTTTCAAAGAGAAAGACCTGGTGACTCAAGTTATATTGAAGTTTTCAATTATTCTTTAGAAATAGTTTCTTATAGCTTTCCTAGTGGTCATACTATGAGGAGTGTTATACTTTTTATTTTTGTAATATATTTAAGCAATCTATTATTTAAAACAAAACCTTTAAGATATCTTTCTTATTCTGTTAGCTTACTTGTTATTTTTGGAGTTTCATTAAGTCGAATTGTTCTTGATGTACATTATTTTTCTGATGTCATAGCTGCTGTTAGTATTTCAATAGCTTGGTTTTGTTTTTGCATGTACTTATTTGTGAAAAATGCTAATTACTTTGAAAAGGACCAAAAATCTTTGCAAAAGGAAAAGCAATTATCTTAAACTAAAAATAATTTTAAAAAAGCCTTAAGATTATAATTCTAAGGCTTTTTAATTATACTTATTATTAAGTATGATTGTATTATATGTATTTTAAGGGGAGGCGAACATAATGTGTTTTTCGGATAAAACAAGTAAAAATAAGACTGTTGTGATAAAAGATGCATTTAATGTAACTGAGAAGATGCTTTCTATACATGAATCAATTGTTGGGAAAAATGTATTAGAGATTGGTTGTGGAGATGGCTATATGACAGAAATGTTACAAAAATATACTCAAAGTATTATCGGGATTGACCCATGTGCATCGGCTATTGAGGATGCACGAAAAGCAGTTGCTGATGCTGAATTTTTTGTGCAATCTGGTGAAGCCCTTTCCTTCACGGATAATATGTTTGATACTGTATTGTTTTCTTTATCCCTACATCATCATGATGATCCTTCTGCAGCATTTAGAGAAGCAAAGCGAGTGGTTTGTCCCGAAGGTATGATTGTTGTTATTGAACCCGCTAATAACTCTGAATTGATGAAGGTGTGTGCACCATTTGATTTAGAGGAAAGAGATCGATTACAGCGAGCGGATGATGTACTAAATAAGTATACATATAAGGAAAAGCACATTTTATATCCGGTGTGGCGGTTTGCAGATGTTACTAAACTTCATGCGTGGTTGGCAGAATACTTTGTAGAAACGGCAAGCTCTAAAAGCCATGAACAGGCAGATGCAATTATTGCATATAAACGCAATGAAACTCCACTGGATATAAATTATGAATTGCGTGTAATGGTGTTTAATGGTTAAGGGGGTCTCCTTGATATATTGCCTTCCTTGATATACTCCTGATACACCTACCTCCATCTCCTCCCTTGATATGCAAAAAGGAGCATAAATATGGTTGATGTACAAACAACAAATCAAATTACAGGAAATCGTAAGTGGTGGGCGTTGGCTACTGTTATGGTAACCATGTTTTTTGCTTCTATGAACCAAACCATTGTTTCTACAGCAATCCCAACTATTGTTGGAGATTTACAGGGATTTACTCTTTATGCTTGGATATTTAGTGCTTATATGATGACTACAGCGATTACTGTTCCTATTTATGGGAAGCTATCAGATGTGTATGGGCGAAAACCTTTTTATATTTTTGGGCTAATTGTTTTTGGGGTAGGGTCTGTAATATGTGGACAGGTAAATACTATGCAAGAATTGATACTAGCACGAGGTTTGCAAGGAATTGGGGCTGGTGCTTTAATAAGTATGCCGCGAGCAACAATAGGTGATATTTTTAACCCTAGAGAGCGTGGTCGCTGGATGGGAATGGTAGGCGCAGTATTTGGATTATCAAGTATTGCTGGTCCTGTTATAGGTGGTTGGATTACCGAAACCTTCTCTTGGCATTGGATTTTTTATATAAGTCTACCCTTTGTATTAATTGCACTTATTGGAGTGATGCTCTTTTTGCCTAAAGTTAAGGCAAGCAAAGAAGTAAAGGTTGATTGGATAGGATCGGCGTTATTAATTATTGGACTAATACCAATATTAATGGGATTTACTTTGGCTGGATCAGAGTATGGTTGGACTTCTCCTTTTATAATAGCTATGTTCGTAATTGGTGTGATTGTATTAATGCTATTTATTAAATATGAGCGTAACATATCTGATCCAATCATAACTCCAGTTTTATTTAAAAATCGCATTTTTTCCACTTCACTTATCCTAGGGATTCTATTATCAATGGCTATGTTTGGCAGTGTGATGTTTTTACCTTTATTTATTCAGGGGGTTATTGGTCTTAATCCTACAGACAGCGGACTTGTTATGTCTTCCATGATGATAAGCTTTATTGTAGGGAGTGTTATTTCTGGACAGATTATGACAAGAACAGGAAAATATCGCTTGCTTTCTCATATAAGTGCAGCAGCTATTGTTTTAAGTACATCTTTATTCATGACCATGGATATTAATACTGGCTATCCTACTGTTATAAAATATTTGATAATATTAGGTCTAGGAGTTGGCTGCATGATGCCATTGCTAAATATTGCAGTACAAAATGCTTTTCCCTATCGGATAATGGGAACAGTCAACGCCACTCAACAGTTTGTATCGTCCTTAGGGGGAGTGATTGCTGCACCAATCTTTGGATCGATTTTAAATTGGGGATTTGATACTCGTTTAAGTTATGTTTTGTCAGAAAAAACTAGAAAATTAATAGGTTCTATATCCGAGCTTGACCCTCAAACTTTATTAACAGATCACGCCCAACAAGCAATTGCTGAACGATTTATTCAGCTTGGCCCCGCTGGAGAGGTAATGTATATTGAGCTGTTACAGGCTGTAAAGGTGTCTCTTACAGCTGGTATCAGTTATTTATTTACATTAGGACTTGTATTTGCGGTTCTTTGTTTTATTGGCACTTTCTTTTTACCAGAGCGTACACTTCAAGGTGATGAGTACTATAGTGATTCTACGGAATAATGTTTTACAATGAAAATACTTTCTTCTAACATATCGATTCTTTCATTTCGTAGGGGGTTAATTTAATTATTAAAAAATACCAGGATATTTACCAGATATTTGATAAAGCTAAGTAAAGATTCATTTTATTTACTAAAAGGAGCAAGTTAGATTGAAAGCTGATAGTAAATTAAAAGTAGGAATACTTAGTTTATCAAACTTTATAACAGTTCTGGTAAATACCATATTATTTCCTGTTTTTCCTGCCATGGCTAGGGACCTTGATGTTAGTTTAACAGATTTGGCTATATTGGTAGGGATTGTTTCTTTTCCAGCTGCAATTGTAAACCTATTTGGTGGGATTTTGGCTGATAGGTTTGGCAAAAAATTGGTCATGGTAGTTTCTTTAATTATATATGGGTTAGGTGGACTACTAGCAGGACTAGCTATTCTTTTTATGGATGATCCTTACACTATGATTTTAATAGGAAGATTTTTTCAGGGTCTAGGCTCAGCTACTCCTATGTTTTTAAGTATTGCATTAGTTGGAGATATTTTTAAAAGTATAGAAAGAACAAAAGCAGTAGGATTTTTGGAAACGGCTAATGGCTTAGGGAAGGTTTCAAGTCCTGTTATTGGTGGAGCTATTGGGCTAATATCTTGGAGTGCAATATTTTTTGTATATCCATTAGTAGCAGTTCCAGTAGCATTAGCAACGTGGATATATATCAAAGAGCCTGAGCAGGATAAGGAAGTAGACTGGCAAAAACATAAAGAAGCATTTTTACTATTTAAAAATGGTTCTCGTATGCTAAGTCTTATTTCAGCATTTATTGTTATATTTATTCTTATAGGTACAATGTTTTGGATGAGTGATTTCTTAGCTGCAAAGCTAGATATTAATAAGTTGCTTAGAGGAGCAATTATTGCTCTACCGGCTGTGGCGATGATGTTAACTGCTTTAATGGCAGGAATAATATCGAAGAAATTACATCCACAAATCATTATTACTACTGGGTTATTTATTATGGCTGCAAGTGCTATTACCTTAGGTTTCACTGCTAATACTCTTTTATTTTGGCCACTTATTTTACTGATTGGTATTGGGGCAGGAACAACGTTGCCTGCTATTGGCACTGTAAGTACATCTGTTCAAGATAAGCATATTAGAGGTTTAACTACGACTATTTATGGTAGTGCAAGATCTTTGGGAGCTGCACTCTCACCAATTACGTTTTCTTTTCTTCTACATTATGGACTTAAGGTCACTTTTATCACTATAGGTATTGCAGGTATAATATTTGCCGTAATTTTTTACTTCATATTTAAAGAAAAAGATGTCTTACCAGATGAACTATTACCTGAGAATTCAGCAGAATAGCAAAAAGGGGACGTTTTATTTGTCTAAATTTACTAATAGACAAAAAACGTCCCCATTTTAGATGTTTGATGTTATTGAGTTACCTTGATTTTCCTTTAGGCATAAAAGTTTCACATGCGGTATCGTCAGTATTGCTAACCATATGGTCTTTCACTCTAGATTTTACTTCAATTGTGGAAGCTAGGCACCATTCACTTTGATTATAATGACATTCCTCTACTTTGCATTTGATTTCTGACATTTTTTCACCTCCGTTTTTTGCATTCTATATTAATTTTTTCAAAAAATATAATATTATACTAAAAATTATGATAAATATTTTTGCTCAGCCGATTCAATAGTCTAAGTTTAGCTTTTTGCAGTGAAATCAATTAAAAATTCTAGCCATCATAGGTTAATAACTTGTATAATTAACAAAAATACTAGTAAATTAGGAGGTTTTTATGTATCAAGAAATAATCAACTTGACAAAACAATTTACCTTGACTAGTCCTTTAAATAGAGTTGAAGATTTAAATAATATGCGTATTTATGATCCGCCACTTATTGCAGTAGCTGATGCTAATGACCCTTTATTTGTACAATTAAAAAATGATGATATAGTTGGGAATGATCATAAATCGCCTTTTGAATGGCAAAGAGAAGCTAAAAGTGTTATAGCTTATTTTTTGCCATATACTGAGAAGGTTCGAGTAACTAATAGAGGTGATACAATGCCTTCAATGGAATGGTTATATGGCAGATTTGAAGGTGAAGAATTTAATAAAGCATTAAGTCAATATCTAGTGAATGAATTGACAAAAAAAGGAATGAAAGTAGTTAGTCCGTTTTTAGATCCTAGTTTTAAAATAAATAATAGAAAAAGTAATTGGTCGGAAAGACATGTAGCTTTTATTGCTGGATTAGGAACATTCAGTCTTTCTAAATCTCTCATAACGGCTAAAGGAGCAGCAGGTCGATTGGGTAGTGTTATAGTAGATACTGAGCTTAGCGTAACTAATCGGCCTTATACACACCTTGAAGAATATTGTATATTTTGTGAATTGTGCATTGATCGCTGTCCACCAGAGGCTATAACTTCAGAAAGTAAAGACCATCTTATTTGTGCAGATTTTATAGATAATAAAATAAGGCCAAAATACAAGCCTAGATATGGGTGTGGCAAATGTCAAACAGCAGTACCCTGTGAATCAAAAATTCCAGTCAATGTAAAATAACAGAATAAGACATAGTAAATAAGACAGAGGTTTTTTTGCAAGCACCTCTGTCTTATATAATATAAAATATCTTTTGAACTTACTTAAGAAGGGTAACAATATATATGTTAAAAAATAAGTTTATATTTAATTTTAATCATTATTATATTATAGTTTTTATAAATACTAAGAAAGATATGTTATTTTTGCAAAGTTTTTTATTAATAACATTTAGGAGAAACCATGGATACGTACCTTTTTAATTACATACAAGTATTGTTAGAAGAAGCCCATATTATAACATTATTTGCAACCTTAGTTTTTACTTTAACAGTAGCACCAATAAACAAAGAAACGGTTGTAATAACTTTAGCTATAATGTCAGGGACAGGATTAATAAGTCCATTTTTTGGCTTTAGTGCTCTTGTATTAGCTAATTACATTAGTTATTTTTTGTTCTTTTTTATTGGTCGTTTTTCTAAGGCATTACAAAAATTAATTTTAAATGATAGAACCTCTGCTAAAATGGAAAAACGAATTGATAGAAGCAATCAATTTATAGAAAAATATGGTGCGATGTCTATCATATTTGGATATTTTGTACCTGGGATCAGACAGGTTTTACCTTTAATAATGGGTATAAGTACTTTTAAGGCATTAAGGTTTATGTGGATTGCTTTTTGGGGATCAATTATTTGGACAGGAGTTTATTATTTTGTGGTTTTATCACTTACAGATTTATGGATATAGATTATAGAAATATAGGAGATTATTAATGAATCAAATTACACTAAATCCTGTAGGAAAAGTAATATCTGAACGTAATAGTCCAGACACTATGCCTTTAGGAGGCACTGATTCTATTATAGAAATATTTGAAGAATATAGTGATGCACTATTGCGAATTGAAGAAAACTCCCACTTGTGGGTTCTTTCTTGGTTTCACGAATCACCTAGAAAGTCCTTAAGGGTTAACCCCAAACGGCTTAATCCAGATTTAGAAGAATTTGGTGTATTTGCTTTAAGAGCATTTGATAGACCTAACCCTATTGGGTTATCACTTGTGAAACTTGAGAAGGTGGAGAGAAGTTTTTTATATGTTCAAGGGTTAGATGCAATAAATAACACACCTGTATTAGATGTTAAACCCTATTTTGAAAATGATGTTATTTTTTCTCCAAAAACACCATATATACGTAGGAAAAACAGAGAAATGCGCCAACAATTAATCTTAAAACGAGGCTTTGCCTACCATCAAGAAAAATGTTTAGATTTATTATTAGCCGTTAGAATGGCAGTAATAGCGGAAGAAAAATTAGGGCACTTGCAAAATGATGATTTAGTAATAAATGCAAAAGGAACTACCTGTTTTATAGATGCTTTGCAAGGTATAACTCACGCACGCTTAGCTAATCCACCACGATTAAGTTACTCTATCGAAGCATCAATCTCGGAATCTATATGGACTAAAGACGACAAGCAATTGGTTATTAAAACTAAAAATACTAATTATACTGAGGAAAACTTGTTAAACATGGCAGATGAAGATCTATTTATGATTGATTTATATTTTGGTATCTAAAATATTGTTGCATTATTATAAAAAATTTAATTAATAAAAAAGGAAAAAGATAATAAATATAGAATAACTATATAATATAAAGGAATATTGGTCTTCGAGCTATTGAGTCTAAAGATTTATATCCATGACTTTTTAGCCGCTGGGTTAGCACAAGAAATTGGTTAGCCTCCCTGTGATTTGGAAAGAAGACGTGTACATAAAGCATAATTTTATGGTTTAATTAGGCACGGTTTCGTGTCTTTTTCATTTAAATGTTTTATGTGCCCAGGCACAGGTAGACTGTGCTTTTTTTATTTTTGAAAAATAGAATTACTCTCTTTCCCCGGGAGTAGTTAGTTTTCTTCTATAATTAGCTGTTAACTTATGTTAGCAGCTTTTTTTTCAATATTGGTTTAAATATTGATTCTTTTTATGAAAAGTGGATTATTATTTTATTTTTTTTATGTATCTAAAATTAGAAAAATATACAAAATCGCTTCTGTGTTTAGTTGTTAATTTCTAATTACTATAAAAATGATATACCCAATATATGTTAAAGTTAAGATAATACCTTCTATTCTGTCTATTTTTCTACCTGTAATTGCAAATATATAGGTTATAGTTGTTATGATAAGTAATATTGAAAAATCTACATATAGTTTACTGTCTACTTCAATAGGATTGATAACTGCTGAAATTCCTAAAACAAATAATATATTAAAAAGTCCCGAACCTATTATGTTACCCATAGCTATATCAATTTTCTCTTTTATTGATGCTATTGCAGCTATAACAAGCTCTGGCAATGATGTTCCTAATGAGACTATTGTAAGTCCAACTAAAGTTTCACTTATTCCCCAAGCTAAAGCTATGTTTGTAGCTGATTTAACTACTAAGTCCCCGCCTAAGATAATCGCTACCAAACCAATTATAAAAAAAAGAATACTTTTTGGTAGTGTCATTGTCTTTATTTCATCTACTTCTTCTTCTGTTTCCTTGGACATGAATGCTAGTTCTACAAGATAAAATATAAATATACCTAGTCCTAATAGCAGTATCAAGCCGTCTGCTCTTGATATAAGATTTTGGGGTTGTCCACCTAAGTAAACATCTAAAGACAAGAGAAACATTAAAGCGGTGGCATATATAGATAATGGGAATTCTTTTATAACTGTTGTTTTTTTAATTTTAATTGCCCTTATAGTAGACGCTACACCTACAGCAAGAAGAAGGTTAAACATATTTGAACCTATTACATTTCCTAAAACAAGGTCACCAGAACCTTGTAGCGAAGCATTTATGCATATGGCGGCTTCTGGTGCACTAGTGCCGAAAGCTACAATGGTAAGCCCAATTAATAGAGGAGGTACATTAGTTATTTTAGCTATTGAAGATGCACCATCAACAAAAATATCCGCTCCTTTAATTAAAAGAACAAACCCTATAATTAATAAAATATAGTCCATTTATTTATTTCACCTTTATAAATTATTTGCAATGTTGCTATAGGGGTTATAACAATAGGGCTTAGATTAGGCACTATTATTTAAAGCCTATATACTATTGTGCATGCTTTTCTTTATAATCATGTATAAATTTTTTATTTCTGCTGACTTTAGATTATTATCTTATTTTTTTATGTATTTACTATAAATTTAAAGCTTACCAGCAATTACACAATAAAAAAAATCTTTCAATAACTACAGGTATTTACCTAATAAACTTATAAGAAAAAAATAGTAAAAGGCGCAACTACTAATAGTTGCGCTATCTTTTTGATTTATTGTCCCACTGGGACAACTTATAATCGCCCATGTACATACTTGTCCCGAAACAAAAAAGTTATTATTATATGAACTAAAGAAATTAAAAAGTCAATTGAAGTTATTGGTTTATTAATTATTGGACTAATTGTTGGAGGGAATTTTAATGGCTAAAGTATTGAAAACCCAGGAAATGGAGAGGTGTATTGCATGTTATTCGTGTATGCAGGCATGTGCAAGGGAAGTTAAGAAAAGCTTTTCACTGCAATATGCTGCTATACGTATTAAAACTAGAGGAGGACTACAAAGTAAGCTTATAGCAGATATTTGTAGAGGATGTACTAATCCGCCATGTGCTGAAAGCTGTAGTTTTCAAGCTTTAGTACCACGGAAAGGTGGAGGAGTTAAGCTTATAGAGGATAAATGTACAGGATGTGAAAAGTGTATTCCTGCTTGTCCTATTGGATACATAAAACTAGATCCTACAAGTGAGAAAATTATTATGTGTATTCATTGTGGTATATGTGCTAAGTATTGTCCACATGAAATTATTAAACTTAAGGAAGTGAGATAAATGTTTAATCGAGAATATATACGAGTTTTATATATAGATCTTAGTACTAGAACTTTTGACATCAAAGATAGAGCTGATCTTTCATTGTATTTAGGTGGAGTGGGAATAGCTTCCAAACTATTAGATGAAGAACTACAGTATGATCTAAGTCCATTGGATGTAGAACAGCCCATTATTTTTGCTATTGGTGCTTTATCTACTATATATCCAGTAGTAACAAAAACTGTATGTATGTTTAGGTCACCTTTGACAGGTAATTTAGGTGAAAGTTATGCTGGCGGTCGTTTAGCTATGTCTATGCTCTATTCAGGTTATGATGCCATTGTTATAAAAGGTCAAGCTAATCGTCCCGTTTATCTTTCTATAGGATCACGCCATGTAGAAATAAAAAATGCAGACCCAATTTGGGGTACCACTACTGAAGAATCAGCGCGATATCTCCGAGAAATGGAAGAAGGTAGGGGGTTAAGGTCCATTGTTAGAATAGGTCAAGCAGGAGAAAGCCAAATTCGATTTGCTAACCTAAATGTAGATACTTATAGACACTTTGGCAGACTAGGAGCTGGTGCAGTATTTGGAAGCAAAAACTTAAAAGCACTGGTGATAAATGGAGAAAATAATTATCCTATTCCTAAAGAAAACTTTAAGAATTATCGTAAGATGTATAAGGAAATCTATGACAAAGTAGTTAATACTGAAATTATGGAAAAGTATCATGACTTAGGAACTCCTGTGAATGTAAAACAACTAAATGATAAACAAGGATTACCAACACGCAATCTTACTTCAGGTAGTTTTGAATATGCAGATGAATTATCAGGTGAATCGTTTGCTAAAGAGCGTTTAGTACGAAAGCTAGCATGTGTAGCATGTCCGGTTGGATGTATTCACATAGGGCAGTATAGGCGTATGTTTGCAGATCGTAGCCATGAATATGAAACATTAAATGTAAGTTATGATTATGAATTGATTTTTGCTCTAGGAAGTTTTATAGGTATTAGCAGTAAAGATGAGTTTTTTGAATTGCTAGAAAAAGTAGAGGCATATGGTATGGATGTTATTACTATGGGAGTACTATTAGGTTGGCTAACTGAAGCTTATAAAAATGGCTTAATAAAAGAAGAAGATTTAGGAACACATTTAGAGTTTGGTTATACTGAAGGATATTCAAAGGTTTTAGAAGGCCTAATTAGTGCTCGTAATGAATTGTATCAAACCCTAGCATTAGGAACTGAAGCAGCAGCAGATGAGTATGGTGGTAAAGAGTATGCGATGACTTTAGGAAAACACGAAATGACCGGCTACCATACTGGTTATGGGGCGGTTTTAGGACAAGCAGTCGGGACACGTCATTCTCACCTAGATAATGCTGGTTATGCAGTAGATCAGACAGTTGATGTTAAAGAAAAAGATAAGTTTGTAGATGCAATTTTTCAAGAAGAAATTACAAGATGTCTATCTAATAGCTTGGTGATATGCCTTTTTGCTCGAAATGTATATGATTTAGAAACAACAGTTAGAGCATTTAATGCTATAGGAATTAATAAAAGTGAGGATGAGCTAAAAGATATCGCTGAAAGGATTTATGCTTTAAAACTAGAAATTAAACGAAAAATGGGATTTGATTTTAAGTCACTTCGCTTCCCTAAAAGATTTTTCGAAACACCTTATAGATATGGAAAAATGGATGAAGAAGTTATGCAAGATCTCTTATCTAGATATATAGCAAAAGTGGAAAGTTTAGTGGCAAAAAACGCTTAATTCTAGGAAGCTGAAAGCTTGTTATCTCCGCTATCAGTAATTATGCTGATAGCGGAGCTTTATTTTTTAAAAGGATTATCTAAGCTGGTACCATTTCATTTTCAACTTCGCGTGTCCAATGACGATGTTCTGCGATGGAGTTTACAAACTCTTGACTAAAGTTAGTCATATCATTTTCATTGCGAATAGTTACCACACCAAGGTGTGTTACTAATTCTCCTTCAGTATCAGGACCAGCTATCTTTGTACTTTGAATTTGTGAAGCTACAAGTAAATCAACTCCTTCATTAGTTGCACCTATTGCTTTGCAATGCTTATATGCTTCATTAATAAAATTAAGTGCATCACCGTGAGTTAGCAAAGTCTCAATACTTTGTTGTCCTCCTCCAACATATACTGCATCGTACATAATTGACCCAGTTGTAAGATAGTTTTTATCAACTTCTATTGCATTGCCATTTGAACATGTAATCGTTCCTTGATATTTGCTAACTATTTCAGAATTTACTCCTGCTTTTTTTAATTCCTCTATAACTTGAATTATTTCTGAATAGTTAAAACCGTTCTCTACTAAAATGCCAACCCACCGAGTTTGTGGACTCTTAACAGTATTTTCTTGACTAACAGCAGGTGATGAATCGGTTACATCACTACCTGAGGAAAGAGGCGGTGCAGTTACCCCAACACCTTCAGCTATTTGTGCAGCTAAATTTTCATTTACATTGCTAAACATATTAACTACTAGTTGCCTAATCTGCTTATTTTTAACCCCACCAATTTCGAAGTGAAATGCATCTACAATATGCTGTTTTTCTGCATCTGACATACTGTTCCAAAAAAGTTTTGCTTGGCTATAATGATCATTAAAGCTCTTATTTCGTTCTCGAATTTTTCGTCCATCAACTTTTTCTGTATAATGCACATAACCGTTTTCCTCATCTGGTGTAGGGTGTGGTGCATTAGATTGTAAAAAGTTTGGTGAATAACTTACGGGGCCTTTATCTATAGTCATACGGTGATAACCATCTCGTTGATTATTGTGTACTTGTGCAAGTGAACGATTGATAGGAATTTCATGAAAATTAGGACCACCTAAACGAATTAATTGGGTATCTAAATAAGAAAATAGCCGCCCTTGCAATAATGGATCATTTGTAAAGTCAATTCCGGGTACTACATGGCCCGCATGGAAAGCTACTTGTTCAGTTTCAGCAAAAAAGTTATCAACATTTCGGTTTAATGTCATTTTGCCTATACGTTTAACAGGGACAATTTCCTCAGGCCAAAACTTAGTAGCATCAAGAATATCAAAATCAAATTCAAATTCGTCCTCTTCTTCTATCATTTGTACACCAAGTTCAAATTCAGGATATTCACCCATTTCTATTGCTCTCCAAAGATCACGACGATGAAAGTCGGGGTCTTTACCACCTAGTTTTTGTGCCTCATCCCATACAAGTGAATGCACACCAAGCAAAGGCTTCCAATGAAATTTTACAAAACGTCCTTTACCTTGTTCATTAACAAATCTAAATGTGTTTACTCCAAAACCCTCCATCATGCGGAAACTTCTTGGAATAGCCCTATCTGATAATAACCACATAACCATATGAGCTAATTCAGGTGTACTAACTACGAAATCCCAAAAAGTATCATGGGCTGCTGATGCTTGGGGTATTTCATTATTGGGTTCTGGCTTGATAGAGTGCACTACATCAGGAAACTTAATTGCATCTTGTATAAAAAATATAGGAATATTATTAGCAACTAAGTCATAATTGCCATCTTCAGTATAAAATTTAGTAGCAAAACCACGCACATCGCGTACTGTATCAGCTGAGCCACGAGAACCAACTACTGTGGAAAAGCGTACAAATACAGGAGTTTTTACTGAAGGGTCTTGAAGAAACTTTGCCTTAGTAAATTCATTCATAGGTTCATACACTTGAAAATATCCATGAGCACCAGATCCTCGTGCATGAACAACTCGCTCAGGAATCCTTTCATGATCAAAATGAGTCATTTTTTCACGAAAATGAAAATCCTCCATTAATGTTGGGCCACGATTTCCTGCTTTAAGTGAGTCATCCGTATTTGATACACGTACTCCGTGATTAGTCGTAAGTTTTTGATCTTTGTGATCAACACGAAAATTATCGAGTTGCTCATCTTTTTTACCATCTTTAGCGGCTTTATTTTGTTTTTGAATTGAATCCAATTTATCTTCATCCTTTCCAAATTATAAGTGTAATTAGTATTTCCTACTTTAGATAAAGTCATTAACGTACTTACTATTTTTTTTTGATATGGGCGAATCTTTGTTAATTAAAATTTTTAGTTTTAGATAGTGATTATTTATAAAATAACATCCTAAATCGTTATTTATATTGACAAAAAGAAAAAGTAATATAGTAGGAAAGTTTTGGGGCATTAGTTAAATAAAACGTTTAGAACTAAAAACAACCATGAACTTTTCATACCTTGAAATATTGGGATTAGCTTTAAATAACATTATATTTTATTAATTTATTAACCATGGTACTTACCAGGACAAAACTGGAAAAACCATGGTTTTTTTAATGAAAAAGTTTATTGTAATAGGCTTGTACTCTTTGATTTAGAAGCAAAACTTTAAAAAGCAACTTATCAATTTCCATTTATAAACCTACCTATAATTACCTTTGACCCCCATTTGGCGCAATATATAAAATAGTAGATACATTATATTAAGAAAGGAGTGAAACCAGAAACAGCAAATATTTCCAAGTCCAAGCGCTGTAGGGGAGAAAAAAATTATGAGTGAGGATTTTGTTTTGATAAAGTTGATTAAAAAGTATTATAAGTTAGCAATTATAGCACCTATTATATTATTATTGTTTTTTACTATTGGTTTCTTTTATATGGGTGATATACCGACTGTTAAAACTCAAGAAGTTAATGTTGAAAGAACAAGTGCTACCTTAAATGGCATGATAGTAGATGATGGTGGCAAAGAAATAACTCAATATGGGTTCAGATGGGGGACAAGCAGTGATAATTTACAAGGCAATGAAACTATTAGTGGTAAAATTACCACAGATTCAATCTTTAATGTAAATTTATATGGTTTACAGCCTGGAAATACATACTATTATAAGGCATATGCAGTAAACTCAAAAGGCTCTGGAAATGGAGAAGTAAAGAGCTTTATTGTCCCCGGAAATAATCCCCCTGAAGTTTCAATAGACAAGCCGTATGATGGCTACACTGTTACTGAGGGAGATTTAGTTAATATAGCGGCAACAGCTAAAGATGAGTATGAAATAGAAGCTATTGAGTTATTTATAAATGATGAATCTAAACTTAAGGAAGAAAGTGATGCTTTATCTTATTCTTGGGATACAAGCGATTTTGAACCTGGAACATATAGCATAAAGGTTACTGCTTTTGATGGATTAGATTCTGGTGAAAAAGCTGTAGAAATAATAGTTGAAGAAAAGCCAGTTGTGGAAGAACCAAAACCAAGTGAACAAACTTCACAATCTAGTAGTAATAATACAAGTAGTTCAACTAGTAGGGAAGCTACATCAACAGTTTCAAGAGGCACAACTGATTATAGTACATATAGTCAGGCAAGTAGAGTGAATGGAGCTTTTGGTCAGTTTCATTACCGACACATTGGTGGAGGTAGAATAGAAATAGACCCTGTATGGGTTCAAGAAAATATAGTTACAATAACACTACCAGGGCTAAACAGACAAGTTCAAGTTCATAAAGATGCTGCAGACAACTTTATTTATGCATTTACATTAATTAAAAATGGCACTGCAAACATAAACGGTAGACAAGTACCCCTTCTAAGTCTCATTGACACAATGGATGGGACATGGGTGCCTAGACATGTTAACTGGAATCCTTCAAGAGGCCTAAGTAATCATTCTTGGGGAACTGCAATTGATATTAATGCAGCGGGCAATTTTAGATATGTTTGTCCAATAAATGAGCCAAATCATCCTAATTTAATTTTATGGGAAAAAGCCTTCAAACCAGCTGGATTTAGTTGGGGCAACCGTTTCAATGATGCTATGCATTATGAAATAATTAGATAAAAATCGCAAAACAGGGCCAAAACAGGGGACGGTTCTCTGTTCTAAAAAACACTTCGCCGTTAATTGCTAGCAGTGGAGTGTTTTTTTATGCCAAGAGTATTGAAAAGTAAAATTGTAACTAAAATTCTTAAAGAGAAAAAAATTAGCTTAAGAAAAAATATTTACTAGGAGATAAGGCATTTTCAATGTTATAAATATTAGAATTAGCTTTACATCAAAAGATAAAACTACAGTAAAGATGTTAATATATAAAAAGAACCAAAAGATAGTATGCATTTATTAAACAAAATTAGCGTAAATAGATTTATAAGACATAGAACAAAGAACCGTCCCCTGTTCTATTGATAAAGGAGAAACAATGACTTTTTTACCTATAAATAAGGATGACATGAAAAAACGAGGATGGGATGAACTAGACATCATTATAGTTAGTGGTGATGCCTATGTTGATCATCCTGCTTGGGCAGCAGCTGTGCTTGGACGGTTTTTAGAAAGTAAAGGATATAAAGTAGGTATTATTGCACAGCCTGATTGGACAAGTACTGATGACTTTATGAAGTTAGGAAGACCACGATTATTTTTTGCGGTTACAGCAGGAAATGTGGATTCAATGGTTAGCCATTATACTGCAGATAAAAAAAAGAGAAATAATGATGTATATTCTCCTGGGGGGGAAGCTGAAAAGCGTCCAGATCGAACCACTATTGTTTATTGTAACCGGCTACGTGAAGCTTATTCTGGAGTATCAATAGTTATTGGTGGTATAGAAGCAAGTTTAAGAAGATTAGCCCATTATGACTATTGGAGTGATAAAGTTAGAGGATCTATTTTATTTGATAGCCGTGCTGACCTTTTGGTTTATGGTATGGGTGAATACATATTACTAGATATTGCTAATAGGGTAAATGTAGGAGAAAAACTATCTAAAATAACCGATATAAAGGGAACATGTTACGGTGCAAAAGAACCACCTGAAAATAGCGCTATTCTTCCTTCACTTGAACAGGTTAAAAAAAGTACTAAAGCATTTGTTGAAATGACAAAGACTATTTATCACAATACAAACCCATATAATTCTGAAACTTTAGCTCAAGAACATTCAAATCGTTACCTGATTCAAAATCCACCTGCTTATCCACTAACTACAGAGCAGTTAGATGCAGTTTATGAATTACCATATCAAAGACTAGGACATCCTATATATGATAATGATGGTGGAGTTCCAGCACTTGAAAGTGTACAGTTTTCCATAGTTACTCATAGAGGATGCTTTGGTGGATGTGCATTTTGTACTTTAGCATTACACCAAGGAAAGATAATTCAAAACCGAAGCCCAGAATCTATTATTCGTGAAGCGCAAAGCTTTACTAAACATCCAGACTTTAAAGGTACTATTTCAGACGTAGGTGGTCCTTCTGCTAATATGTATGGACTTAAAGGAAGAGAAACAAAAAAATGTGAGTCATGTAAACGCCCAAGCTGTATTTATCCAACAGCATGTAAAAATTTAGATACAGACCATACCTCTTCAGTTAGCCTTTGGCGTCAGCTCCGAGAAGTAGAACAAATTAATAATATATTTGTAGCATCAGGAATTCGTTATGATTTGCTTTTAGAAGACAGTTCAAAAAAATACTTATATGACCTATGTGAGCATCATGTAGGTGGTCAGTTGAAAATAGCTCCAGAGCATATAAATAACTATGTTGCATCACTTATGCATAAGCCGGGAAAATCAAAGTATTATAAGTTTATGAAGGAGTTTAAAAAGGTAAATAAAGAGCTTGGTAAAAAACAATATTTAATACCATATTTTATAGCGGCACACCCTGGCTGCAGCAGTAAAGACATGGTGGAACTAGCCGAATTTATAAGAGACCATCTACAATACTATCCCGAACAGGTGCAAAACTTTACCCCAACACCTATGTCAGTTTCCACCTGTATGTATTACACAGGAATAAACCCCTTAAATGGAAAAAAAGTATCAGTACCAAAAGGTCAAAGAATAAGAGACAAACAGCGTGCTCTTTTACAATACAAAAACCCAGAAAACTATAAGCTTGTAAAAGAAGCACTACAAGAAATAAAAAGAACAGACTTAATAGGCCCAGGAAAAAAGGCTTTAATTAGTAAGAAAAGGAACCGTCCCCGTTGACTCATAAATTTTTTGTATTTATTTGATAAAAATGTTTATAATTTATACTATATAGACTTACTATTAAGAAAGGATTAATAAATTGTTTAGTAAACTACGTGAACCGGTTAGTGGACTTACTCATTTGGTAGGTGCATTACTTTCAGTTCTAGGAGCAATTATATTAATTTACGGTGCTGTTAATGAGGCAACAGTTTGGCATGTAATAGCTTTCTCAATATTTGGGGCTAGTTTATTCTTACTCTATACTGCTAGTACTCTTTATCATCTATTACCACTTTCAGAAAAAGGTATTACAGTTTTAAGACGTATAGATCATATGATGATATATGTTCTTATCGCTGGAACATATACACCAATTTGCTTGGTAACTTTACATGGAGTATGGGGTTGGACTCTCTTTGGAGTAATTTGGACAATAGCACTAATAGGTTTTGCTTTAAAACTATATTGGTTTCATGCTCCCCGATGGTTTTCTACACTATTCTATGTTTTAATGGGATTAGTTATTGTTGCATTTCTACCACTTTTATTACAAGAGCTTTCCTCTGGTGCTTTAGCTTGGATTATAGCCGGTGGAATTATGTATATTATTGGAGCTATAATATATGGTACAAAACTACCTGCATTAAACCTTTCTAAGTGGTTTGGTTTTCATGAAGTATTTCATCTCTTTGTTCTTGCCGGTAGTTTTTGCCACTACTGGTTCATGTATTCGTATATACTTTAGAGTCAAAGGGGACGGTTCCTTTTGACTCACCTGTTAAGAAAAATTTTTGATTATCATATTTATTAATCCCGTCTTATTATTTTTTAAAATAGACGCACACTTGAGGGGTGTATGCGTTACTGGGTGGGGGTTTAAGCAGACCTTATTTTTTTTATTTTAGTGGGTTTTAAATCTCTATATTTTTCATATTAATAATTCGGTTTTTCTAATTCGTTGTTTTATCAAGCGTTAGTGTGGAAATAGGAGTAGCAGTTTAATTACACAATTTTCTATCAATATAAAAAGCTTTATTAATTATGGAGTTATTCTTAACTAATAGAGGGCTTGAAAAGGAGAGGGTTTATGTTTAGACAAAAGGGGTATAGAGGCATAGGAATGGAAGGCTTTATAGCTAAGTTTTATAATAAAACTGCTCAAAAGAGTAGTGATGATTATAAAAACCATGCATTAGAGATTTCTAAATATGTTAATGAAGGGGATTTAATTCTTGAAGTAGCACCTGGCCCAGGCTACTCCGCTATAGAACTAGCGAAATTAGGTAATTATAATATAACAGGAATAGATATTAGCAAATCCTTACTGGAACTAGCAAAAGATAATATTAAAAATGAGGGGCAAAATATTAACTTTATACTAGGAGATGCAGCTTATATGCCATTCGAAGATAATACTTTTGACTTAATCTATTGTAGAGCAGCTTTTAAAAATTTTTCAGAACCTGTAAAGTCATTAAATGAAATGTACAGAGTACTTAAACCTAGAAAGAATGTAATTATAAATGACTTGAGTAAAGATATTACTAATCATTATATAGACAAGCACATTAATAGTATGAATCTAAATATAATTGATACATTTATTACTAAAGTTATTTTTAAAAAGATGTTACGGAGACGTGCATATACAAAAAAACAGTTTGAAAACTTTATTAAGAAATCTAGTTTTTCAAAACATGAAATAATTGAAAAACAACTAGACTATGACATTTGGTTAGAAAAATAAATTACATAGTGAGTGAAAATGAGTCAAAAGGAACCGTCCCTTTTGACTCTAACATAGTATATAGAACAAAGATATAGTTGTTTCAATGCGAGGAGGTAATTTAAGTGTCTAAAATAAAGATGCTAATATATTCAGGTTTCATTTTAATTATAATTTTGTCAGCTATTTTTACCGCTGGCTGCACGGCTGATTATAATATCACCCTAGAAGCCAAACCAGAGAAAGCAGGTAAACTAACAGGGGAAGGAACCTATAAGGAAGGTCAAAAGGCGACCTTAACAGCCGAAGCAGAAGAGGGTTATGAATTTGTAATGTGGACAGCTAATGGTGAAAAAGTAAGTACAGATAAAACCTTTCAGCTTATGGTTGAAGGTGATAAAAAATTAAACGCTATATTTTACCCTTATGGGTTTCAAGAAGAAGTATTGAAACTATCTGAAGAAGCCTTTTCTGTTTACTTAGGTTATGGTAATCCATCTATATTTACTTCAAGTGCTAAGCAGGAATTGGAAAAAGGCAACTTAAATATAGATTATCCTGCAGTTAATAATTTTAGGGATGATATTGAAATTGACCTGGACATGGAATTTAAAAATGAAGAAAAAATAGAAGTTAAAGCATTAATTAAATACCCACATATAGATGAAAATAAGTTTGATAAATTTAAAGAAAAAATAACAGAAAAGATTATCTCTAAAGCAAATGAAGGGACTATTAATCTTTCTGAAGTATACTCTCAGGTGCTCAAAGACCAAAGTCTTTCTAGTAAAGAAACCAGTAAAAATATGACAATAAAAAAAGTAGAAGATGAATTACAAGTTATTAATATGGATCCACCGGGTGAAATTTTATTATCTTTTGATGAATTTTATCAATATGCAGTTGCTGATCAAATTGATGAAGTACTTGTGAATATTGATAAAGACAATGTATTTGGTGGAGATGGAGTAAAAGAAGCAGCAACTGCAAGGTTTTCAGGTATTCAAATAAACATAGTTGGCCCTGCAATAGACCCTAATTACTTGCTAAACGAAACTAGCATTATTTTAGCAGATACATCTATAATTCCCCTAAATACTATATGGGAACAATTAGTACAACAAGTAGATTATGAGCCTTTCTTAAACTTTGGACCTGAAAATTATTTTAATAGAATTGAGTTTAGAAAAGTGCCTGACCACGACAAAAAATCTATTTATCTAACAAGACCATATGCTGTTCTTACAATGGATAGTGTAATTGGCTATGTTGATGAAGAAATGAAAAAAATTAATTTATTTAATAAAATTTCGGGACCAGGTAATATGGTAAGCGATTTTTTCTGGGCTCCTAATGGTGATTTTTTAGCTTATTCCTATACAGAGAGTGGATCAGGATTTGTTAATTTAGATGTATATGATATAAAAGAAGATAAAGTTATACAAATAACTAATTTAAATGATTTCAAAGAACATTATGATATTAAACATGGTTTTATAGGAAAGTTTAGCAATTTTAAATGGTCCGAAACTGGAAATATTTTTTATTTTAACGTTAAAGAGGTTGATTATAGCAATGGTGAAGAAGACACAGCAAAAGAATCTATATCTTGGAGATTTAATGTTGAAGATAAAAAGCTAAAGGTAAATGGTTAAATGAAATGAACAGGGGACGAATAGAACAGGGGACGGTCCTTTGTTCTATTAGAGATAGAACAAAGGACCGTCCCCTGTTCTATTCGTCTCCTGTTCTACATAAATTTAATTAAAAAAATGGGGGGAAAATTAGGACGTGGGGACGTTTCTCCTGTCCTACTTTAAATATCACCTTTATCAACCATCGTCTTATTTATTATAAGTTTTTAAAATAGATATATCAGTTAAGGGGTACATCCGTAACTGGGGGCGGGTTCAAGTCCTGCCTTCGAACCAATTTAAATATTAAAAGCCATGTATTATTGCATGGCTTTTTCGTATTTCTGAGTCTTTAAAAAAACGGAAAAATTTGTAATAAAAATCCAAGAATTTAATTTTTTTATGTTATAATTTGAAACATATTTTGGCAATTTCCTTGACTATAAAAATTATTATAATATTACGGTTTCGATATTATTAGAAGAACACCAAGATTCTTTTAGTTTATTTTATTAACAAGAAAAACAAAATTTGCTAATTTTTTATGGGGAGAGTAGGGGATGAAAGATAGATTAAAATCATTCTTATTTTTTATATGTTTAGGATTAACATTGATAGCTATTTATTTTAATTATTTCTTAAATATTAATATTATTTATACACATTTATTTTATATTGTAATTGTTATAACAGGTGTTCTGTTTTATAGATATGTTATATATGTCGCACTTTATTTAGGTTTGTTGCATATTTGTCTTGACTATCTAAGTAGTGGATTATTATCACTTTCTACTTTATTAAGAGCAATAATAATGTTAATTGTTGCTATAATCCTATACAAACTAATAGAAAAGTTAAAAAGAGAAAAAAAAGAACTAGGAAAAGTTGATGACCTAACTAATAAGCTAATTCTTTCAAATAAGATGAAAGTGTTATTTTTATTATTTATTTGTTTAGGAATAACAGTATTAAGCATATATTTTAATTATTTTTTAAATATTAATATTGTTTATACACATTTATTTTATGTTGTTATTGCTGTATGTGGTATTTGGTTTTATAGATACGTTATATATGTAGCAGCTTATCTTGGGTTCTTACATATTTTAGTTGCTTATTTAAGTAGTGGCGCTTTATCTGTAGATGCATTATATCGCTCAATAATTATTTTGTTTGTTGCTATGGTAATATACAAATTATTTTATGAAATAGAAATTAAAAATAAATCACTAGAAAATATGAAGACGACTCTTCAGTTAGTTTTTGATAACTTACAAGAAATAGTTACTTATATTGATAAAGATTTTAACATTGTTTGGGTTAATAAATCGGCAAGTAAATTCTTTAATATAAATCCTGAACAATCCATTGGGGAAAAATGTTATGCAGTTTTATTAGGTAGAGATAAGCCATGCGAAGATTGTCCTGCTTCTTATTCAATTAGCACAGGTGAACCAATTACCAAAGAGCGTAATATGAAAAATAATGATTTTATGATATCTATAACACCAATAACTCAATATAATGGAGAGGTTGTTGGTGTTATTAAATCACATTTAAATATATCGGATTACAAAGACAATCAAAAGAAATTAGTTAAAATGCAAAACCTAAACTTAATTGGGAGTATGGCTGCAGGAATTGCTCATGAAATAAGGAACCCTATGACAACAATTAGAGGATTTTTACAGCTATTGGAAAACAATGAAAATAGTGAAACAATTAAACTTATGATCGAAGAATTGGATAGTGCAAATAAAATTATAAAAGATTTTTTGTTATTGTCTAAAGCAAATTCTTTTAAACTTTTAAAACAAGATTTGAATGATTTAATTATTTCTTTATATCCTTTAATTATCTCTAATGCAGATTACTATAATATTAATGTGGAATTAGAATTGAAAGAGATTCCAAATTTATCATTAGATGAAATTCAAATACGTAAACTAATAATTAACCTTATTCAAAATTCTATAGAGTCGATGCAAGGTGAAGGAAAAATAATTATTAAAACCTATATGGATATTAATAATGTTACTTTATGTATTAAGGATGAAGGACATGGTATTGATAGTAGTATAAAAGATATGGTGGATATTCCTTTTTTTACTACTAAAGATGATAAAATTGGCCTTGGGTTATCTATCTGTTACTATATAGCTAAAAATCATAATGCTGAATTAACTTTTGACTCTAATAATTTAGGCACGAATTTTTATTTAAAATTTAAGGAAACAGAAAGTACAATCCATAACTCTGCAAATACACAAGAAATACTTTTGACTTAAACAAAAATAGAACAGGGGACGGTTCTTTGTTCTGTGGCTTATGCTGTGTTTAGTTGTAAAACAAAGAACCGTCCCCTGTTCTACGCTGTTCTAATTTTGAAAAGTATTTCATAATTGATATGATATTATTATTATTTGCTCTAATATTATTGTTTTTATTAATAATATTAGTTGCAGGTTATGCCTTGAGGGAATATTTAAATAAAAAAATGGGGGGAAAATTATGCAGGAAGTTAAAAAGCAGTTTGATAATTTATCAGATGAAGAGAAAAAGGAATTTTTAAAAAGTATAAGTCCTGAATTAGCTAAAATTTGCAAAGAAAATCCCATGGAGATGATGGAGAATTTTATGCCTGTCTTTATGGATATGATGCCTGAAATGATGACTATGTGCATGCAAATGATGCAAGACTCGAAAATGGATATGTCACAAATGATGTCAATGATGATGAACATGAATAATAAAAAAGAAAATGATTAAGTAATTTATGTTTAAAGAAATTTAAAGCCCCGCATTATATTAATGTGGGGTTTTTGCATGGGCTGAGTAAACGAAGCTTATAGAATGAATAATTACCTAAATATTCTCTTATGAGTTAACTCAATTTATGTTATTGTATAAATTGTAGTTTTGGCAGGTTGAAAAAAGGAGTAGTAACATGGGTTGGTTAATTTCTATATGGGAGTATGTTTTAGTATTTGTGTTAGCAGCAATACCTTGGATTGAAATATTAGTAGTTATACCTATAGCTATTATTCAAGGGTTAAACCCTATACTAGTTGCGGTAATGTCTTTTTCAGGAAATTTTCTGACGGTTTTTATATTAATTGTATTATTTGAAAAATATCAAAAATGGCGAAGCAAGAAAAAAGATATAACCGAACAAGACAAAAAACCATCAAAAAGAACTGAGAGAGCAAAGGATATATGGTATAAATATGGAGTACCTGGCTTATCTTTTGCTGGTCCAATAATAACTGGAAGCCATGTAGCAGTAATAATTGGTATGGTATTAGGTGCTAAGAAATACTCTATGACTACATGGATGACTATTAGTTTAGGTATTTGGACATTAGCTATTACAGTAGTATCATACTATGGATTAGATTTTTTTAACCTTATTTAATAAAATATGTAAAGTCTAAAAAACCACCTTTCTCATAAATTTAAGTGAGAGGTGGTTTTCTGTGATTTTACTAACCAAAAATATTTTAAAACTATTTATATCGGCTATGTTTATTATTTTGCTAGCATTTTTATTAATAGATAAAACTGGTTCTTATGATAGCAACTTTAAACTTGGTGGCTATATTCACGATGTAAATTATAAAGAGGAAGATATTGATACTCCTGTTTTTACAGCAGAAGATTTGCTTTATGATATCGAAAGATTCCAACGCCCATCAAAAGAGTCACAGTTAGAATTAAAGTATACTTTTGATATAGATGATTTTGAGGATAAAGAGCCTTATATCCCAAAAGATTATCCTAAAAAATTCAAATCATCTCAAGATGTAATTCATGCTTATTATTCTATTTTAAAAGAAGCATCTTATATGGAAGGATATCATGGTGGATGTGGAACAATTGGCTGGGATAAGATACCTTATCCATATGCTTATGAACTTTTAAGTGAAGAAACAAAAAATACAATCTCCTTTAAAAAATTCAAGAATTCTTTCAAGGGAACAGGTCATATAACTGCATTAAAATTATACCCAGCATATAATCCAAGGAATAATGATAAAAATATTGATTATAACTTTGTAGAAGTTGAAGTAATCACGGGTCCTCCGTACTCAACAAAATCAAATAAAAAGCCCAGCTACTTTGCTTACTATTATGGAATAGTAACAACTGAATATAATAAATCTACTGGATGGAAAATAAGTGCTATTGACTATATTGCTGAAGATTTTTTATGTGCTCCCTATCATTTTTGGCACTGGGATAGTAAGGAGTTTACGAAGGCAGTATATGGGGGATGGTATAGTTTAATAAATGAAATCGATAATATAGAAATAAAAGATCCACTTATTTCTATTTATGCTAGTAAAAAAGATAAAAAATATAAATTTCACTTTGTTAGACTAACCAATGGGGAAGACATATTGCTTAATGAATATATTTATAAAGATGAAAAATGGGAAGAAGTAAATTTATTAAATCCTGAACATCAGTTATATAAAATGTCTATTCTTAAATTTGAACAAAAAATACTAACAAAATAGAAAGCATTGGCAAACTTGTTCTAACTATCCGTGGTTTCTGGCAAATTTTTTCCGTAAAATAGCAAGTGCTTTAACAGAAAAAAATTACCACCTTGTCAATCACCGTATTTCCCCGTAGAATTAGTGAAGTAAAACTGTTGGGGATGTGATATATATGTTACAAGTAGCTGCTATTCAAATGACTCCTATAATGAATAATGTAGATGCTAACTTAAAGCGTGGAATATATTTTGTTAACTCTATAAATGATGAAGTAGATCTAATTGTTTTTCCTGAACTTTGGACTACTGGCTATTACCTTTCTAAAGAAGCATTTTTAGATCTTGCAGAGCCACGTGATGGTAAAACTATTTCAACTATTCAGGAAGTTGCTCTGAAAAATAATGCTGCTATAGTTTGTCCTTTTGTAGAAAGAGATGAAGATAAAATATTTATTTCAGCTGCAATTATTGCTGAAGATGGTGAACTTAGGGGGGTTACAAGGAAAAGTTTACTATGGGGAAGGGAAGCCCAAATTTTTGAAAAAGGTGACATTACTTATCCTATATATGATTCAAAGGCTGGTAAAATAGGAGTTTTAATTTGCTATGAGATGGAGTTCCCAGAGACTAGTAGGCTATTGGCTTTAAAGGGAGCAGAAATAATTGTTTGTCCATCCGTATGGAGTTTGAGTGCACTAAGAAGATGGGATGTTCAGCTACCGGCTAGGGCGCTTGATAATACATTATATGTACTTGGAGTTAATACAGTTGGAAATAACAGCTGTGGTAAAAGTAAATTAGTTAGCCCCTTAGGTGATATACTAGCTGAGGCTTCTGATAGCAAGGAAGAAACATTAATTAGAGCGATAGATAAAGAGGCTTTATATTGGGCTAGGGATGAAGTTCCTTACCTAGAAGACTACCGTCGCAGATTAACACCTGGTGGAACTACCTCTACGATACCTACACCAGTTTATTAATAAAAAAAAGAGAGCGTTTGCTCTCTTTTTCATAACTAGAAGTTTCTGTTTCCTGTTGCATAATTTTGCCCGTAGCCGCCGCCTCGGTTGTTTCGCTGTTGCTTTTTGGCTTTTCTGCAACCAGGACATCTTTGAGGATCGTTTTCGAATCCTTTTTCTTTGTAAAACTCTTGTTCACCTACAGTAAATACAAAGTCAGAA
This sequence comes from Candidatus Syntrophocurvum alkaliphilum, assembly GCF_009734445.1. Lineage (NCBI taxonomy): Bacteria > Bacillati > Bacillota > Clostridia > Eubacteriales > Syntrophomonadaceae > Candidatus Syntrophocurvum > Candidatus Syntrophocurvum alkaliphilum. The sequence goes on from NZ_CP046457.1 coordinate 43,972, forward strand.
TTACAGTCTTTACATGTGATGCTTTTGTCAGTCATTATGAACTTACCTCCTTAAAATGGATTTAACTGCCTCTTTGACTCCTGCTCCAATTTAAGGAGAGTATTGTCTAAGCACATATTAAATCTTATATTTATTATTGTACTTTAAACTGTTAATTTATACAAAACATTAATAAAAGTTTTATTTAAATTTTATTTTTAAAATAAAATTGAGTAGTATTGTAGCAAAATTTACAGTTAATGATATCTATTTAGGAAGGTCGACTTATAATGTTCAAAAAAACTATTAAAAACCAGGAGGTCCCTGTTCAAGGGGGCTTTTATTATGGTTGGGTAATTGTAGTTTTTTCAGCAGTTGCCTTTTTTTTATCTGGGCCAGGTCAAACATATTCTATATCGATTTTTATTGATTCATATATAGAACAATTCGGTTGGAGTCGTTCAACTGTTTCTACCTACTATTCTTTAGCTACTTTAGCAGCTGGATTATTGATTGGCTTTTTAGGGCGATTTTTAGATATTTATGGACATCGCTATGTGACAAGTATTGTATTATTTTTATTAGCTCTAACCTGTTTTTTTAATAGTTTAGTTGCAGGTCCAATAATGCTATTTATAGGTTTTTTTATGCTAAGGCTTTTAGGACAAAGCTCGCTTACCGTTATTCCTAATACATTAGTACCACAGTGGTTTATTACTAAAAGAGGAAGAGCATTTAGCTTTTTAGCTATAGGAAGCTTTGTAAGCTCAGCTATGTTTCCTATAATTAACGTATATCTAATTCAGAATTATGACTGGCAAATAGCTTGGATTTTTTGGGGGCTATTTGTTTTAGCTTTCCTACCTTTATGGTTTTATTTTGTTCGTAATAAACCGGAAGATATTGGTTTATTACCGGACAATGCAACTAATTCTAATGAAACTAGTTCCGCTGATAAGGTGGAAAAAGTAATTAAGGAAGTAAATTGGACATTAAAGGAAGCTATTAAAACTCGTGCTTTTTGGCTACTTCTCTTTTGTGCTAGTATTCCTCCACTCATTAATACAGGAATAACATTTCACTTTATATCAATATTAAGTGAAAAAGGTATAACTGCTCAAAGTGCAGCATTTATTTTAAGTTTAATGTCACTTGTTGGTTTTCCTGTTTCAATAGCCGCTGGTTTTATTGCAGAAAAAATTAAAGTTCATTTTATGTTAGTATTTGTGTTTTTTATGGAATTTTTAGTGATTTCAACCTTAGTTTTTACCAATTCCTTGAACATGGCAATAGTTTTTGCTATAGTCTGGGGTATTTCTGTAGGATTTGAACGAATAGTTTTAAATATAATTTGGCCTAATTACTTTGGGCGTGAAAACTTAGGAAGTATAAGAGGTATAGCTATGAGTGCAACCGTTATAGGTGCAGCTTTAGGTCCTTTACCTTTTGCAATTGCTTATGATTACGTATTTGGTGGCTATACAGAATTCTTAATAATGCTACTTACATTACCAGTTATTGGTATGATCTGTGCGTTCTTAGCACCACGTCCTAAGAAAAATTAATATAAAAAGCATTAATCTTTATTTTGTATTCGTGTCTTAATATGTACAATTAGGTATAGTTGTTCCTGAATATGTTCCAATAAATTCTATGGAAGAATTAAAATAGATTATTATGTATGAGCACAGGATTCTGTGCTCATATTATTTTAATTTAACAAATCTATTAAACTGTAATATCTCTTTTATTGTATAGAACATAGGTAATTAAGAGAACTAATAAACAAACTGCTAAGAGTACTAATATATTAAAAATATCAATTCCTTCATTCACTACTATATCTACAGCATTTATATAGTAAAAAGGAGATAAGCACCTTAAAAATTCTGCTTGTTCGGTTAATGTAGCTATAAGGTCAAAAAAGTAGAGTACTAAAACTAGTCCTATACTTGCAGAGTAAGCTGATTTTTTACCAGCAAAGAACAAGGCTAATAAAAAAGCAATACTAGCAAAGGTTAAATGAGCAAAAAATGGTCCAGAAAGTAAATACAAAAGTAGTAATTGTGAATATTCGGTGGTAACAAAAACTTCAAAAGAAGCAAAGGTTACTATATCTATAATTATATTAAAAAGAGCTATATATAAAATGAAGCAGATAATTTTTTCGGTTAATATTCTACTTCTAGTTATAGGCTTTGCTAATAAGAATTCTATAGTTTTATCGTCTTCTTCCTTTGATAGCAAAGTTGAACCTAAAATAGCTGCAAAAATACCGCCAAATAAAACAATCATAAAATAAGCTTCAGTAGCATAAAAACCTATTGGGTCAGCTAAGCTTAATACATCTAAGCCAAATGCTCTTAGAAAACCTTCAGGGTACATTTTAATTAAAGAATCTAGAGCTTCTGCATCTTCTGCAAAGGCTGGAAAAAGTGCCATCATTAAAATGTTTAAGCCCGATAGTGCAGCAGTCCATATTATTAAAGTTTTTCTATTGGCTCTTAATTCACGACGAAGGAGATTCATAATTTTCCTCCACTTCATAGTAGTGCATAAAAACTTCTTCTAAAGTAGGTTCCTCAAGCCAAAGGCTTTCTAAGTTATACTGTGAAAGAGCCCTTACTAAGTCATTAATATCTCCGTTGTAAAAAAGTCTAAGTGAGTGATTATCATAGTATGAATTTATTATGCCTTCAATATCTAAGTGTGGTACTGTTTCGTTATTCTTAAAATTAATAAATACTTTGCGAAATTCACCTTTTCTTAACTCTTCCACTCTTTCTATTTGTAAAATTACACCATTTTTAATTATTGCTACTCTTTCACAAAATTTTTGTACTTCATTTAAAACATGAGAGGAGAAAAATATAGTAGTTCCTTTTTCGTTTTCTTCTTTTAGGACTTCAAAAAAACGTTTTTGCATAAGAGGGTCTAATCCACTAGTTGGCTCATCAAGTATTAATAATTTCGGATTGTGCAAGAGTGCCTGGATTATACCAACCTTTTTCTTATTACCTAAAGATAATGTTTTAATTTTTTTTCTTAAATTAAGCTCAAAAATGTCACTTAATTCTTCAATACGCTTAGTAGCTCCTAACTCATAAAACCTAGCAGAATAATCCAAAAGTTCATTAACAGTCATATCATCATAATAGTCTATTTCTCCTGCTAAATATCCAACATGTTTTTTTATTTGTTTAGTATCTTTAACTATATCCATTCCTAATATAGTAGCAAAGCCACTAGTAGGAAAGATAAAGTTTAGCAGTGTTCGTATGGTGGTAGATTTACCAGCACCATTAGGGCCAATAAAACCAAATATTTCTCCTTTTTTAATTTGTAGACTTATATCAACTATACCAAGTGTATTTCCATAGTATTTTGTAAGATTTTTTGTTTCAATAACAATAGACAATTTAAATATTACCTCCGATTAATTTAACCTAATTATAGTTTGCATAAAGTAGAAATAAAAAATTCTTAAATTTAAATTATAGGTTAAACTGGTGTTTATTCTATAATGCTATAATATTGACATTAAAAGTTATGTTGCCTTACTATTAAAATAGGATAACAAATAAAACAATGTCGATTTATAGTAGCAATTTGTCAATCAAAGATGATAAAACTAATAAAGGGGGTATAATAATATGTTTAAACATGACCAGTTTGAAAAATCTTTTAATACCGCAAATAAGATATTCGATAACTATTGGCAAATGTTTAAAGTTTCTATGGAAAACATGGCTTTTAACCAAGAGAAAACTAAAGATTTTTTTAATAAGTATATGGAACAAAGCAAGAAAGTAGCTGACGAGCAAAAAGAAGTGTTTAATGTAATGGCTAACCAAGCCAAAAAGAATCAAGAGCAAATGAAAAACATAATGAAGGAAACTATTCGTATAGGGCAAGAGAATTTACAAGAAAGTCTAACCAAAAAACCCTTTAATATGTTTAATTACACTAAGCAAAATTCTAATGAAGACGATAGCAAATAGGTTGGAGGCAAAGTATGTCAGATTCAAAAAGATATGTTGAGTTTTTAGATGGTTTAAAAAGAGATTTTAAGAACTCGTTGGGTTATAGGATTGAAAAATTAGCAATCGAAAAGCCGAACGATATAGCTTTAATATACCAGGATAGTCAGGTTACTTATGAACAGTTAAATCAGCTGTCAAACCGCTACGCCTGGTATTTTTCATCTACAGGCTATAATCGAGGTGATGTTATAGCTTTACTAATGGACAATTCAATAGACTATATAGCTATTATTATTGGACTTAGTAAGCTAGGTGTTATAACATCATTAATAAATACTGAGCTTCGAAGTGAAAGCCTAGCAGAAGATATTAATCTTTGTGATGCTCGAGCTATTATTAGTAGTGATAAATATATGGGAATCATATATGATGCTAAATATTTTATTAGATTAAGAGCACCAGGAGATATTTATATTCATAATGAAGAAGATATAAAAAAATTTGATGGAATAAAGGTTTTAAATGATTTATTACCTACTAAAAAGGAAAACCCTGATCTAACTAAAGATATTAATAGTTTCGAATCACTTGTATATATATATACTTCTGGTAGTGGTGGGCACAGAAAGGCAATCCCAATAACTCATCAAAAGTGGCTGATGCTTGGGAAAGCTACAGAGGTTTTTACTGCAATAAATGAAAATAGCATTCAATATTTATGTTTGCCATTACATTTAAACACCGGTTTTAATGCTTGTTTTTCAAGTATGATTGCTACTGGTAGTACAATGGTTATAAAAAGTGGGTTTTCTGTAACAAATTTCTGGAATGACATAAGAAAGTATAAAGCAGATTATTGTGTCGGTGTAGGAGAAATGTTTAGATATCTTTATAACCAACAACCATTGCCCGATGATAAAAACCATAGTTTAAAGGCGATGATTAGTAATGGTATGAATAAAGATCTTGTTCAACCTTTTAAAGAGAGGTTTGGTGTTGATAGCATTGTTGAAATATATGGCACAACTGAAAATGTGGGTATATTTATTAATACTGAAGAAGTTCCGGGTATGTGCGGTAACTTGAACTTAGCTGGAATCAGACAGGGTGAACTTGTTAAATATGATATTATTAATGATAAGATAGTTACAGATGATGAAGGAAAAGCTATAAAGTGCTCGATAGGGGAAGTTGGATTATTATTAGGTGAAATTAATGAACTTAACAATTTTGAAGGCTATATTAATGATCCTAATGAAAGTGAGTCAAGAATTCTAAATAATGTTTTTGTACCAGGAGATAAATACTTTAACACAGGCGACTTAATGCAGTTACATGAAAATGATTATATTTCCTTTGTGCGAAGGATGGGAGATATTTATCGTTGGAAAGGAAGAACTATTTCAGCTCATAGAGTAGCTGATGTTATAAAGAAATTTTTTGGAGCTATTGATGATGCCTACGTATTTGGTAAATCTTTGCCGGGGTTTGAGGGGCGATGCGGTATGGCTGTAATTACTTTACTAGAAGGAGAAAAACTTAATTGGAAAGAGTTTAATGATTATATAAAAAGAAAGCTTCCACCTCATGAAAGGCCAGTATTTATTCGAATAAGTAAAGAAGTGAATTTAAATAAAGAATTAAAAAAGAAATATCAAAAAGAAGGGGCGAATCCACAACTAGTACCTGAGCAACTATATTATTATGACATTAAATTAGAGGAGTATTCTGCATTAAATTTAGAAACATATGAAAATATTTTAGCTCACAAAGTAATTATTTAGCGGATATATCCCTTTTCAAAAGGAGGGTATCATTATGTTGTTTAATCAATTTAATAATAGAGAAGAACTACTTAAAATGTTTATACCACCAGATATGTTAGCTCAACAAAAAAAAACGAAGAGATATTGGAGTATATTAAATGAATTAAAAAACCCTAAAACTACTTGGTGTACACCCAACAATATTATCTATGAGCATCAAACATTGCGTTTGAGGCATTTTCCTAATAGAGATGATACTACAGCAAGAAGGCCAGTATTAATTCTACCACCTCAGGCTGGACACCATTCAAACTTGGCTGATTATTCACCTGCGCAAAGCTTAGTTAGGGTATTCCATAGGTATGGTTATGATGTATATGTTACACAATGGCTTTCGGCAACTCCTGAATACAAAAATTTGGGAATAAGTGATTATATCCGTCTTACTGATGAAGCGGTAGAAGAGGTTCGTAGAAGAACGGGAATATTTAAAATTCACTTAGTGGGTCAATGTCAAGGAGGTTGGCAAGCTACAATATACACTTGTTTATATCAAGATAAAATTGCAACCTTAATAAAAGCTGCTGCTCCAATTGATATGCAGGCAGCACCTTCTCCAATTGTTGATGATGCACAACTTCCTATGAGTTTCTTTGAATACTTAGTTGCACGTGGGAATGGCTTAATGGACGGTAAATATATTCTTATGGGTTTTAAAAATATGCAAGCAGAAGAACATTATGTGCGTAAGTACCAAAGATTATGGAAGTGGATACAAGAAGATGATGAAGATAATATTAAAAGGTTTATTCGATTTGAAAATTGGTATGAATATACCCAGATGCTTCCGGGTAAGTTTTATTTAGAAATAATAAAGAATATTTTCAAAGAAAACAACCTAACTAAACCAGGAGCAATGAAAATTGATGGTAAGCCAGTTGACTTAAGAAACATAAATTGTCCCGTTATAATAATGGCAGGAGCTAAAGATCATATAACACCACCCCCACAAGCATTTGCACTTAAAAATTATATAAGTACACCTGAGGAAAATGTTATAGAAATATTAACAGAAGGTGGACATATAGGTACGCTAATGGGAACAGAATCATTAAGAGAAGATTGGAGTAGAGTTAATGAAGTTCTAAAATTAGTTATATAGTAATCTTAACTAATGAGCTTAAACAACCCATAGCAAAATCAAAAATTAATAATAATTTTAAAGGCGGTTAAAAATAACTTTAATCCGTCTTTATTTTTTTTTTGCAACTAAAGAATTTTGTACTAGTCGTGTTTCAAGTAAAGGATGTGTATTTATTGACAGTACTTTACGTAGCTGTAGGAGGAGCAATTGGAGCAGTTTTACGCTATTTGTTAGCGTCATATGTTAGTATGAGGTGGCTTTCTGCATTTCCTTGGGGAACATTAATTGTTAATATGTCGGGTTGCTTTGTTGTTGGATATTTAATTTTAAAAGGATTAGAAACAGGTTTAGTGAGTAGTAACTGGAAACTTTTTTTAGTTATTGGAATAGGGGGAGCGTTTACCACTTTTTCATCCTTTTCTGTTGAAACTTTAATGCTTTTTAGAGATGGATTATATTTAAAAGGCATTTTAAACATACTTACTAATATAGTTTTATGTTTAATTGCAACTAGTGCAGGTTTTGTAATTGCTAAAGTTACCTGATTGGAGGTATTAGAAAATGGGTAAATTTAAATTTTCTGGTCCTGCTAAAAGGTTAAGAATATATATAGGAGAGCAGGCAAAGTATAAAGGGATATCTCTTTATCATGCTCTTGTGTTAAAAGCTAAAGAAATGGATATGGCAGGGATAACAGTAATAAAAGGTATTGAGGGTTTTGGAGCTAATGTAAGAATTCAAACTAGTCGTTTGGTAGAGTTATCTTCAGATTTACCAATAATTGTAGAAGTAGTAGATAGCACAGATTACATAGATAACTACATATTAGCTATAGAACACCTTATAGAAGATGGACTAGTAACCATAGATGATGTTGAAATTATAAAGTATTCAAGCTATTTAGGTGGACGCTTAAAACGTTTACAGAGAGAAAATGAATAAATAGAAAAAGCCTTAAAAACCTGGTGTTTATTGCCAGGTTTTTTGCTTTGAAAATATTAATAAATAATATAACCGGGGGTTATGAAAAATTTAGTTTATATATTTGATTCCACTGCAAAAAGCTAAACTTAGAGTATGGAATCGGCTGAGCAAACATGTTTATCACGCCACTCATCGGTCTTTACCTTCATTTTAGCTTAGCACTTATTATCTAAAATGATTTTTTATTTATACTTAGCCGTGATCTATGCACCACGCCTTGCTATTCGGGACTTAGATAAACATGTTTGCTCAGCCTTAAGTTTGTTGTAGTTACTTTTTGCAGCAGAATCATATTTATGAATTAATTTAATAATGCATATAAAACCTATTATAAAGCGCCAATTATAACAAAAAGTTATTTTTACTATAACCAAAACTATGGTAGCATTATAAAAAATACGAGGGGAGAGTACGGCCTTGAAAAGTTCAGTTGATGATTTTACTAAGATAAGAGAAGTTAATGTTATGAGAATTAAAGAAGGCAAAGAAAATGGTATGAAGGTTGTTGGAAAGTATTGTACATATTTTCCTGAAGAACTAGTAGTTGCAGCAGGAGCTATTCCAGTAGGATTATGTGGAACAAAAGAAGAGCCTATTCCAGTAGCAGAGGAAGTGCTGCCACGAAACCTTTGTCCTTTAATAAAATCCTCTTATGGTTTTGCAACTAGTGATACCTGTCCTTTCTTTTATTTTTCCGATTTAGTTGTAGGGGAAACCACATGTGATGGCAAAAAGAAAATGTTTGAAATTATGGAAGAGACAAAGCCGGTTCATGTAATGCAATTACCTTATAAAACAGAAGGTAAAGAATCTTTTGATTTATGGGTAAGGGAAGTTAGAGCATTACGTACTAGGTTAGAAGAAGAATTTGATGTTGAAATTACTGATGAGGCTATTTGGAAGGCTATAGATACAATTAACATAGAAACAGAAGCCATAAAGTCTATATGTGACCTAAATAAAATGGACCCTCCCCCCCTTAGTGGTATAGATTTGCTGACCGTTTCGTGGTCTAGGGGGTTTAATATAGATAAAGTTGAAGTTATAGATATGCTTAATGGTTTTACTGAAGCTGCAGCAGCAAGTGTAGATGTAAAATCTAAGAACAGACCAAGAGTTTTAATTACTGGTTGTCCTATTGGTTTAGGTAGTGAAAAAGTAATAAGTATTACAGAAGAGGTTGGTGGAGCAGTAGTTGCTTTAGAAAATTGTACTGGTTATAAGACACTAGAACTACAGGCTAACAAGGAACATAGTGACCCAATCGTAGCACTTGCAGAAAAATATCTGCAAATACCATGTTCTTGCATGAGTCCGAATCCTTATAGAATGGAACTTTTAGAAAAAATGGTAGAAGAATTTAAAGTCGATGCGGTAATAGATTTAACGTGGCAGGCTTGTCATACCTATAATATAGAGTCTTATGAAGTAGAAAAAGTAATAAAAAATAAAGACTTACCTTATTTACACTTAGAGACTGATTATTCAAATTCAGATACGGAAAGCTTAAAGGTGCGAATAGAAGCAATGTTGGAGATGGTTGAGAAATGATTACTATAGGAATTGATATAGGCTCTGTTGCTGCAAAAGGTGTTATTGTAACTAATAATGCACAGCACAGAGCAATCATTCCTACTGGGTGGAGTCCCCGAGATGCAGGTGGTCAGCTAGTAGATATTTTAGTTGAAAAAGCAAAAATATCTTCCTTTGATATTGATAATATTACAGTCACTGGCTATGGAAGAGTTGCATTAGATATAGCTGATAAAAAATTTACTGAGATAAGCTGTCATGCCAGAGGGGTTGCTGAACTATGTCCTAAAGTTCGCACTATTGTTGATATTGGTGGACAAGACAGTAAAGTTATTCATATAGACAGTAAGGGTAAGGTATTAGACTTTGCTATGAATGATAAATGTGCGGCAGGTACAGGGAAATTTTTACAAGTCATGGCTACTGCCATGAGTATTGATGTAAGCGATTTAGGTGATTTTGAAAACCAAGCAGAATTAGTTCCTATTAATAATATGTGCACAGTATTTGCAGAATCAGAAATTATAGGACTAATGGCAAAGGGATCATCTAAAAGCGGAATTATTGCTGGATTACATCAATCAGTTGCTAAAAGAACAGCAGCTATGACAAAAAGAATGGGTATAAAAGGTGAAGTTGCACTAACAGGGGGGGTGGCACTAAACAAAGGAGTACAATTAGCACTAATACAAGAATTGGGGTGTGAAGTAATAATTCCTGAATTATGTCAATACACAGGAGCATTAGGAGCTGCATTACTAGGGCGTAATGTTAGTTAAATTTAAAAAAGAGAGAGGGAAAATTTGATGAAAAAAAGAGGCTTTATTTATTTTAGTGTTATCTTAATGATATCTGCAATGTTTATGTTGGGTGGATGTGGAACTAGTGAAACAGGAAAAACGGGTGAAGAGTTACCTTTAATACAGGTTGGATATGTTCATGTTGACCACCAATCTCCGCTATTTGTAGCTGCAAAAAAAGGAGAAGATATTAGCGAAAATGGACCTTTTTTACAAACTGTAATTGACAAAGAAGAATATAAACTAATTTCAGATGGTGAAGCTATAGCAGATGTAGAACTAATAGCAACTAAAAGTGGATCAGAAGCTGCAACACTTTTTGCACAAAATCATATAGACATGGCCTTATTTTCAATTACTGCTGCCATGACAGGCATAGATAATGGAACACCATTTAAAATACTTGGGCCAATACATACAGAAGGTTTAGGTTTAGTATTTCCTCAAGGAAGCGGTGTGAAAGGTTGGGGCGAATTTTTAGCATATGTAGAAGAGCAAGACGAACCTGTGAAAATTGGTTATCACTCACCTACAAGTGCTCCTAAAATAGTTTTTGAAGGAGCATTACATAGAGAAGGAATAGATTTTACAGCTGATATAAATGATTTAACTGCAGATATATTAATGGTTGATTTAAGAGCGACTTCAAACTTTATTCCTGCTATGAATAGTAACCAAGTGGATGCTTGGGTAGGGCCTTCACCACATCCTCAAGTAGCAACTACTACTGGTGTAGGTGAACTAGTTTTAGACTTGCGTGATTTGCCACCAGAAGGTTACTGGCATGACTTTCCTTGTTGTATTGTAGCTGCTACAGAGGCTTTACTAACAGATGATGTTAAAGTAGCAGAACAATTTATGCAAGTAATGACAGATGCATCTAGTTATTGTAATGAAAACAGAGATATACTCGCTGAAGTAACAGCTGATTGGATTGGCATTCCTCAAGATGCTGCTCAAAAGTCAACTGTAGTTTATACTACTGATCCCTCAGAAAATTGGGTGAGAGGTGCTGGAATTTATTTAGATGTTTTAAATGATATGGGTAATTTCACAGGTGCACTACAAGATAAAGAATTAGAAGAAGTGGATGAATTTTTGTTTAACTTTGATATTGTGGAAAAGACTTTGCAATAATCAAATAATTTTTAATTATATGTTTGTGATATAGTAGTTTACTGTATCACAAACATCACAATAAAACTATTAAAGAAAGAGATGGGGAAAGTGAACAACAGTTCTCAAAACATTGAATTAGAAACTAATTTAGAAACACCAATATATGATTATAAAAAAATATTTAACTATATAATTCCTATTTTTGTTCCAATTGCATTTTTAGGTATATGGCAATTATTATCAATAATAATTGATAATCCGATGATATTACCATCAGTTACAAGTGTAGTTATTATTTTAGCAAATCCTACTTTTCCTATTTTAAGTATGGGATCATTAGTAGACAATATTGCTATTAGTCTTTTTAGAGTTTTAACCGGATACTGTTTAGCAGTAATAATCGCAATACCTCTTGGTATTATGATGGGATATAAAAGTATAGTTTTTAATTTATTAAACAATTTTATTGGTCTTTTTCGTCCAATACCACCTTTAGCTTGGGTTCCTTTAGTATTAGCATGGTTTGGAGTTACTAGTTTAGCTACTATATTTCCTATAGACAGTGGACAAATATATTTGTTTTTAAGAAATATTCAAATATCAATGATATTTATAATATTTATAGGAGCGTTTTTCCCAATCATAACCAGTACGATTTATGGAGTCCAAAGTGTTAGAAAAACCATGGTAGACTCTGCTCGTACTTTGGGAGCTAGTGATTGGGATATATTAAAAAAAGTTTTAATACCTGCGGCGGCACCATCAATAGTAACTGGAATGAGGATAGGTTTAGGGGTAGCTTGGATGTGTTTGGTATCAGCAGAAATGTTGCCGGGAAGTGTTTCCGGAGTTGGATACCTTATAACACATGCTTATACAGTAGCACGTACAGATGTAGTAATTGCCGGCATGGTATCGATAGGTGTTGTTGGTGCAATATTAGATTTTGTATTTAGAAAGTTTGAAACCAAAAAATTTGCTTGGCAAAAGCTATCTAGATAAGCAATCTGGTAATATGTCAAGACACAAATTTTAAAGAAAACTAATCGTTTATTTAAAAAAGGGCAACACAAATTAAACCTATCGTTTTGCAACAAAAAAAATAGGTTAGGAAGGAAGATTTTAATTAAACTTCTCCAACTTTATTGCTGGAGTAAATTTGATTTTTAGTCAGCAAGCCAAAAATCAGACGTACTAATTTACGCGATGTAAGTGCGAGTGCTCTTTTGTGTTGGTGAGTAGTTACTTCACTATATTTTTTAAGGTAAAAATCTTTGTATTCAGGCACATGGTTCTTAACGCTATTTGCAGCCTCGATTAAGTAATACCTTAGATATTTATTACCAGTTTTAGTCATACGAGTATCATCAGCAGAATAGTTTCCAGATTGGTTTACTCTCCAGGTAAGACCAGCATATTTAGCAAAAGCATCGTGAGAGTCAAAGGAAGAAATAGTACCTATTTCGGCAAGAATACCGCTAGCAAGCACTGGTCCGATGCCTGGAACTGAAATAAGAGATTGATACTCTGTAGTATTAAGACCTTTAATAGTTTTTGTAATAGCTTTATCAATAGTTTTTATTTCATCTTCGAAGGCCTTAATTATATTAAAGGAAGAAGCAATTGAGGTGTTTAAAGGCTCATATAACATTTTATCTAAACGATAAGAATCTCTAGCTGCTTTTTGCAGTAGCTTAGCGGTCTCATAAGGATTAGCAAAACGATTCTTACCCTTAGCAGACACAAAAGCTACAAGATCATCAATAGAAGAATAAGTAATATCGTCTAGAGATAAAAATTCAGTTAAAACAGCAGCAGAAGTAGTGCCATAGGTATTAGAAAAAGGCTTGTTATCTTTATCCAAAACAGCCAACTCACTAAACTTTAAATAAATATTAGAAACCATATACGCTTTTTCTCTGGTAATACATTCAACCAAATGAAGTCTATGCCTAGAAAGTCTTTGCAAAGCAAGAAACTGAGCGCCGCGCCAAGGTTTGCAAGTAATTCGACCAACTCTAGCGAAGTCGGCAATTACAAAAGCATCTAACGGATCGGTCTTATTCATATCAACAAAAGATTTTCTGTAATTAGCAACAGACTTAGGGTTAAGACAGTAGACTAGAGGCTTAAAAAACAATAAGTCTTGGTTAGAGGAAAGAAAATTAGCAATATGAGTACTATAAAATGAGGTTGATTCTAAAGCTATAACCACATATTTTAAGCCATTGGAATTTAAACAAGTAACAATACTATCTAAAATAGCTTCAGCACCTGGTTGATTATTTTGAGTCTTTAAACTTAGGAGTTTATTACCTTGAAAATCAAGAGCACACAAAACATTGGTTTTTGAACTAACATCAATACCAACGAATAAAGTTGATAGAACATTGTTCTTCATCAAATCACCACCTTTCATAGGAAGATAATGGTGGAACAATTATTAAAGGAGATATCCCAATCTTAGAAGCTGACTGCAACCTCGCATTATTAGCATTCACCTTTGAAAAATACCTTGCTGCTGGCTAGTCAAAGGGATGCAGCATCTGAGTAAGCAGAATATGGCAACTAAGTCAGGAAGCACGCTTTATTGGCAATAACCGTTTAGGTTTTGCAAGGAGAGGAAGAATTTTCCTTCGCCAATCGTTCTTATGAATAGATTAGCACTGGGATATCTTAAATAAAATAAAAAAATATGTTTAGGCCATTTCAAAAGTGGAACTAAACATATTATACGAGGAGGGTTTTTGTGAAAACTGTTCTACAAATAAAGGAAGTAATAAAAAGATACATTACAGAAAAAAAGCAAATTATTCATGCATTAGATAATATAAATTTAGAAATAAACCATAATGACTTTGTATGTTTATTAGGACCATCTGGTTGCGGAAAATCTACACTACTTAGAATGGTTGCTGGCTTAGAGAGTATTACTGGCGGTGAAATAGTTTACCAAGGACGTAAAATACAAAAAACGAATAGAGATATAGGTATGGTTTTTCAAGAGTATTCCCTATTTCCTTGGCGTAGTGTAATGGAAAATGTAACTGTAGGTTTAGAATTTGCTGGTATTAAAAAAGCTGAACGGCAACAGATCGGAGAAAATTATTTAGACTTAGTAGGGCTTAGCGATTTTAGCAATAGCTACCCTTATGAATTATCAGGAGGAATGCAACAAAGGGTTGCAATAGCTCGTTCTCTTGCAACTGATCCTGATTTACTACTTATGGACGAACCATTTGGGGCACTAGATGCCCATACTAGAATTCTATTACAGCAAGAGCTGCTTAATATTTGGGAGAAAAACAAAAAAACTATTATTTTTGTTACTCATAGTGTTGATGAAGCAGTTTATCTAGCAGATAAAATAGTTGTTATGACACATGGGCCAGGAAAGATTAAGGATATTATAAACGTTGATATGACACGCCCTAGAAATAGAGCAAACCCTAGATATGCTCAATTAACTGCTAATTTGCTAGATATGTTGAATTACAAGGCACCTCAGCAGGATAAAGTTGTTAATTTATAAAAACAAGGGTGATTATTATGGATTTAAGTAAAGAAAAATTACTAGATATAGTTGATAAGCATCCTAAAACAATACGGTTGTTTAAAGAGTATGAGAACAAAACAGGAAATTGTATTTTATGTAATGATTTGTTTTTAACTTTAGAGGATATGTCTAGAGTTAATAATCTTAATCTAGATGAAGTTTTAGTTGATTTAAAGGGTCATATAAACAGGAGGTAGTACTGATATTATGAAAAAAGTTATTGATGCTAGGGGGCTTGATTGTCCTGAACCTGTTATCTTAACTAAAAAGGCTATGGATAGTGGTGATGTATCAGATTTGATAGCGATTGTTGATAGAACAGTTGCTTTAGAAAATGTCACTAGATTAGCAAAAAGCCAAGGTTATAGTGTTGATGTAAAAGAAGAAAATGGTTCATATTATATACATATGAATAAAGATAAGCAGGAGCTAGTGACTAGTAAAAAGAATGATGATATTGCTATCTTAATAACTAGTAATCTATTTGGAGAAGGTGAAAAAGAGTTAGGGAAAGTATTAATGAAAAGCTTTCTTTATAGTTTGAAGGAAATAGAAGGTAACTTAACACACTTAATATTTATGAATAGTGGAGTATTTTTAACTACTAAAGGGTCTGAAGTAATCGATAACCTTAAAGCATTGGAAAATGACAATGTAGAAATACTTTCTTGTGGAACTTGTCTTGATTTTTATGGAATAAAAGAAAGTTTAGAAGTAGGTAAAGTAACTAATATGTATACTGCTTTAGAGACATTAACTTTAACTAAAAAGAGTATAACTGTATAATAATAGTTAGTAATGGGCAAAAGGCTAGGAGGTTTTATATGAATACTATCTATATGGATAATGCAGCAACTACATATCCTAAACCAGAGAGTGTATATGAAGCAATCGATTATTTCAATAGACATATGGGAGGTAATCCCGGTAGAGGAAGTAACCAGCGTAGCTTAAAATCAGGGTCAATAGTTGTGGAAGCTAGGGATGCTTTAGCTAGACTGTTTAATATAGAAGATAGTTCCCAAATAGCTTTTACCCAGAATATTACTGAATCTTTAAATATAGTGCTAAAAGGTCTACTTAAACAAGGAGATCATGTTATAACTACTAGCATGGAGCATAACTCTGTTGCTAGACCTTTAAATATTATGTCTCGTGAAGGAATTGAATGGACGCAAGTTAAATGTGAGGATGATGGTAGTTTAAATCCTGAAGATATTAAAAAAGCTATTAAAAATAATACTAAACTAATCTGTATACTTCATGCCTCAAATCTTACTGGTACAATTATGCCTGTTGAAGATATAGGAAAAATAGCACGAGAAAATAATGTTCTATTTGCTATTGATTCAGCACAAACAGCAGGAGTATTACCAGTAGATGTTGTAAAACAAAACATAGATATTTTAACCTTTACGGGTCATAAAGGGCTTCTTGGGCCTCAGGGAACAGGTGGTTTGTATATTAAACCAGGTTTGGTAATAAATCCTTTAAAAGTAGGAGGAACGGGTTCCTTATCAGAGTCTTTAGAGCATCCAGATTTGATGCCTGATTGCTTCGAAAGTGGAACACTAAATACCCCTGGAATAGCCGGATTACTAGCTGGAGTAGAATTTATAGAGAAGACTGGATTAGTAAATATACAAAAGCACGAACAGATTGTTACAGATATGTTAATTGGTGGTTTAAAAGAAATAAAAAGTGTAAATATTTACGGACCTCAAGCTAGTAATAAACAAACAGCAGTTGTTGCTTTTAACATAGAAGGCATGGATTGTGGGGAACTAAGTATGAGCTTAGACATGGAGTTTGGAGTTATAAACAGGTCTGGTTTGCACTGTACCCCACTAGCACATCAAACTATAGGGACATATGAAATTGGTGCATGTCGCTTAAGTCCAGGGTTTTTTACCACCGAAGATGAAATAGCTAAAGTAATTAAAGCGGTTAATGAGATAAGTAAAAGAGTTTAAATAAATATTATAGTAACTTTTTAATAATTAACAATATAAAACTCCTGTCCTATATATGGCAGGAGTTTTATGTTTTTAGGGATTATTTGAATTTTAATAGCATAACTGATAGGAATTAAGAGAATAAAGATTCGAATTTATTTTCTATTTAAGATAAAAAGACACAAATAAAACATAATTAGCAAAAAAATTTATTTTATATATAATAATGACTTTAAATAACTAGGAATTAAATGCATTGGCGCATTATTCCCTATTTGTACAAGGGAATTTTTCTATATTATGTAAAAATATGTCATATTTTAAATATTAAAATTGTTGTTATCAATCTTCCCCTCTCAATACGCAATTTAACTATTTATCTAGCAGCAACCATTTACCTATTATAACACCTGCAGATGGCAATGCACGTCCGCATTGAATGCAATGCATGCTCGCATTAAAGTTTAATGCGAGCATGCATTAAACGACTCAAATCCTTTGCCAAACAACATGGAGAAAATTAAAAAACCCCTATTTAGGCTATTTTCAACAGTTTAGCTTTGTATTTATGTTTGGCATGCTAATTGCAAATTAACATATTAAGAATTTATATATTTGTTTATTTCATATAAGCAAACTTAATAAATGCTAATATACGCTAGTATGTATGTTTTGGTTGATTATTGAATTACTACTGCTCTATGGTAGTGGAATTGAATGCCACTTTTCCATTTAAGCATAATGTTTTATAAAACATCATGGAGCAGTGGAATCCTTTTTTATAAAATGCGAAGCATTATATTAATTGTTTCATGTTGTATAGATTCTATCTTAGCTATTTGACGGTATGCTAAAAAATTTAACTATATCCTATAAAAATATAAATTTTTGAAAAAAGGGGGGAAATGATGAAGATATTAAGCATGTGAAGGGGGTATAACACTTTAAAGTAAAAGATTGGCGGGGTTATGATTTTTAAAAACAGAAAACCAGAGCGATAAAACTTAAGAGAGACGTGCTTAAAGATAATTTTAAGAGGAGGTATAGATAAAATGGCTATAAACAAGGTTGGAGTTTTAGGTGCTGGAACTATGGGGGCTGGCATTGCCCAAGTTTGTGTTGAAGCTGGATATACAGTTGTTTTGGTTGATATAGAGCAAAGTATGGTTGACCAAGGGCTGAAAGGGATATTTAAAAACTGGGACAAAGCAGTTTCTAAAGGTAAGAAAACTGAGGAAGATGTTGGCAAGTTTAAAGGTTTATTAACCAGTGCTACAGATAATAGTAATTTTAAAGATTGTGATATTGTAATCGAAGCAATTATAGAAAATATTGATATTAAGAAAAAAGTGATGAAAGGATTAGACGAGTTATGTAAAGCTGATACCATTTTGGCGACAAATACATCAGCTCTAAGTATAACGGAAATTGCGGCCTCAACTAATCGCCCTGATAAAGTTGTCGGTATGCACTTCTTTAATCCGGTTACAGCTATGAAATTAGTTGAAGTTATACCTGGTGCAGAAACTTCTGAAGCAGTTGTTAATACAGTTGTTGAATTAAGCAACAACATTCGCAAAGAACCAGTGCCGGTTCAAGAATCACCTGGATTTATAGTTAATAGAGTATTAATTCCTTATATAAATGAAGCTGCAATTCTTTATCAAGAAGGTGCTGCTTCTGCTGAAGAAATTGATAAGGCGATGAAATTAGGAGCTAACATGCCTATGGGACCACTAGCTTTAGCAGACTTAATTGGTATAGATGTATGTTTGATGATTATGAACTATTTCTGGAATGAATTTGGTGACTCTAAATATCGTCCTGCATTGTCACTTAAGCAAAAAGAAAGAGCTGGTCATTTAGGTAGAAAAACAGGCAAAGGATTCTTTGATTATAAATAACGTTTATATCGAGAGAAATTTAAAGAGGGGGATGTGAGAATATGACTAAAGAAGTAGTTTTGGTTGGTGCATGTAGAACACCTGTAGGATCATTTGGGGGCACATTAAAAGACGTAAGTGCTGTAGAACTAGGAAAAGTAGTAATGGAAGACAGTTTAAAACGAGTTGGATTAAAACCAGATCAATTAGATGAAGTAATATTCGGATGTGTATTACAAGCTGGTCAAGGTCAGAACGTGGCTCGTCAAGCCTCTATTCATGCTGGTATACCGGAAACCGTTCCAGCATATACAATCAATAAAGTTTGTGGTTCAGGACTAAAGTCAATTAGTATAGCTGCACAAGCTATAAAAGCAGGTGATGCAGATGTTATTCTTGCAGGTGGAACTGAGAATATGTCACTTGCTCCTTATGCACTAGAAAAGGCACGTTATGGATATAGAATGGGACCTGGAAAAATAGAAGACTTAATGATAAAAGATGGTTTATGGGAAGCTTTTAATAATTATCATATGGGAATAACTGCAGAAAATATAGTAGACGAGTGGAATATATCTCGTGAAGAACAAGATGCTTTTGCTTTTAGAAGTCAAGATCTTGCTGCTAAAGCGATAGAGGAAGATAAATTTAAAGATGAAATAGTACCAGTGGTAATTAAGACTAGAAAAGGTGAAACAGTTTTTGACAAAGATGAACATCCTAACTTAGCACCACAGGAGAAGTTAGCCAAAATGAGACCAGCCTTTAAAAAAGATGGTTCTGTTACAGCTGGAAATGCCTCTGGAATAAACGATGGTGCAGCAGCAGTAATAGTTATGTCTAAAGAAAAAGCAGACGAACTTGGCTTAGAGCCTTTAGCTACAATTTCAAGTTATGCATCAGGTGGTATTGATCCTAAGATTATGGGTATTGGACCTGTTCCTGCTACTAAAAAGGCTTTAGATAAAGCAGGATTAAATATAGAAGATATAGACCTTATAGAAGCTAACGAAGCATTTGCAGCACAGTCTTTAGGAGTATCAAAAGAACTTGGTTTAGAAAAGGTTATGGATAGAGTAAATGTAAATGGTGGGGCAATAGCAATTGGTCATCCAATTGGAGCGTCTGGTACAAGAATATTAGTCACACTGCTTTATGAAATGCAAAAGCGTGATTCTAAAACAGGTTTAGCTACTCTCTGTATTGGTGGAGGACAGGGTATAGCTATGGTAGTTTCTAGATAAACAAAAAATGAGGAGGATTTTTAATGAATTTTAGATTATCAGAAGAACATGAAATGTTTAGAAAAACATTTAGAGATTTTGCAGAAGGAGAAATAGAACCATCAGCTGCTGAACGTGATGAAGAAGAAAGATTTGATATGGATCTATTCCGCAAAATGGCTGATTTAGGCATGTGTGGATTACCGTGGGGAGAAGAGTACGGAGGAGTAGGATCTGACTTTCTAACTTATGTATTAGCGGTAGAAGAGCTTTCAAGAGTTTGCGGTTCTATGGGTGTTACTTTATCAGCTCACGTATCACTAGCTTCATGGCCAATTTGGAAATTTGGTACAGAAGAACAGAAACAAAAATATCTAGTGCCATTAGCTGAAGGGACTAAAATGGGGGCATTTGCAATTACTGAACCAACGGCTGGTAGTGATGCAGGTGGAACAAAAACAACTGCAGTACTAGATGGTGATGAATATGTCTTAAATGGAACCAAAGTATTTATAACAAATGCTTATTATGCTGAAACTTATGTTGTAATAGCTAGGACAGGACCTAAGGATCTTGGACATAAGAGTATAAGTGCATTTATAGTTGAAAAAGATACTCCTGGCTTTAGCTTTGGTAAAAAAGAGGATAAGCTAGGTATAAGATCATCAGCTACCTATGAGTTAGTATTCGAAAACTGCCGCATTCCAAAGGAAAACCTTCTTGGTAAAGAAGGAGATGGATTTAAAATTGGTATGATGATCCTAGATGGTGGAAGAAACGGAATTGCTGCTCAAGCAGTTGGAATAGCTCAAGGAGCATATGAATTTGCACTTAACTATTCAAAAGATAGAGTTCAATTTGGAAAACCAATATCTAAACAACAGGCTATCCAATTCAAATTAGCTGATATGGCAACACAAATAGAAGCTGCAAGATTATTAACCTATCAAGCGGCTTGGTTAGAAAGTCAAGGATTGCCATATGGTAAACAAAGTGCAATGGCAAAACTGTATGCGGGTGATGCTGCAATGGCAGTAACAACAGAAGCAGTACAGGTATTAGGTGGGTATGGTTATTCTAGAGAATATCCAGTTGAAAGAATGATGAGAGATGCTAAGATTACACAAATTTATGAAGGTACAAATGAAATTCAACGTGTAGTTATAGCAAGCAATATACTCAAGTAATTACGATATAAATGAACGGAGCTTATGATATTAACTCCGTTCATTGTAAAAAATTGTAGGAGGGTAGATTATGAGTTGGTTAGAAGAATATAAGAAAAAACTAGTAAGTGCAGATGAGGCTGCTAAGGTGGTCAAAACGGGTGATTGGGTAGATTATGGTTGGTGTGTGGGACATTCTTACGATGTTGATAAAGCAATTGCAAATCGAGCATCTGAACTTACTGATGTAAAGCTCAGGGGCGGTGTAACCATGTGGATGCCGGCTATCTTTCAGATAGAGAATCCAGAAGCTCATTTTACTTGGAATTCATGGCATTATTCTGGGGTTGACCGCAAAATAAATGATATGGGTTGTGGTTACTATGCGCCCATTCGGTATTCTGAAGTTCCTAGGTATTATCGCGAAAACGTAGAACCTATAGCCGTCGCTATATGTCAAGTGGCTCCGATGGATGAACACGGTTACTTTAATTTTGGTCCCCAGGCCTCCCATCAGATGGCTACATTTGATGTTTCAACCATTAAAATTGTAGAGGTTAATAATAATATGCCTCGTTGTTTAGGTGGTACTGAGGTAGGGATCCATATTTCAGAAGTTGATTACATTGTGGAAGGGTCTAATCCTCCACTGCCCCAACTAGGTTCTGCAGTGCCTTCGGAAGCAGATGAAAAAGTGGCTGCTCTTATTGTTGATGAAATTCCTAATGGTGCATGTTTGCAATTGGGGATAGGTGGAATGCCTAATGCGGTAGGAATGATGATAGCAAAATCTGATCTTAAAGATTTGGGTGTTCATACTGAAATGTATGTTGATGCCTTTGTAGATATATCTATGGCGGGTAAAATTACAGGACTGAAGAAAAATATAGATCGTGGTCGTCAATCATTTGCATTCGCAGCAGGAACCAGTAAGCTCTATGATTATTTACATAATAATCCTCAAATTATGAGTTGTACTGTTGATTATACTAATGATCCAAGTGTTGTAGGTATGATTGATAATTTTATGTCTATTAACAATGCTGTAGAGATAGATCTGTTTGGTCAGGTTAACTCGGAGTCTTCTGGAACCAAACATATTAGTGGTACTGGTGGACAATTGGACTTTGTAATGGGTGCTTACCGTTCCAAGGGTGGTAAGAGTTTTGTTTGCTTATCCTCAACTTATGGTAAAGCCGGAGAGCCCAAATCTCGTATTGTGCCGACAATGAAGCCCGGAAGCATTACAACTGATAGCCGTACTGTTGTTCATTGGGTGGTAACTGAATATGGCAAGGTTAATCTGAAAGGCAAATCAACTTGGGAAAGAGCTGAAGCATTAATTTCAATTGCTCATCCAGACTTTAGAGATGAGTTAATCCGAGAAGCTGAAAAAATGAAAATTTGGAGAAAGTCCAACAAAATTGTGTAAAGCACTAGTTTAAGTTTTCATTCAAGTTTCCTTTCATAAAGAGCTTGTTGTAGATTTATATCTACAATGAGCTCTTGTTTTGTGTTTTGCGTACTACAGTTGTTTGATTATCTTACTTTCTTTTTTTAGAGCTTCTTCTAATGTATTAATATCTTTATTAATCTGCTCAATTTGTTGGGTTATTACATTTTCATTCGATTGTTTTTGCTTTAGAGCAATCTCTAATTGATTATTTATTTCATTTTTAGCTTCTTCAACCATGTTATCCATTAGTAAGTTTAATTCCTTAGAGGATTTTTTTAGACATTCTAGAAAATGATGTCTTAAAACTCCGCAATTGCGGTCGACATCAATAGAAATTCTATCTATAAATTCCTTGCGAATTAATGGATTAATGATAAAGCTAGGTAGTTTACCAGCAAAAGCAGAGGGGGCTGTTTCAATGAAAAGAGGGGATCTACCCACTTTATAATCTACATTACCGCTTGTATTCATAATGGGAACATCAATTTGTCCATCCCACTTTAATCCAAACATTTCCGATGCTTTTTTATATATATCTTCAACTAAAGCTTTCAGACGTAGCAGAAAACGTTCTCCTGCTTCATTAAAAGTTTTTTCAATCCAGTCAGCGTTTTTTTCACGAAACGGTTTTACTTGATTTAAAACGCTTTCTTCAAGTGCTATATTTAATTCATCAGTTAACTTTTTACTACCTTGTTTATGGTAATTGTTATAAATTTCATCTAATTGCGTATTTATTATTGGTATAGTTTTATCTTGAAACTGTTTTACATTATCATCATATTGGTTTAATATATGCCTTACTTCAGCTTGTAATAAATTTTTAGCTTCTCTTTTAGTGACATCAACATTTTCTAAAAAAAGCTCAAAATCTTTAATATTAGAATTAAGTTTATCTATAGGGGTGATTAGTGTTTCCTTTCTTAAAGTTAATAAATTATATTGATTTTTAGCTATGATGCGCATTCTTGTTTCAATTGAATTAATTAAAATTTCATCTTTTCTATTATTTAATTCTTGGTTTAAAAAATCTAAAAGCTTTTGCATACCGCTTTTTTGGTATTCAATTTCATTACCTTGTATTTTGGCTTCAAGTCCATCGCGAGCAGATACTGGTATTATAGTAATGTTTTCTCTATTTAGCTTATCTTTTAATACTTTGGCTGAGAAGTTAATTAATAAACTTAGTTCCTCTTTATTAACCATATCTAGCTTATTTAGAATAAAAACCGTTGCAGTTTCATTATTTTGTATTTCATTTAAAAAATTTATTTCGGTTTCATTTAAAGGTGTATCACTTGAGAATAAAAATAGTACAACATCAATACTTTCTAAAAAATCACGAGCAGTTTCAGTATTATGCTTATATACAGAACCAACTCCGGGGGTATCATAAAGTTTTATTCCTTTGTTTAACAGAGGATTAGGGTTGTATATGGTAACTAACTTCACTTCTTTTTTATTATCTGGATTTTCTTCTTCTGAAACATAACTACCTAATTCTTTTAGATTAATTTTTTTTTCTTGTCCATCTTTAAACTCTACTAATCCAAAATTATTATTTCCATATTCAATAGCAGTGATAATTGATGTTACAGGAACAACACCTGAAGGTAAAATATTATCACCTAATAATGCATTAATTAAAGTTGATTTACCGCGCTTCATTTGGCCAACTACTGCAATGTTTAACTGTTTGTTACCAAATTGATTTTGTAAACTTATCAAGCTTTCAATTATTGTGTTACTAAGTGAATATTCTTGAGCAATATTTATTAAAGTTTCTAGGTTTTTATTAATTTTTTCCACTGTGTTTTACCTCCCAAAAAACAAAATAGCTCCTGTCCTAAATTAGACAGGAGCCATTAGCCTTATTATTGTTAGGCGTTTAAGCGTAAAGCTATGGTGGGCACCATCACCATATATTTTATTATTCCAATGAACAGTATAGAATAATTTTTTATTTTATACAAGCTAAGATATTTATGTATGTTAATATTTTAACCATTAAGTTCTAAACCTATCAATCAACTGGTTTAGTTTTTCAGCATTTTCAGCTAGTTTATGAGCAGCTTTGCTTACATCTGCAGCAGCTTGTGCTGATACTTCTGTTCCTTTACCTATTTCTTGAGAGCCAGTGTTTGTTTTTTCGATTGTACTTAGAGTATCTTGCATGCCTTTATTTATTTCGTTCATTGCTATAGAAATATTATTAATTTCATTATTAAATGTATCGGTTAGGTTATATAATCTATCAGCGTCTTGCTTATAGCTTTTTCCTATTTCCTCCATCATTTCATAATCTTTAACCACATCATTGTCTACAAACTTAAGCATTTTATTTGAGGCTTTTAAAAGACTTTCTAAAGATGTTTGTACTTGTGAAGTTAGGCCTTGAATAGAACCTACAGTTTCAGAAGAATTTTCAGCTAGTCTTCTAACTTCTTCAGCTACTACCGCAAAACCTTTGCCTTCTTCGCCGGCGCGAGCAGCTTCTATAGCAGCATTTAGAGCTAATAAATTAGTTTGTTCTGCAATTCCGGCTATGGTTTGTGCAAGTGTTGATATTTCTTCTACAACACGAGCCTCTTTTATTGCCTGATTTAATTCATCTTGTATCTCTTGATAAATATTTATTGTTGATTGTTTAGCTTTTTCAGCATCTTTTTGTACTTGTAATGCTTTTTGTTCAATTTCTTTTGCTTCTATATTACCTTCAAGTGCACTTGTGCTTAAAGTATCTAGTTTATTGCCTATTTCTTCACCTGAATCATTAATTTGTTTAGTTGCTGCTGATATTTCTTCCATTCCAGCCGCTATTTCTTGTACAGAGGCACTATTTTGTTGTGTTGTTAAAGCTATTTTATCACTTGAGGTTAACAGCTGTTCACTTGATGCAGCTACTTCTTGAGAATTAGCAGATATATTATCAATGAGGTTTCCTAAGTCATTATGTAATTTTTCAAAAGCTTTAGCTAGTTCACCAATTTCATCATTTCTATTTATAAATTCGTCAGGGATTTTACTAGTGAAGTCTCCATCAGCAATTATTTTTGCTTCATGTGATATGTTTTTTATAGGGTTTGTTATTTGTCTTAATGCTATAAAGAATATAGTTATGGAAATTATAATAGCTAGTATAAGAGCAACACACATTTCTACAATTGTATTAAAATACATTTCTGCTCCTTCTGTGCGTGTTGTTTCCGCAATATGTACATTTATATCTACTAAGTTTTCTACTCTTTCTTGTACTATTGATCTCTGATTTTCTATCATGGGTGCATATGATTGTGCTCTAGATAACCTATCGTCTCTAATTAAATTATTATATCTATCAACCATGGAATAGTAGTTTTCTAATGCTGAATTAACATCATGAAAAGCACTTTCATTATCAGAGTGGTTTATGCGTGACTCACTATACTGAACAGAAAGTGTTTCAAGGGATTCTATGCTTTCCTCTACTGAATTAATAGCTTCTAGTCTATTATCAGCAGATTCTTCAACTAACATATAATAATGGTCACCACGGATAGATAAAAGCTCATTGTATATATCATTTATATACCCAATTGGTAAAAGTGCTTCTTCATACATTCTGTCTAAATTATTATTCATTGAGTTAACTTTGATAATACCGTTTATTCCAATACCTGTAGCAAATAAAATTAAAATTATAAATAGTAGTAAAAATTTAGTACTAATTTTTAAATTTTTATACCACCTCAATAGCTAAACCTCCAATTTATAATCTTTTTCTAATATAATAATATCTAATTTTTTGGTTAAATTTTCTGTAAACATGGTTTCAATTGTGCTTTTTAATGTAGCTATTGTCAAATATGAATATTGACGAATTAATACTGTGTGTGTTGTTTATCTAAAAATATAAGTTTTAGAGTCGAACTTTAGAAGAAAGCTGAAGTATTGTAAATGTTTCGAGAGTTTTCGTATTTCTACTTAAATATTGCACAAAATCTGTGGAGAGTGAAATTATATCTTGAACATAACGATGTGAATTTTTTTATAGAAATTAAGAGAAAATTAACCACTAAAAAAAGTTTCTTTAAAAGCTTAAAAAATTAATGCAGGAGTGCATCCAAATCAAGCAATTTCCATTATTTTCATTTGGCATACTTAACTTGTTTTGGAATATTAAGGGAAAAAGCCCAACAATGCAGATGTGCATTATTTCAAATGCACATCTGCATTGTTGGGCTTTGAAGTTATATTAAATAGAAAATAATAGCAATCACAATTAGCTATTTAAGCTGTTTCTAGTCATATCAGTAAATTTTTATGTTGGCATGTTAATTGCAACTAAACATTATAAGCATTTTTAACCAATAATTGGGTTAGCTGTAAACTGCTGCTCTATGGTAGTGGAAGTGAATGCCACTTTTCCATTTAAACATAATGTTTTATAAAACATCATGGAGCAGTGGGATCCTTCTTTTGAGCATATAAAATACTAAGCATTTATTTAATGTGTTTTTCATATTTAATGAATTCTATCATATATATTTGACTGTATGCTAAAAACTTAAACTGCATCCTATTAGATATAAAGTTTTAGAAAAAGGGGGGAGCATAATAAAGATATAAAGAATATGAAGGGGGGCATACTTTTCAACACTTTAAAGTAAAAGATTGGCGGGGTTATGATTTTTAAAAACTGAAAACCAGAGCGATAGAACTTAAAGAGAGACGTGCTTTAAGATAATTTAAGAGGAGGTATAAATAAAATGGCTATAAATAAGATTGGAGTTTTAGGTGCTGGAACTATGGGGGCTGGCATTGCCCAAGTTTGTGTTGAAGCTGGATATACAGTTGTTTTGGTTGATATAGAGCAAAGTATGGTTGACCAAGGGCTGAAAGGGATATTTAAAAACTGGGACAAAGCAGTTTCTAAAGGTAAGAAAACTGAGGAAGATGTTGGCAAGTTTAAAGGTTTATTAACCAGTGCTACAGATAATAGTAATTTTAAAGATTGTGATATTGTAATCGAAGCAATTATAGAAAATATTGATATTAAGAAAAAAGTGATGAAAGGATTAGACGAGTTATGTAAAGCTGATACCATTTTGGCGACAAATACATCAGCTCTAAGTATAACGGAAATTGCGGCCTCAACTAATCGCCCTGATAAAGTTGTCGGTATGCACTTCTTTAATCCGGTTACAGCTATGAAATTAGTTGAAGTTATACCTGGTGCAGAAACTTCTGAAGCAGTTGTTAATACAGTTGTTGAATTAAGCAACAACATTCGCAAAGAACCAGTGCCGGTTCAAGAATCACCTGGATTTATAGTTAATAGAGTATTAATTCCTTATATAAATGAAGCTGCAATTCTTTATCAAGAAGGTGCTGCTTCTGCTGAAGAAATTGATAAGGCGATGAAATTAGGAGCTAACATGCCTATGGGACCACTAGCTTTAGCAGACTTAATTGGTATAGATGTATGTTTGATGATTATGAACTATTTCTGGAATGAATTTGGTGACTCCAAATATCGTCCTGCATTGTCACTTAAGCAAAAAGAAAGAGCTGGTCATTTAGGTAGAAAAACAGGCAAAGGATTCTTTGATTACAATTAAGATCTAAAATGTGCTAGCGCCTAGAAAGTGCGGATACCTGCGGTATTGTTATAATGATAATTGAACTATAAAAATAAAGTGGAATTTTATATATTGGATAAAACTATTTTCTGCATCTGTGGGGAAGACATAGCTGTAATTATTATTTAGATAAACAAAAAATGAGGAGGATTTATAAATGAATTTTAGATTATCAGAAGAACATGAAATGTTTAGAAAAACATTTAGAGATTTTGCAGAAGGAGAAATAGAACCATCAGCTGCTGAACGTGATGAAGAAGAAAGATTTGATATGGATCTATTCCGCAAAATGGCTGATTTAGGCATGTGTGGATTACCGTGGGGAGAAGAGTACGGAGGAGTAGGATCTGACTTTCTAACTTATGTATTAGCGGTAGAAGAGCTTTCAAGAGTTTGCGGTTCTATGGGTGTTACTTTATCAGCTCACGTATCACTAGCTTCATGGCCAATTTGGAAATTTGGTACAGAAGAACAGAAACAAAAATATCTAGTGCCATTAGCTGAAGGGACTAAAATGGGGGCATTTGCAATTACTGAACCAACGGCTGGTAGTGATGCAGGTGGAACAAAAACAACTGCAGTACTAGATGGTGATGAATATGTCTTAAATGGAACCAAAGTATTTATAACAAATGCTTATTATGCTGAAACTTATGTTGTAATAGCTAGGACAGGACCTAAGGATCTTGGACATAAGAGTATAAGTGCATTTATAGTTGAAAAAGATACTCCTGGCTTTAGCTTTGGTAAAAAAGAGGATAAGCTAGGTATAAGATCATCAGCTACCTATGAGTTAGTATTCGAAAACTGCCGCATTCCAAAGGAAAACCTTCTTGGTAAAGAAGGAGATGGATTTAAAATTGGTATGATGATCCTAGATGGTGGAAGAAACGGAATTGCTGCTCAAGCAGTTGGAATAGCTCAAGGAGCATATGAATTTGCACTTAACTATTCAAAAGATAGAGTTCAATTTGGAAAACCAATATCTAAACAACAGGCTATCCAATTCAAATTAGCTGATATGGCAACACAAATAGAAGCTGCAAGATTATTAACCTATCAAGCGGCTTGGTTAGAAAGTCAAGGATTGCCATATGGTAAAGAAAGTGCAATGGCAAAACTGTACGCGGGTGATGCTGCAATGGCAGTAACAACAGAAGCAGTACAGGTATTAGGAGGATATGGTTATTCTAGAGAATATCCAGTTGAAAGAATGATGAGAGATGCTAAGATTACACAAATTTATGAAGGTACAAATGAAATTCAACGTGTAGTTATAGCAAGCAATATTTTGAAATAATCGATATTAGATTGGTTGAATTAGGCTCAAAATCAGAATGTGTTATGCCGCCAATGCTCTTTTCATAAAGAGAACCCGCTGTAGGACGATTTCCTGCAGCGGGCTCTCATTTTTGTACTTTTAACGTGTTATGCCATATTTATGGACTTTACGAACTATAGTAGATTGGTTGACTTTTAGTGCTTGAGCTACTTGGTAACTTGTGCGGTATCGACTAAATGCATTTTCTAAGAGTTTTCGCTCTGTATTTTCTACTGCCTGTTGCAGAGGTATTATTTGTTTATCATCTTCTAACATGGTAGAAGATGTTTTTATATATGATGATGGCAAGTCATTAATATTAATAGTATTGTCTATGCTAGTGACCACTAATCTTTCTATTAAATTTTCTAATTCTCTTACATTGCCGGGCCAATTATATTCTATCAAATTGTTATAAACTTTATTATCAAGACGTTTTTTCATTCCATATTTCTGGTTAAATTCATTAATAAAGTAATTCATGAGTGCAGGAATATCTTCTCGTCGTTCACGCAAAGGTGGAACTGTTATTGGTATAACATTCAAGCGATAATATAGATCTAAACGAAATAGGTTTTTATCAACCATTGACATTAAATCTCGGTTGGTGCCAGCAATTATCCTAGTATTAACTTTTATAGGCTTTACTCCGCCAACTCGCATAATTTCTTTATCTTGCAAAACTCGAAGTAGTTTAACCTGCAGATTTAGTGGTAATTCACCTATTTCATCTAAAAATAATATACCTCCTTGGGCTAGCTCGAACAAACCTACTTTGCCGTTTTTGTTAGCTCCAGTAAAAGCTCCTGCTTCATAACCAAATAGTTCTGACTCAAGCAAATTCTCTGGGATAGCACCACAATTTAACCGAATAAAAGGGGTGTCATTTCGGTTGCTGTTAAAGTGTATAGTTTCTGCAATTAATTCCTTGCCCACACCAGATTCACCTTGAATCAAAACGGTTGAATCTACATCGGCTACTCGCATAGCCATATTTATAAGTTCTTTCATTTTTGTTGAATTCATAATTAGTTTACGGGAATTTTCGAGTTTCATTTGCTGTAATTCGGTTTTATAAAGTTCTTGTAAACCCTCTACCCTTTCGAGTCTGCGTTGTAGTTCATTTAATTCGGTTATGTCTCGAACGTTGGTAACTACTAAAATAATATTACCTTTTTCATCATAGATGGGATTACTAGTTACCAAAGCTTCCTTGCCAGTGCTAGCAGTCAAGGTGAGGGTAGCGCGATCTCCTGTTTCTAGTGCAACTAGGGTTCCGGATCGAGAAAAGACACCTCTGTCTACCAATTCTTTCATATTACGACCTACACATTGTTCTTGGGTAATTCCCATTATGCGTTCAAAACCTTTGTTGAGGCGCAGAGTATTAGCTTGGCCATCAGTTACATATAGTCCATCAAAGGAAGATTCAATGATAGCTTCTAATTCTCTGTTTAGACGTTTAGTATATTCAGATTTTTGTATCATTGTTTCGATTTCTGATATATCGCGCAGTACTAGTACTCGTCCTATTTGTTCCGAATCCCTATATACATTTTTGCGATAAGGGACATAGCTTAAACCGTTAAATGAAATTTTATTATCGGGATATGATATTTCTCCAGTTAACAGTTCTAGTATTTCTTGATTTGGTATTACATTTTCAGCATGAGAATTTAAAGCTTTTGTTTCATTTATGTTAAAAGCCTTTGCAGCCCATTTATTAAAAATTTTAATAATATTATTATTATTAATAGCTATTACTGGATTATATACTGCATCCATAGTGGCTTTTATATTTTCTTTTTCATCTTTACGACGCTTTATATATACATTTATTATATCTTTAGGTTCAATAACGCCCACAGGCAAACCGTTCTTTAAAACAATACCTGACTCTAATTGTCTATTATTATTAATTGAAAGCTTATCGTCATGGGCAAGAAAATAGCAATCACTTTGCATTATTTCTGGCACTCTAGTTTCTAAAGATGTGCCATTTAACATTGCATGTAGCAACAAATCTTTAGTTATGATTCCTATGCATTCATTACTGGAATCCAAAACTGGTGCTTTGGTTATACCGCGATCTAGCAATAAGCGAGAAGCTTCTTCTATAGTTTGCTCTGAGTATAAAAATACTGAATTAGGATTTACTGCTTCATATGCTTTCATTTTGTATCCTTCTCTCCCTTTTTATATATATTTATACTAGCATAAATTAAATCCTAGCTCTAATGTATATTCTGAGAACTTTTCTATTTTCTATTTTCTAATCTTCTTATGCGGTCTTCTAAGTCAGGGTGTGTAGAAAACAACTCCCTGATTCCAGCTTTTCTTGCATTCTTTTTTCCCCCGTTTATTTTAAAGGTTTGAATTGCCTCTTGGTCAGTATCTACCTTATGAACAGAGCCTTGTAATGATTTTAAGGCTTTGAGCATTTTTTGCTTTCCGGCTAATTGTGCCCCGGCATAATCAGCCGCATATTCTCTGTGCCTTGAAAAAGCCATAACTGCAATACTTCCTAATATAGATAATAAAATTTGGAAAACAATTATTGAAAGAAAATGAACAATGCCAGCCATTTCCCTGCGCACAAAAGTTGATGCAATATAAGCAAATATTCTTGATAAAAATACCACGAAGGTATTAATTACTCCCTGGATTAGTGTCATTGTAACCATATCTCCATTAGCAACATGTGCAACCTCGTGAGCTAAAACTCCTTCAACTGCATCTCGGTTCATGTTGCTTAACAAACCCTGTGATACAGCTATTAATGAATTATTTCTAGAAGGACCAGTAGCAAATGCATTAATTTCCGATGATGGATAAATACCTACCTCAGGCATTTTATTTATGCCTGCCTGTTGAGCTAAACGATGTACTGTATTTACTAATTGGCTCTCCTGTGAATTTAGTCTATCATTAGGGTCAAGAACCCTAACATTCATCATTTTCTTAGCCATCCACTTAGATATAAATAAAGAAATAATAGAACCACCAAAACCAATTACAGCAGCAAATATCAACAACTCATAATACATAATTGCGCCTGTTTGATCGATATAACGATTAACTCCTAAAAGTGATGTGATTATAATTATAGTTGTTAGTACTAACATATTAACAAGTAAAAAAATTCCTATTCTCTTCAACTTGTGTACCTCCTTTTAAAATATTATTTTTATTATTTTAGCATTTTATAGCTTGAAGTTGGAAAGTATGTAACTAATCTATTTTTTATAACTTGTCCCAAGGATAAAAGATTAATATCTGTATAGATTAATATACAATAGAGGTGTACTGCGAATTGAGATGTTTATTAATGTTGGCAAAACTGATAATGGATGATAAAATCAATGTGCAAACTTGGCTGTGATTTGTTTGTATATGGTTAAAATTTAAATTTATAGTTGTTGTTTAATGGTTGGTTGTGTTAGTGGGGGGGAACAGATGAAAATTAAAGAGATCATGACTACTGATCTAATATTTTTAGATCCTAAAATGACTATAAAACAGGTAGCTCAAATTTTTATGGAAAACCATATTGACGGAGCACCTGTAATAAATAACGAAAAAAAGTTAATTGGAGTGCTAACGAAGAGTCATATTTTTAAACTCGTATCAGAAGCTTTGTCATTCGATACTTTAGTCGAAGATCTTATGATTAAAGAAGTAACTTTCTCAAGTCCGGAGGAAGAGATTGAGTATTTACTTAAGTACTCTAATGTTGGAAGACTACCGGTTGTGGAAAACGATGAAGTTGTTGGATGGTGTACAAGGACAGACTTAGTAAAAGCTTTTTTTGAATCTCACAATGAAATGGTTCATGAGCTACAAACTATAATGGATTCTACTCACAATTTAATTGTGGCAATTGATGAATTTGGTACAATTAAAACTTTTAATAAATCAGCTCAGAACGTGTTAGGGATTAGTGCAGAAGATATAAAAGGCAAGAATATTAAAGATGTATTTCCTAATAGTGAACTTTTAAAAGTAGTTGCTACAGGTGAAGCCCAGACTTTACAAAAAATAGAACTTAACAACAGGTGGTTTATATCAAATAGAAGTCCGGTTAATAAAGATGGCAAAATCATTGGTGCGGTAGCAGTGTTGCAGGATATATCAGAAGTAGAGTTGATCTCACAAGAGTTAAAAAGCGTGAGAGAACTTAATAGGGAATTAGATGCAATTATAGATTCTTCATTTGACGGATTATATATTACTGATGGAAATGGTCAGATTTTACGATTAAATAAAGCGATTGAAAGAATATCAGGTTTAAATAGTGAGGATTTTTCGAGGAAAGAGGATGATGGGCTTGTTGAAGATGAAGTTGTATCGAAATCTGTAACAGATGAAGTTTTAAAACAAAAAAAGCTTGTTACAATCATTCAACAAACTAAAGCAGGGAAAACAGCATTAGCAACAGGAAGTCCCATATTTGGAGAAGATGGCGAAATTGTCAGGGTAGTTGCAAATGTTAGAGATATAACAGAGCTTAATGAGCTTAAACAAAAACTTGAGCAAGCTGAAGAGATAAATAAGCATTACCAAAATCAATTAAAGGCATATAAAGGGCCGAAGCATGGTTATGATGACATAATATACTCGTCTCATAAAATGAAAGAGGTTTTGAATCTGGTTTCAGCTTTAGGTGAAGTTGATTCAACTATATTAATTACTGGTGAATCTGGTGTAGGAAAGGAAATTATTGCGGAAGCATTGTACAAAACAAGTAACAGAAGTAATGGTCCTTTTATAAAGGTAAACTGTGGAGCAATTCCGGATAATTTATTAGAGTCAGAGTTATTTGGGTATGAGAGTGGGGCTTTCACAGGGGCTAAAAGAGGAGGGAAAATTGGTCTATTTGAACTAGCTAATAATGGAATGATATTTTTAGACGAAATAGGCGAATTATCTCTGCGTTTACAAGTAAAACTACTAAGGGTTCTTCAAAACAAAGAGATTGTAAGAGTGGGTGGCAATACCTCGATACCTATAAATATGAGAATAATAACAGCAACAAATCGCAATTTAGAAAAAATGGTAGAGGAGAGCACTTTTAGAGAAGATCTCTATTATCGATTAAATGTTATACCTATTCATATTCCACCACTTAGAGAAAGGAAAGAAGATATCCCTATACTTGTAACTCATTTCGTGGAGGAGTTTAATAATAAATATAATAAAAACAAATACTTTAGTCCTGAGGCATTAGATTCGTTACAAAATTACTCATGGCCGGGTAATGTTAGGGAACTGGAAAACTATATTGAAAGACTGCTGGTAATAACACCAGGCAACAGGATAACATTACGTGATTTGCCTAGTAGTATTGGGAATAGGGTTGAGTTGCCATTTTCAAATGTTAGCATTGATGGTCTACCACCCTTAAAAGAAGCGGTTGAAACTGTTGAGAAATGCTTAATAGAACAAGCTTATAAAAAATTTAGAACTACTAGAAAAATGGCACAAGCTCTTCAAGTTAACGCTTCTACTATATCTCGAAAAGCTACTAAGTATAAGATTAACCTTGGATCTGATTAAAAGTTAAGTACATGTTAAATTAGCGTAAATTTTATACAAAAAAATGTTGCGCACATGCAACAGCTGTTGCAGAAACAGAATAGAGTACTCTTAGTGCATTCATAATGCGTTTAATTGTTATAATAAAAAGAAACGACAAGAAGTTGCGTTGCATATTTACAACAGATTGTGAAAGCAAAAACGTGAAAAATTTAGGTAAAGAACAATTATATCCCCTATACTCATTAGCATTAATAATGTATTATATTAATTATTAAAAGTGGCACTAAACTTGCAGTTATTAATTTATATTTAGTGCTGGTATTCTTCGCGAAGACATTACCAATTCTAATCTTACTTAAATAATTACATAAACTCTATCAAGAATAAGGTAACAGGATATGGTTTTTGCTTCTAGATGCGTTTTTGCGAAATAGCAATAATATTTACAATAAGTGAAAAAACTATGTCTAGAGAATCTTAAACATTTGTTTCTTGTCGAGTTATTATTTTTGTTGTTAATTATATTAATATTTTGTAAAATGTAAATTAGGTGGTAATGTCAAAATCAAGAAGATTTATTTAAAGAAAGGAGCTTGAAAAAATGAGAGAAGTTGTAGTTGTTAGTGCTGGTAGAACAGCGATTGGAGCGTATGGAGGAAGTCTTAAAGGATTTAAGGCAGTTGATTTAGGTGCTATGGCTATCAAAGAAGCAGTATCAAGAGCAGGCATTAGCCCAGAGCAAGTAGAGTACGTTTATATGGGACAAGTTGTGCCGGCTGGTTGTGGTCAAGTACCTGGCAGACAAGCATCTCTAAAAGCTGGTATCCCTCAAGAAGTTCCCGCAGTTACTGTAAACAAAGTTTGTTCATCCGGAATCAAAACAATAGACATGGCATATCAAGCAGTACAAGCAGGAAGAGTTGATATTGCTGTAGCTGGTGGTATGGAAAGTATGACTAATGTACCTTTTGCATTACCTGATATGAGATGGGGAGCAAGAATGGGTACTCCAAGTAAAAAGGCATTAGATTTAATGGTATGGGATGGACTATGGTGTGCAACTCATAACAAGCATATGGCAGTATTAGGCTCAGATACCTGTAAAGAATTTGGTATTCCTCGTGAAGATCAGGATAAATGGGCGACTCGCAGTCAAAACAAAGCTGAAGAAGGAATAGATGCAGGCAGATTAAAAGATGAAATTTTCCCAGTAGAAATTAAAGGTAGAAAAGGTGCGGTAAACGTATTTGATACAGATGAGCAAATACGCAGAGGTTGCACATATGAAGCATTAGCAAAATTACCTCCAGTTTTTGATCCAGAAGGAACTGTTACAGCAGGTAATGCACCAAGCATCAATGATGGAGCAGCTGCAGTAGTAGTTATGTCAAAAGAAAAAGCTGAAGAACTAGGGATTAAGCCATTATGGTCAATTCTTGGCTATGCTGAAGTATCTCAAGAACCTAAATATATAGCTACTGTTCCAGGACTATCCATCAAGAAAGTATTAGAGCAAACAGGATATAGTCTAGACCAAATGGATCTCATTGAAATTAATGAAGCATTTGCTGCAGTAGCATTAGTAAGTGGTAAAGGTATACTAGGTATGAGCTATGAGCAAATGGATGAAAAAGTAAATGTTAATGGTGGAGCTGTAGCATACGGCCATCCAATTGGTGCAAGTGGAGCACGTATTGCAATGACATTAGCCTATGAACTAAAACGCCGTGGTGGTGGAATCGGTGTAACAGGCATTTGCTCCGGACAAGCACAAGGTGATGCAATGCTAATTAAAGTAGAAGCTTAAATTTTTAAAAGGATTGGCCCATTATATGTATAAATGGGTCAATCTTTTAATAAACATTATTAAATAAAGGAGGTGAAAAAATGGATTATAACAATATTCTGCTAGAAAAGAAAGATAGAATTGCTGTTCTCTATATAAATAGACCTAAAGCTTTAAATGCGCTAAATAAAGAAACTTTAATAGAAATTAAAGATGCTGCATTAAAAGTCAAAGATGACGATGAAGTAGATGTAATGATAATTGCAGGTAAGGGAGACAAGGCTTTTGTAGCAGGTGCAGATATAACTGCAATGTCGGAATTGTCTGCTATGGAAGGTCGTGAATTCGGGGCTATTGGTCAAGAAGCATTTAGCACAATTGAGTCAATGGAAAAACCTGTTATAGCAGCGATTCACGGTTTTGCACTAGGCGGTGGTTGCGAACTTGCTATGGCTTGTGACATTAGAATATGCTCATTTAAAGCTAAATTTGGTCAACCTGAAGTAGGCCTTGGTGTAACTCCTGGTTTTGGTGGTACACAGCGATTACCAAGAATTGTTGGTGAAGGAATGGCTAAGCAACTATTATATACAGGTGATGTAATAGATGCAAATGAAGCACTACGCATTGGATTAGTAAACGCTGTAGTTACTGAACAAGAGTTGTGGGAGTATGTACTTGATATGGCAAACAGAATAGTAGCTAAAGGTCAACTATCAGTACGTCTATGTAAAGCAGCAGTTAATACAGGAATGCAAACAGATATAGATAGAGCAATGAGTATAGAAGCTGATATTTTTGGATTATGTTTTGCTACTGAGGATCAAAAAGAAGGCATGAAAGCATTTACAGAAAAACGAAAGCCTGACTTTAAAAATAAATAAGAACTTAAGGGAGGAAACCTGAATGAATTTTACGCTAAATGAAGAACAACAGATGTTTAAAGATATGGTAAGAAAATTCGCTGTTAATGAAATAGAGCCTCATGCAGCTGAATTAGATTTAACTCATGAGTTTCCAATGGAAAACTTCAAAAAAATGGCAGATCTCGGATTGTCCGGTATTCCAATTCCTGAAGAATACGGAGGAGCTGGTGGAGACTATTTAATGTTCTCTATCTTTTGCGAAGAACTAGCAAAAGTATGTGCATCCACAAGTGTTATAATGAGTGTTCATACAGGCTTAGGCTGCATGAGTACTTATCTATATGGTAGTGAAAAATTAAAGCAAAAATTCTTAAAGCCATTAGCAACTGGTGAAATTATTGGAGCATATGCACTAACTGAACCTAATGCAGGGTCAGATGCTGCATCACTTAAATTAAGAGCTGAAGATAAAGGTGACCATTATGTACTAAATGGTAGTAAAATCTTTATAACAAATGGTGGAGTTGCGCAAACTTATTGCACATTTGTTAAGAGTGATCCTACTGCACCAGCAGGAAGAGGAATTACATGCTTAATTGTTGAAAAAGATACTCCTGGATTTACCATGAGCAAACCTGTTGAAAAAATGGGTATGAATGGTTCTCCAACTGTTGAACTATATTTTGATAACTGTAAAGTTCCAAAAGAAAACATACTAGGAGAAGAAAACAATGGCTTTGCAGTAGCAATGGGACTATTAGATGGTGGACGTATCACAATTGCCTCCCAAGGACTAGGAATTGGTGAAGGTGCTTTAGAATATACCACTAATTATATTAAAGAGCGTCAACAATTTGGAAAGCCACTTGCCGCACAGCAAGGTGTACAATTTATGGTTGCTGATATGGCAACACAACTTGATGCAGCTCAATTGTTAGTCTATAGAGCAGCATGGTTAAAATCAAATGACCTACCTCATTCCAAAGAAGCATCAATGGCAAAAATGTTTGCAACTGATACAAGTATGGATGTAACTACAAATTGTGTTCAATTAATGGGTGGATATGGTTATTGTAGTGAATTCCCAGTTGAAAGAATGATGCGTGATGTAAAAGTAACACAAATATATGAAGGTTCAAACCAAATTCAAAGACTTATTGTTGGTAGACATACAATAGGCAAATTTTAAACGGGTTTACTCCAGTTTCATTATTTAAAAAAAGGGGGAGTAATTGTGCAAGAGCAAAAAACCATTAATCGTTTATGGGTTTTATTTGGGGCACTTTTAATTCAAACCGTATTAGGTGCTGTTTATACTTGGAGTTTATTTAATGAACCACTAGTACAAAAATTTGGTTGGAGTACAGGTGATGTTGTATTTACCTTCTCCATTACAATGGCAATGTTCGCTGTCGGTGTTCTATTAGCTGGAAGAGTTCAGGATAAGCTGGGACCTAGAAAAGTTGCTATTGCTGGGGGTCTCTTAGCTGGACTAGGTGTATTCTTAGCCAGTCAGGCGACTAGCATAATGCAAATATACCTAACCTATGGATTTATGACAGGTTTAGGTATGGGTGCAGCTTATGTTACACCAGTTGCAACATGTGTAAAATGGTTCCCTGAAAGACGTGGTTTTATTACTGGTTTAGCCCTTGCAGCTGTTGGGGTTGGCGGAATGATATTTACACCTATGATTCTTTCACTAATTGAATCTGTTGGTGTATCATCTACATTTATGTATCTAGGCGTAGGTTATGGTACAGCGATAATCCTAGGTGGTCTATTAATGATCAACCCACCAGAAGGATATAAACCTGCAGGTTGGGAGCCGCCAAAAGCTGGTGAAGCTACAACTGGTGCTGTACAAACAGGTCTAGATTTCACACCAGGTGAAATGATTAAAACACCTCAATTCTATTCATTATTTGTTATGTACTTCTGTGGAATTGCTGCCGGACTAATGGTTATAAGTATAGCGGCTAATATCGGAACTGAATTAGTAGGACTAACTGCTGCAGCTGCAGGAGGCGCGGTTGTAACAATTTCACTATTTAACGCTGGAGGAAGATTTGGTTGGGGAGCAATCTCAGATAAAATAGGTAGAATTAGATCACTATTTCTACAGTTTATCATCTTAGGCGTAGCAATGCTTTACATGAGTTTAGTTCCAATGAGCTATGTTTCATACCTTGTTGTAACCTGTGCTGTTGGATTCTGTTTTGGTGGATATCTGTCAATTTTCCCATCAGTAACAGCGGATTGGTTTGGAACTAAGAATGTTGGAAATAACTATGGATTGGTGTTTATGGGATATGGTGTATCAGCCTTAGTAGCACCAATGTTCGCTGTAGCTGTTGGATTTACAACAGCGTTTATGGTAGCTGCAGTATTATGTGCATTTTCAGCAGTACTTGCATGGTTTACTAAACCACCAACTGCAAAAGCTTAATAATTAAAATGTATAAATAGAGGGGGAAATATTATGGCTAAAGTACAGAAGGTTAGTATTCAAGAGGCTGTCAGTCAAATAAAAGATGGCGATATGCTGACATTTAGTGGTTTTACTATCTGGAGAAGGCCAATGGCAGCAATCTATGAAATGATTAGGCAGGGCAAAAAGGATCTTCATTTAGTAGAGGTAAATGGAGGTACACACAGTGATCTATTAATAGGTGCTGGATGTGTAAAGATCTGGGAATCATGTTGGATAGGACATGAGCTGTTTGGAAAAATAGGTGGAAATCTATCCAGAAAAGCTGAAAATGGCGAAGTTGTAATTGAAGACTACAGTCACGTACAAATACTATATCGTATGATGGCTGGTGCTTTAGGAATACCTTATATGCCAACTTATGCTAGTTTAGGTACAGATATGTTAAATCCAGAGTATGATCACTTAGGTAAATTAGGCTTAAGAGATGGCTCAAATCCAAAAATACCAATGAAAAAATTCGAAATGGCAAAAGATCCATTTTATGGAAGTGAATTAGTGCATGTTCCAGCGTGTAACCCAGATTGGTGTATAGCTTTTGTACAAATGGTGGGTGAAGAAGGAACAGTAAGAGTTGAAGGACAGCTTTACAGTGATGAAGAAGCGATAAAAGCTGCTGATAAAGTAATAATCGTAGCAGAGCAAGTAGTAACTGAAGAATATGTAAGACGTGAGCCAAGCAAAAACTTAATCGCGCCACACCAGATAGATTATATAGTTGAGTTACCGTGGGGAGCTCATCCTACTGGATGCTTTGGTTGCTATGAAACTGATGGAGCATTCTTAAGCAACTTCTTTAATTCTACTAGAACTCAAGAAGGTCTAGATGCATGGCTTGATGAGTGGGTATTTGGTGTAAAAGACTATAATGAATACCTAAATAAAGTAGGATTTGAAAAACTTGAAACTATCAGGGCTAACCCTGCATTTGGTTATTCAACTAAGGTTAAAAGGGGGAAAAGATAATGGCTAATCAAGAATATGCAAAACCAGGCGAATTTAAACCTATCGACCTTTTAGCAGTAGCTGCTGCTAGAGAGGTAAATGATCAAGATGTTGTGTTTGCTGGAACAGGATTACCAATGCTTGCCATAATGGTAGCACAGCTAACAACAGCTCCAAATGCCTGTTGTATATACGAGGCTGGAAGTGTTGATGGAAGACCAATATCTTTACCTAGTTCAGTTGGGGATGCACGTTGTATATATCAAGCATCAATTGCTTCTGGGCTGTCTGATGTTTTTGGTCAGCTACAAAGAGGTGTTGTTGATTTAGCATTCTTAGGTGGAGCAGAAGTTGACAAATATGGAAATGTTAATACAACAGCTATGGGTAAATATGGCATAGTTCCCGAAAAACGCTTAACTGGTAGTGGTGGTAATTCAGACATCAATGGTTTAGCAAAGAAAACTGTCTTTATAATGGTACAAGAAAAACGCCGTTTTAAAGAAAGAGTTGATTATATTACATCACCTGGTTGGAGAATACCAAAATGGCCATCAGGCGAAATGGTTCATAAAAAAGAAGTTTATAACAATGCTTATAGAGGTGGACCAGAAGCTGTAATTACTAACATGGGAGTATTTAGATTTGATGAAAACGGAGAAATGTATCTAGATACAGTTCATCCAGGTTATACTCCTGAAGATGTAAAAGAGAACTGTAGTTTTGATCTAAATATTTCTAGAGTAAGTGGGGAAACAGTACCACCTACCTATAAAGAAATTGAAATACTTTACAATAATATTGACCCAGAAGGAATTTTCTTACCGTAGTGTAATCAGAAGGAGGTTCTGTTTCAAAACAGAACCTTCCCCCTTTTTTATAATAATTTTGTATACTGGATATTGTACTCGCAAACTACATAAAAATAAAAACCATCCCTTGTATCAAGGGATGGTTTATTATTTTTATTATGCTTGGGTGAGCCAGCCACCATCAACTGTTAAACTTTGACCTTGAATAAAGTCAGAATCATTACTAGCAAGAAACAAAGTAGCATTTGCGATTTCTTCCGCTTTACCTACACGACGAGATGGAACATTCATTATTTTAGCTAATAAAGGGTTTGATTCATCACTTAAGGACTCTTCAGGTAACATTCCGGTTTGAATAGCACCTGGACATATAGCATTAGCCTTAATACCTTTAGGTCCATATGAAACCGATATTTGTTTGGTTAGCCCTAATAATCCATGTTTAGAAGTGGTATATGCAGCTCCTCCTGCTCCACCAATCAATCCAGCAATAGATGCTATATTTACAATACTTCCATTACCATTTTTAATCATATGAGGTATTGCAAGCTTACATGCCCAAAAAGGTCCCTTTAAATTTACATCTAGTATCTTATCCCAAAAAGCTTCATCTATTTCAGTTGCCACTTTGGATTCATCAAAAATTCCAGCATTATTTACTAAAATATCTAATTTGCTATATTGTTCAATCGTAGTATATATTAAGCTTTCTATTTGATTTAAATGAGCCATATCAATTGTTAAAGCTATAGACTTCCCGCCATGTTGAGTAATTATATCAGATGTTTCAGCAACAGTTTGTGCATTATAATCTGCTAGAACAACTTTTGCACCTTCTTTGGCAAAAAGTATTCCTATTGCTCGTCCCATACCTGATCCAGCACCAGTTATAATTGCTACTTTTCCTTGTAGTTTCTTGCTCAATGCTTTTGCCTCCTATATGTTTTGATAAAAAGTATCTTTATTATTGTTTTTATTAAAACTTTATTTTATACAATAAGGTTAATTTATAAATTTGATTCTGCTGCAAAAAGTAACTACAAAAAACTTAAGGTTGAGCTAACTTGTTTGCTTTTCACAGTGAAACCAAATTTAAATTTAAAAAGATATGTTATAGATACTAATTTTAATTTATAATGTAATGTGGATTAGTAATTATATAAATTTTGTTTTGTAAAGTAGGAGGTAATTATGGCAGTTATTAAACCCTTTAAAGCAATTAGACCTGACAAAAATTTAGTTGATAAGGTAGCGGCTTTACCTTATGATGTAATGACTAGTGAAGAAGCAAGAGAAATGGTGAAAGATAATCCATATTCCTTTTTATACGTAGATAAAGCAGAAATAAGCCTAGATCCAAGTATTGATCTATACGATAAAAGGGTATATGAAAAAGCACGAGAAAATCTTTATAAAATGATAAATGACGGTATATTCATTGAAGATGATAAGCCATATTTTTATATATACCAACAGGTAATGGGTGATAGAATACAAACAGGATTAGTTGCTAGTGCTTCAATTGATGACTATATAAATAATATAATTAAAAAACACGAGTATACAAGAAAAGATAAAGAACAAGATAGAACAAATCATGTTGATTATTGTGATGCACAAACAGGTCCAATATTTTTAACCTATAAATCAAAAGATGAAATAAATGAAATAGTAGAAGATTGGATTAAAAAAGATCCTATATACAATTTTGAATCTGATGGTGGGGTTAAGCATATAGTGTGGGTTATAGATGATAGTTATATTATAGAAAAATTAAAAAATTACTTTAAAGATATACAAGCTTTATATATAGCAGATGGGCATCATCGAACAGCATCAGCGGTTAGTGTTGGAAAAATGCGAAGAGAAAAATATCCTAATTACACAGGTGAAGAAAATTTTAATTATTTTTTATCGGTTATTTTTCCGGATAAAGATCTTCATATAATGGATTATAATAGAGTAGTTAAAGATTTGAATGGACTAACAGAAGAAGAGTTTATAGAAAAAGTTAAAGAAAATTTTGAATTAATTGAGCATAAAGGTAAAGGTCCTTATAAGCCAGCAGAAAAACATACTTTTGGAATGTATCTTAATAAAAAATGGTATATTTTAAAAGCTAAAGATGGGACATTCAATAAAAATCAACCTGTAGAAAGATTAGATGTATCTATTTTACAAAATAACTTGTTAGCACCAATACTAGGCATTGAAGATCCTAGAACAGATAATAGAATTGATTTTGTAGGTGGAATTCGTGGTCTTGAGGAACTAGAAAGACGAGTTGAGGAGGATATGAAAGTAGCCTTTTCAATGTATCCAACAACAATACAAGATTTAATGGATATATCTGATGCAGATATGGTTATGCCACCTAAATCAACGTGGTTTGAACCAAAACTTTTAAGTGGAATATTTGTCCATAAATTAAGTTAAAAGAGTT
This sequence comes from Candidatus Syntrophocurvum alkaliphilum, assembly GCF_009734445.1. Lineage (NCBI taxonomy): Bacteria > Bacillati > Bacillota > Clostridia > Eubacteriales > Syntrophomonadaceae > Candidatus Syntrophocurvum > Candidatus Syntrophocurvum alkaliphilum. The sequence continues at coordinate 88,342 of NZ_CP046457.1, forward strand.
ATTTATAATAGACTGTGAATAGAAAAAAGCTGATTTCACTAATACTGAAATCAGCTTTTTTGTTGTGTTAATTACCTTTAATTATCTTGATGTTTAAGCTTCTGAAATCTTAGTTACTTTAACATCAGTTCCAGAGGGAACAGCAAATAATTCATAAGGATAAGTTAAGATCATAATTACAGCCTCATCAGGAGCAGGTGACTTATACTCAACATCAACTAAAAACTTTCCATCTTCATTAAATTCCGAATTAGAAATAATTACTTCATATCCACCCGTAGGCTTCTCACCTCTAGCAATCATATATACATCATAGGATTTAAATTGCTTTTTATGAATACCTTTGTCATCTTTTTTTTGTTCTGCCCATTCTATTACTTGTTTAGGCATTTTTTCTTTGCCTATTAATTCTTTTTGATCTGGTTGAGGTTTATCATAGTCATTTTTATTATTAATCTGTGATATATCTATTACCACTGGTGTCCCAGCTGGTACTGCAATTAATTGATATGGATAAGTAATAGCTGTTGTAACTGGTGTATTAGGTCTTGGGGATTTATACGATGCTTCAATAATATGGTGATTATCATTTTTAACTACTATATTGTCAATTACTACTTCATAACCACCAGTAGGCTTTTCTCCCATAGCAATTAAGTAAACATCTTGGTTGTTATACTGCGTGCTATATATTCCTTCAACATTTTTATTTTCTTCTATCCATTTAAGTAGCTCCTCTGATTTTTCAGGAATTTCTAAGCTTACTTTGGATGGAATTTTGAGCTCTGTATTAGTTTGAACAATTTTATCTGTACGGTTTACTATAGCTGCAATTTCAGCTCGAGAAATGGTATCATGTGGTCTGAATTCTTGATTATATCCCTTCATTATCCCTGAATTTGCCATAAATTGAACAATTAAAACATCTGCTTCATCTAAATTATCAATATCTGAATAATTAAACCATACCTGAGTAGTTGGCACATTGATATCAGCAGCTTTAAATGCATTAGAAATTGCTTGTGCTACCTCAATCCTAGTTGCATATGCGTCTGGTTTAAAATTTTTAGAAGAATCAAATATTTCATTATCTAAGCATAATTCAATTGCCTCAGAATACCAGCTATCCATGTTAATATTAATCTCATCAGATGAAGTAATAGTATCAAGATCAAATACCCTAGTTATTAGTACTGCAAGTTGTGCTTTTGTAACCTTTTGGTCAGGGGCAAAAGTTACTAAACCATCTTCATCAACACTAATACCTTTCATAAACTCTTTTTCAAAAGAAGCAACTATTTCTTCTTTAGCCCAGTGGTCTTGAATGTCAACTATGTTTGGTTTTTCTGACTCATCGTAAGATATTGGCATAATTTTAATATCTGTAGCAGCAATAATTGCACTTGCTGGAATTGTGAATAAAAATAATGCCATCAGTGATAAGGTGAAAATTTTTCGCATAACTAAACATTCCTCCTTTTATTTATTTGTTAATTAATACGTTTGAATAAGCAAATAACTTTCAAAACTAAAGACATGAAAATTATGGAATTATTTCTTATAATAAATTCCTTCAGAAAATTTGATTTCGTTTAGTTTAATTAAGCGTTTTAGGTGTACATATAAAGACATTTTTTCTTGTACCTTAATAAAAGGAGTAAATTTAGTGTTTTTTCCATAAATAATTTGTAATTTAGTTAAATTTTCAAGAGTCATAGGTTTTTTTAGTGCATTTAAAATTAGTTGATCCTTTTTATATATAACATTAAGATAATCCTCTAATCTTTGAATTATATTATCAGTAAAAATACCCTTATGAGAAGTTACTATAGTAGAAGGGTTTATTTCTATACACTTTTTAATCGAACAGATAAAATCATCTACATTACTGCATAAATGGCCATACCAAGGACCGAATCTACTTAAGTCAATATCACTTGAAAAAAGAACTCCATCTTTTTCGAAATAAAAACATAGATGACCTGGTGTATGTCCTGGAGTATGTATAACCTGCATAGTTGTACTACCCCAATCAAGTAATTCTTTATCTTTTATATAATTATGTACAGGTGATTCTTTGAGTTGAATTCCATCAACAAAATCATCACCTAGGTTTTCAGCATTAAAATATTTAAAGCCATAGTAATCCTTAAATAATTGTAATGATTTTATTGCAGGAGCATCTAATTCATGTGCCCAAATTTGAGTTTTATCAAAATAATGATTATTGTATATGTGATCTTCATGAAAATGGCTATTAATAATTACATCTACATGGCCTTTTATAAGACTTAATAAATCTTCTTTACCACAGCTTGAATCAATTAATACTTTAGTTTCATCATCTATAAATAAGCAATGACAATAGGGGAAACGACCTCGATTAGGGGCTTCTACAAATTTAATTTTTTTTGTAATAGGGATAATCATTACTAACTCCCTCCCTTTCTGAAATTAAACATAAAGTCTATAAGAGTCAAGTCACGGAAAATATTTAAATATTATTGCAAAATTTGCACTAATGTAAATATCAATATAAAATAAATATCATTATTAAGTACTTATTTTACCATATTAAACCTAGGGAGGAAGTATATGAAAGACAAAATAATTGAAATAGTTAGTCAAGAATCAAACCTACCAATTGATAAAGTGGCTAAAACGGTTTCATTACTAGATGACCAAAATACTGTTCCGTTTATAGCGCGTTATCGTAAGGAAGCTACAGGCGGGTTAGATGAGGTTGAAATAAGGACAATTGAAGAACAGATTAAGTTTCATCGAAATTTAGAGCAGCGTAAACTGGATATTATTCGCTTAATAGAGGAACAAGGTAAATTAACAGATGAACTTAAAACTGATATTTTGAAAACAGATACTATATCTAGATTAGAAGATTTATATCGACCATATCGCCCCAAAAGAAAAACAAGGGCATCAGTGGCGCGTGATAATGGTTTAGAACCCTTAGCTCAGTATCTTTTTTCTTTTCCACATGATGATAAATTAAATAGCATAGCAGAACAATATTTAAATGAAAATGTTACAAGTGTTGAGGATGCTGTAAATGGAGCCCTGGATATAATTGCTGAACAGGTGGCTGATAATGCTACAGTTAGGGGATTTATAAGAAAACTAACTTTAGCTAAAGGTATTTTAGTTACTAAAGCTAAAGATGAAAATAATGATACAGTTTATTCCATGTACTATGACTATAGTGAACCGGTTTCAAAACTACCTCCTCATCGCATATTAGCAATTAATCGGGGCGAGAGGGAGGAAATAATAAAGGTTTCTATTGAACCACCCAAAGAAGAAATACTTAATAGGCTATATAAAGATTTTCTTAAACCTAATACAGCAACAACAGAATTAGTACAAAAAGCTATAGACGATTCATTTAAAAGACTTATAGAACCATCTGTAGAACGCGAAGTTCGTAATGAATTGACAGAAAAAGCTGAAGCTCAAGCAGTTGTTGTATTTTCAAAAAATCTAAGAGGTTTACTATTGCAGGCACCCGTAGGTGGCAAAGTGGTTTTCGGTATAGACCCTGCATATAGAACAGGTTGTAAATGGGCTGTTATAAATGAAACGGGAAAACTATTAAAAACTGGTGTTTTCTATCCAACACCACCACAAAAAAAGATTGCAGAAGCAGAAAAGGTTTTGGATGAAATTTTAGATGAATATTCTGTAGAAGCTATAGTTATAGGTAATGGCACTGCTTCTAGAGAAACTGAACAATTTGTGGCCGAATATATAAAAAAATATAATAAAGAAATATCCTACACTATTATTAGTGAAGCAGGGGCAAGTGTATATTCAGCTTCTGAAATTGCTCAAGTTGAATTTCCCAATTTAGATGTTGCTGAAAGAAGTGCAGTTTCAATAGGACGTAGAGTTCAAGATCCATTAGCCGAATTAGTGAAAATTGAACCTCGTTCAATAGGGGTGGGGCAATATCAACATGATATTGTAGCTAAAAAGCTAAATGAAAACCTATCTAAAGTTGTAGAATCAGTAGTTAATTATGTAGGTGTTGAATTAAATACAGCGTCTCCTTCGCTATTAACTTATGTATCTGGTATTAATTCAACTGTTGCTAAAAATATAGTTAATTACCGTGAAAAGGAAGGAAAGTTTAAATTTAGAAAAGACTTACTAAAAGTAGCTAAACTAGGGCCTAAGGCTTATGAGCAATGTGCAGGTTTCTTAAGAATTGATAGTGCTAAAAATCCCTTGGATAATACAGCAATTCACCCTGAATCATATGATTTAACTCATAAACTACTAGATTATATTAATTCAGATATAACTCAATTAGGGAGTAATTCCCTTAAGCAAAAACTAAATAAACTTAATGTAAAAGAAGTAGCTGAAAAATTAGAAGCAGGTGTGCCAACATTAACGGATATCATTGAAAACTTACAACGTCCGGGAAGAGACCCTCGTGATGAGCTGCCTAAACCTATTTTCAGGACAGATGTATTAACTATTGAAGATTTAAAACCCGGTATGATTTTAAAAGGAACAGTGGCTAATGTTGTAGACTTTGGTGCTTTTGTTGATATAGGTGTTAAACAAAGTGGTTTAGTACATATATCAGAGATGTCTAATAAATTTATAAAACACCCACTTGAAGTTGTAACTGTTGGCGATATAGTTGATATAGCAGTTATATCTGTAGATTTAAAAAATGAAAGAATAGCTTTATCAATGAAAAATGTTTAACGAGTCAAAGGGGACGGTTCCTTTTGACTCGCCCTTTTTTCACAATTTAACATAATGTTTTGATACTTATACCATATTTTTTTCCGATACTGTTAGTGGAGGCACTCAAATAAAAATTGAAAGGAGTGTTTGTTATTAGCAAACTAAAAAAAATAATACCCATTACATTAATATTAACACTATTAATGTCAACTGTAGCATTTGCTGCCACTGACAGCAACAAAAACGAAAACAGAGGAGACTTTTCAAAAGAACGTACAAAAATTAGTGAACGGGTTAAGTTTGAAGGTGAGCGTTCAGGTTTACAAACTCAAGCCACTGAGGAAATAAGAGAAAAGTGTGATGAGTTAAAAGCTAAGCTAAGTAGTGGAGAAATAACAAGAGAACAATTTTGTGAAGAAATGAAAGAGATTAATCCAAATAGGATGAAATCTAATCAAGACAGATGGCAGAATAAAAAAGGAGATGTTCCAGAAGATTTTAAGGATAAATTAGGCGAACTAAGAACTAAACTACAAGATGGTGAGGTAAATCAGGAGCAGTTTAGAGAAAATATAAAGCAGCTAAGACAATAAAAGATTAAATTAAGAGTGCCTCCATTTAGATTTTGCTGGCATTTGCACTAAAACGTGCTTAGAAGGATTTTATGCACGTTTTTTTGTTATACTTAATATTAGGGAGCTGTTTTTTTATGTCAATTAAAATTAATTTGGTTGAAGATGATACAAATTTAAATTTAATTTTAACTTCTTATTTAGAAAAAGAGGGCTGGGATGTTACATCCTTTTTTACGGGAGAGGCAGCCAAAAAAGCAATTACTCCTTCTCCTGATTTATGGATATTAGATATAATGCTTCCTGATATTGATGGGTATGAGCTTATTAAAGAAATTAAAAAAACTTCACAAAACTTACCAGTAATTTTTATTTCAGCTAGAGATGCAGATATTGATAGAGTTGTAGGGTTAGAATTAGGTAGTGATGATTATTTATCTAAACCTTTTCTTCCTAGAGAACTTGTAATAAGAACTAAAAAACTAATTGAGCGTGTTTACCAAAATAAACAAACTATTTTAAGTATATTTCCTTATACAGTTAATGAAATAACTAGAACAGTTTTAAAAGATGACAAAGAAATAGAATTGACCTCAAAAGAGTTTGACCTAGTATTATATTTTGCTAAAAATATTGGAGCAGCTTTATCAAGGGAACAAATACTAAATTATATCTGGGAGGATAACTATATTGGAACTGACCGTGTGGTAGATGACCTTATTAGGAGATTGCGTAAAAAAATGCCAGAGTTAAGGATAGAAACTATTTACGGATATGGTTATCGGATGGTGAAATCTTGAAAAACCTACCATTATCATATCAAATTTGGTTAGTTATAGCAGGAATAGCAGTAGCTATTTCAATTTTTTTAGCTGTTTTGTTGCCTTGGACTTTACGTGATTTTTTCACTACAGAAATCTATGAAACTATAGAAAGTGCTCAATCTTTAATATTACGTGATTTTACAGAAAGTGAACTAACTGATGACATAGTTAACTTTGGTCATATACCTAACAGACAAAGACAACACTTCCAAGATATTCGTACAGTTAATCACTTTTTGGTATTAAAACAAGATAGTAACGTGAGTACTTCTCATCGTCTTCCTGCTGAATTAATTGAAATAATAAAAATAGATATAAGAGAACAGGACCAAACCAGTGAACGATATAGTGCTCAAATAGATGAAAGAAAAATGTTTTATGTTATAACAAAACGTGAAGCAGAAAATCAAGAAATATTTTTAGTTTCATATATGTGGGATACTTACCGAGAAGATTTAGTTACAACACTATTTAATAGATTAGTTTTTCTGGTGGCTATAGTATTTTTACTTAGTTGGATACTATCTTTTGGACTAGCTAGGTATTTATCTAAACCTTTAGAAAGGCTAGAAAAAAAGGTGCAAAAGCTAGCAAATAGGGATTGGCAAGGGAATATACAATTAAATCGCAAAGATGAAATTGGTCGTGTAGGTGACTCTGTAGAAATGCTAAGAAATCAATTGATTAAGCAAGATGAAACCCAACAAACATTTTTACAAAATATATCCCATGAACTAAAAACTCCAGTAATGATTATTCGTAGTTATACTCAAGCAATTAAAGATGGCATTTATCCTAAGGGTGAGCTAGAACCAACGATAGAAGTAATTGAAGAAGAAGCAAAACGCCTAGAAAAGCGAATTCATAACCTTTTGTATTTAACAAAACTAGACTATTTAGCGACACATAATCTTTCATATGAGGTGTTTTCATTAAATAAATTAATTAGTGATATAGTAGAAAGATTTTATTGGCAGCGAAAAGAAATAATTTGGTCTTTGGACTTAGTTTCACTGAAAATTAAGGGTGATAAAGAACAGTGGACAGTTGTACTAGAAAACTTATTAGAGAACCAAATTCGCTATGCAAAAAATGAAATAAAAATATCTATAAAATCTTTAGATGATAAAGTTATATTACACCTTTGGAATGATGGTCCTCAAATTGAGCAGGAAGTTTTGGAAGGATTATTTGACAAGTATAACAAAGGATTTAAAGGCGAATTTGGTTTAGGCTTAACAATTGTGTATCAAATAATTAAACTTCATAATGCCAAAATATGGGCTCAAAATGAAAGTGAAGGAGCATCTTTTTATATCGAGATACCACTTATTAATGAGTAATAACTAAGATTCATTACTTTTGTTTTCATTTGCAGCTAGATTTAAAACTCCTTCATTTCTCAACTCTCTTACAGCTGCCTTTATGGCAAGTTTTATTACAAAATATAGCACTATTATTGGTACTACAAGAAATGCTAAGTATATAAAAACTATTAAAATTTCAAATCCACCCATATTTTATAACCTCCTGTGTCAAAAATAAGATGACAGTCATTTTATTAAGAACGTATCATGATTAGCATCATTTTAAAAGGTTTTAAGGCATCTAATGCATGTGGTTCATCAGCAGGCATTATTAACATTTCACCTTGTTTGACAGTATATTTTTCGCCAGATACAGTTATTTCTGCTTCACCGTCAAGAATATAAACCATAGCATCAAAGGGAGCTGTATGCTCACTTAACCCTTGGCCTTTTGCGAAAGCAAATACAGTTACTGTTCCTGTTTTCTTTCCTATAACGGTTTTACTTACAACAGTACCTTCTTGATATTCAACCATATCACCAACATTAATGTTTTGATTTAATAAACTCATAGATACACCTCCAAATATAATAAGTTTAGTATATGTAAAATATAATTATAACTATACTCAAAGCTTACTATATATTAAAGTAACCACCCCCAAGTTATACATATATTAAAACATAAGTTTGCATATATTACCATATAGAAAAGACCTGACTGCAATTAAATATTTGAGTCAGGTCTTTGTAGTATAGTTTTTAATTTTTACACCTGTCTACTTGACAGTGGGCTATTCATTAAGCCCAACCTTTTTAAAATACAAATTAAGCTGCTTTTCTTTTAGCCATAGCTTGATCTGGAGCTTTAGGTTGTTTTGTAAAGAATGTTAGTATTGTAGCGGTTGCACATAACACTGAAGCGATTAAAAATGCATGTTGAAATGGTACTGCTGTACCAATTATTGGTCCAACTATAGCTGCTGAACCATAAGCTAGAAACATTATTCCGTAGTTAGTGCCAAGATTTTGTGTTCCATAATAATCTGCTGTTAGTGATGGGAATAGTGCTAAGAAACCACCAAAACAGAATCCAATTAAGGAACATAGTATTAAGAATGTTGCAAATGTCATTGTTATATAGCTCATTAAGAACATTGCTGCAGTTGCTAATATGTACATTATGATTAGTGAGGTGATTCTTCCTAATACATCTGATAAAGTGCCCCATATTATTCTGCCGGTAGCATTAAAAATAGCTATAATCATTACGGCAGTACTAGCAGTAGCTGCTGTAAGTCCAACAAGATTTACTCCGATATCTGCTGCAAGTCCAATTACCATTAAACCAGCTAGACATCCAAATAAATACATAACCCACATTAAATAAAACTGTGGTGTGCTTAACATTTGCCCAGTAGAAAAATCTGTTTGATTAGTTCCACTAGTTGTTTCAGGTGGTGTCCATCCTTCTGGTACATATCCATCAGGAGGAACTTTTAAAAATTGAGCACCTATACTAACAGCAATTAGATAAATAATTCCTAAATACACAAATGTTTGAGAAACTCCGGAACTTGCTAGAAATACATTGATTAGAGGAGTAAATATTAATGCACCTGCTCCAAAGCCTGCAACTGCGATGCCACTTATAAGTCCACGTTTGTCAGGGAACCATTTTACACATGTTGCAAGTGGACATACATATGCGGTACCAACACCTGCACCACCAATTAGTCCATAGCATAAATAAAGTTGCCAAAGCGAAGTTGCCTGACTTGCTAAAATTACTCCGAGTCCTAGTAATACCCCACCAGCAGTAGCTACCCATCTAGGTCCAATTTTATCTTGGACTCTTCCAGCTATAATGGTAAAAACTGACATCGTAGCTATGGTTATTGAGAAAGTTAATACTACACCTGATGCTTCCCACCCGTGAAGTTCAATTAATGGTGCATTAAATAGACTCCAAGAATAAACAGCACCTAAACACAGCTGAATTAAAACCGCTCCGAAAACTACTATCCAGCGATTAGTTGCTTTTTCTTCCTGCAAAAGCTTTTAACCTCCCTTCTATTCAATTTTATTAAAAGAGAATACAATATCCTCCTTCCTACAATGTTTAATTATTTACTATAATATATTCGTTCTATATAAAAAAAATCCTTTTAATCTGTGAAAAATTTTGCAAAATATTAATTTATGTTAAAATATTATTTGATTATAACATATAAATTATAAAAAGCTAGGGGAGCTTTATTAAACCGAAGCTGAGAAAGAAGTGGAAACTTCTGACCCTAATACCTGAACTGGGTAATTCCAGCGTAGGGAAGCAAAATCTGTTATTAAGTGAACAGCTTTGCTTGTTCACTTAATGTTTTTTGGGGCATTATACCAATTAATAAATGGTATAGAAAATTAATATATAAACTAATGCTAAAACATGAAAGAGAGGATATAAAAATAATGAAATGCGTACTCACAATTGCGGGCTCTGATTCATGTGCAGGTGCTGGTATACAAGCTGACCTTAAAACAATTTCTGCTTTGGGGGCTTATGGTCTTACTGTTATAACTGCAGTTACTGCACAAAACACCAAAGGAGTAATTAAAGTTCAAGAAATAAATCCAGATATAGTCGAAGCACAGCTCGAAGCACTATTTTCAGACATTAATATTGATGTTGTGAAAATTGGTATGTTAAGTAGTAAAGTTTTAATAGAAAAAGTAGCATCTTATTTAAAAGCAAAGAGTTATAATAATAATCTGCCTATAATACTTGACCCAGTAATGGTAGCAAAAAGTGGTGATCGATTATTGCATGTAGAAGCAATAGAGGCATTAAAAAATAAACTTTTTCCTATTTCTAAGATTATTACACCAAATATTCCTGAAGCTGAAACCTTATTAAATACTAGGATAAACAATATAAATGATATGGATGCTGCGTGTTTGAAATTATTAGATTATGGGTGTGAATGGGCTATTGTTAAAGGCGGTCACTTAGATGGAGAACCTGTTGATGTTGTAGGTAATAATAATAAAACTTACCATATTTCATCAAAAAGAATTAATACAAATAATAGTCATGGTACAGGCTGTTCCTTTTCTTCAGCAATAGCAGTTAATCTGGCTAATAATTTAGATGTAATTGATTCTGTAACTAAGGCTAAAAAATATATTAGTACAAGTCTTAAGACTGGATTTCCTATTGGTAAAGGAGTAGGTATATTAGATCATTTTTGCTTAAGTACAATTAGAAAGGGTGAGCTACAATGATAGAACAATGTGCAAATATATGGGGAAAAGTGAAAAGTCAAAACCCGTTAGTACACTGTATTACTAATTATGTAACGGTAAACGATGTTGCTAATACAATATTAGCTTCTGGTGCATCTCCCGCCATGGTAGAACATCCTGCAGAAGCATTTGATTTTGCAAATATAGCAGGTTCATTATACCTGAATCTAGGAACTTTAACAGGTGAACAAGAAGAAGCAATGATAGAAGCAGTAAAAGGAGCAAATTATAAAAGCGTACCACTAATTATAGACCCTGTTGCTTGTGGAGTTATTCCCCGTAAAGTGGAGGTTATTAATAAAATCAGTGCTAATGGGAAAATATCAGTAATTAAAGGGAATGCCGCTGAAATTAAAAGCTTAGCAGGAGTTGAGGCACAGGCAAAAGGTGTTGATTCATTAGATACGGGTGAAGATCTTGATGAGGTTTGTAAGGAATTGGCTATAAAAAAAGGGATAGTGGTAGCAGCTACAGGTCCAATAGATGTAATAGCAGATGACAAAAAAATGGCTTATATAAGTAATGGTACAAACCTTTTTGGGACAATAACTGGTGCAGGTTGCATGGTAGGTGGTCTTGTTGCAGCTTGCATTGCAGTAAATCCTGATGATGTATTTATAGCAACTGCAACTGCAATATGTGCATTTAATATTGCTGGAGAAAGAGCAATTAAGATAGCAGGAAGAAACCCAGGAACGTTTAGAGTAATATTTTATGACCTGCTATACAATTTAAAATCCAATGATATTATGCGGGAGGCACAAATAAAATGGGTTTAGATTATTCAATATACTTAGTGACTGATAGTGACTTAATAAAAGGAAATGATATTATAACTGCGGTTTTACAGGCTGTAAAAGGAGGAGCTTCTTTAGTCCAACTCAGAGAAAAAGATGCTTCAAGTCGCGAATTTTATAATATAGCAACAGAGCTAAAACGTCACCTAAGTGATTTGCAAGTACCTTTAATAATAAATGATAGGCTTGATATAGCTTTAGCAGTAGATGCTGATGGTTTACACATAGGACAAGATGACCTACCTTTAACAGTAGCTAGAAAAATTCTAGGGGAAAATAAAGTTATTGGCTTATCAGCAAATACTATAGAACAAGCTATAGAAGGCGAAAAACAAGGCGCAACATATTTAGGTGTTGGTCCAGTTTATTATACCGATACTAAAAAAGATACAAAGGAAGTAATTGGCCCTGAATCCTTAAGTAAGTTTAAAACTGCAGTAAATATTCCTGTTGTTGGAATAGGTGGAATTAATCATGATAACATAAGCGCTGTTAAAAAGAGTGGTATAGATGGTGTAGCAGTAGTATCTGCTATATTAGCACAAGATGATATTAATATTGCAGCACAAAGGATGAAGCAACTGTGGATAGAAAGTTAATTTTCTTTGTAGACTTTGATGGCACAATATCAAGTGAAGATATTTGCTATACAATGGTTAAAACCTATGCTCGTGATGGCTGGGAGGAGCTTAATGAGTTATGGGAAAAAGGAGTTTTGTCTACTGTAGGGGTAGCCCAAAAAACTCTTGAATTAATGGACATTGAACTTAACGAGTTAGAAAAATTTTTTAACACATTAAATATAGATCCTACTTTTCCACCATTTGTTAAATGGGCAAATATTAATAACTTTCCTATATATATTTTAAGTGATGGTTATGATAACTACATTAAGCTAATTCTAAACAAGAATAAATTAAATATTCCCTATTATGCTAATCATTTATATGAAGATAATGGCCTAAAAATAAAAGCTCCTTATTTAAATAAGGAATGTGAACAATGTGGAGTATGTAAAACTAATTTAATAAAGAAACACCTACATTCTGGTTTTACGAGTGTTTATATAGGTGATGGATATTCTGATAGATGTGCGATAAAGAACTGTGATTATGTATTTGCCAAAAAATCTCTAGTAGATTACTGTGAAAATAATGGTATTGAATATTATTCATATAAAAGTTTCGATGATATTATTTTTAAACTAAAACAATTAAACTTATCATAATAATTAACAATAATTTAAGGTTTATATAACAATTAATGTCTACTATAATAGTAGACATTAATTGTATCTAGGGGGAGTAAAATTGAATAAACTAGCTGTTAATAAAGTTGCAATTTTAATTGGGATAGTTATTATAGGGCTTCTAATTTATAAACAGTTTGATGAAAGAACAGAACCACAATTATCACAAGAGGGAAGTCCACAAATAGCTATAGAAAATGCTGTAGAAAACAATAAACCCATGTGGCTAATGTTTACTAGTGATAGATGTCCAGCATGTATTGAAATGTATGATGTATATGAACAAGTAAAAAATGAATATAAAGAAGATGTAGCCTTTATTCTTATTGATGTAGATAATGAAGAAAATTATGAGCTAGCAAGAGATTTTGATATACGGTATATACCTGCAATTTTTATTTTGGACTCACAAGGTGAAAAATTATATGAGCAAGTAGGTTATATTCCAGTAGAAGAAATGCGCCTTCAACTCGATAAGGTGGTGGAATAGTTTATGGAAGCGTGGATAAATACTGTTTTACCGCAATTTCTAGGGAGTTTTTCTATATATGGCTATGGACTAGTATTTATAGCTGGAATTATAACAAGTATAGGCCCTTGTAATTTAAGTATGATTCCTTTAATAATGGCATATGTGGGTGGAAATGAAATGGCTAGAACAAAAAGTTTTGCTATGTCAGTAGCATTTACACTAGGTACTGCAACTACATTTATGCTTTTAGGGTTATTTATTGCTTTTGTTGGAGGTCTATTTGGTTTAACCCAAAGTATTATATATTACATTGTAGCTGCAATATGTATAACAATAGGATTAAACCTTATTGGTGCAATCAACCTAAATATAAATTTTGGTGGAGATTTATTAACTCGAGCAGGTGAACAAAGAGGATATTTAGGAGCATACTTCCTTGGCATGGTAATAGGCTTAGTAGGTACTCAATGTGGTACACCAATTTTATTAGTTATATTATCAATTGCTTTTGCAAGTGGACAATGGTTATATGGTGCTACACTTCTTTTCATATATGCAATGGGGAGAGGTATACCCATAATATTAGCAGGTACGTTTACAGGAGTTTTAGCTAGAATGGATCAATTTGCCAAGTGGAATAATATTATGGAAAAGATAGCTGGCTTCATAATTATCATTGTTGGCACCTACTATATTTGGATAGCATAATTATAAATTTTAAATTATGATATGATAAAATAGCTCAGAAAAACAAATAAATAGTAAAACTTAGTAGACTTATACAAACTGGTGTTTATATAAGTCTATTTTTTTTATATCATAGATTACTGATTTACTTGTGTAGATTTGTAAAAAGGTGTAAAATACAAAATGCCATGTACACAAAAATGTGTACAAAGGTGCAAACTTAAATAATTCGGAGGTGAAATATGGGTATAAGACTTTATGCTGATAATGCTTGTGATCTGGATAAGGATTTATTAGATGAGCTAGGGGTAAAACTTTTTTATCTTACTACTAATATTAATGATAATACTTATAAAGACAGATTAGACTTAAGTCCGCAAAAGTTTTATGAATTAATATCAAAGCCGGATGTAATGCCAACTACGGCTCAAATACCCCCGATTGAGTTTCAAAATGAATTTGAGAAGGTAATTAAAGAAACAGATGATGATATAATATATGTAGCTTTTTCATCAGGGCTTAGTGGAACATACCAATCCGCCTACATTGCTGGAGAATCAGTAGATCCTAATAGAATAACAGTAATTGATTCCCAAAGTGCATCTGTGGGGTATGGTCTAACAGTTATAAGGGCAGCTGAAGCACTTAAAGCAGGAAAAAACAAACAGGAAATAATAGAAGAAATAAAAGATAATATAAACCGCATGCAACATCTTTTTATAGTAGGGAATTTTGAGATGTTAAAAAGAGGTGGCAGAGTTAGTGCAACTTCAGCTACAATAGGAAATTTACTTAATATAAAATTAATATTACATCTTGAGGATGGTAAAATATATCCATTAGAAAAAGTACATGGTTTAAAGAAAGCAAAAAGAAGAATGCTTGACATAATGAATGAAAGAGGTTACAACCTAAAAGATCAATTGATTGGTATAAATTATTCGAATGATTATGAAGGGGCTTTAACTATAAGGGACTTAATTCAAAAAAAATTTGGGTGTGAAAAATTTATAATATCAGAAATTGGAGCAACCATTGGCTCACATGTAGGTGCAGGCACCTACTCGATATTTTTCCTTTCAGAATAGGAACATAGAGTCATATAGAGTCAACGGGGACGGTTCCTTTTGACTCAAGTCAGTTGAGTCAAAAGGAACCGTCCCCGTTGACTCGTGTTATCCTTTATTATTTTCTTATAAACTGATATATAGTCATTAACCATTCTTTCTTGACTAAACCTTTCTTCAACCCACAAACGACATTGCTTTCTATCAATTTCAGATATTTGGTTAATTCTATTTACAGCTTCATCAACATTATCTACTAATAATCCTGTGATACCATCTTTAATTATTTCTGGCATAGAACCTTTAGGATAAGCTATTACAGGAGTTCCACAGGCCATGGATTCTACTACACTTAATCCAAATGGTTCATTAAAATAAATGGGGTGAAGAAGTGCGTATGCATTACCTAAAATTTCATCTCTTTTTTCAGGTCCTACAGACCCTATATAGATAATATTTTCATTATCTATATGAGGAAGAACTTCATTTATATAATAGCTTTCATCCTGAATGATACCTGCAATTATTAGCTTCATACCAGTTGATTGTGCTATTTGTATAGCCTCAACAGTACCTTTATCAGGGTGAATTCTGCCAAAATATAATAGATAATCACCTGGGTTATTATTAAAAGTAAAAGACTCTAAATCTATACCATGGTAAACAGTAGAGGTGTATTTAAGTTCAGAGCTACGATCAGCATCACTGATAGAAACATAATAGTTATTTTCGTTATATTTACTATATACAGGTATTATTTTTTTAGAGGAAAAACCGTGTATCGTTGTAACTACAGGAGTTTTTACTAATCTACTATATGAAAGTGGTAAAAAATCATAATTATTATGAATTATATCGAACTTATCAGCTTGCTCAAATAAGTGAGCAATATGTAAGCATTCCCATACCTTAGGATCTATATTTTTGTTTTCTTCATAGGGGGTTGGACAAATATACTCTAGTTTTCCTGATGTTATCGAGTCGCCAGTAGCAAATAGAGTAACATCAAAACCTTTTTCAACTAGTCCTTCAGTTATTAAAGAAACTACCCTTTCCCAAGGGCCATAATGCTTTGGTGGTGTTCGCCAAGCTATAGGTGATAGAAGAGCAATTTTCATAAAATATACCTCCTACTGTTCTAAGTGAAGTTTATAATTTACATACATTTTTATTAGTGTTTCCTTAGTATTATCATAAAAAGTAGCTTAATCAAAGGCTAATAGTATAGGCTTTGTAATGCTTTTTTATAATATACAGATACTTCATATTTAATACATATTGGGTATTTTAATTTTTTTCTACAAGATTACATCATAAAAAAACAGGCTAAATTTACCATAGATAGTTTAGCCCGAAACATTTCTTTTTATTCATTATTTTAAAAAACGAGTAATAGCTGAACTTACTTACTTATCTAAGTTCTTAGTCTTCAAGCTAATTTAGTTTTACTATAGAAATAACTATATAATCACCAAATACATTGGCTAATATTTTAGAAGAATTTTCTAAAATATTTTTAAATTTCAAGTCAGACCAACCCCAAGACACCATGGCATCTTTATTTGTTGGTACATATAATACATTTAGAGAATGTGGATTTCTCTCAACTATTTCCATACCAGATAATAATGCTGCATTATATAAAGTACTAGAGGTTTGACATATACCTCCTCCAATACCACTAGTGAGTTGATTATTAACAATTACTCCTGCTGATTTAAATCCTGCATCTGCTGTTCTTTTTCCAACAGTTTCATTAAAGGAAAACACTTCTCCAGGGCTTAAGACTACACCATTAATTTTTTCTGCAGATAGTTTAATATTGGCTACTCTGCCGGGTGAATTATCTAGCATTTTAGTATAGTAAGCACTTAGCAATTTCTTATCATACCATAAGGGCTCTAAATCTGATAAGGATTTTGCTTTCCCCCAAGTAGGGAGGTCTTTTGGTAAAGATATATTAGATATTTTTTCTTTTCGTTTTTGTTGTTCTATATAATATTCATTATCTTTAAGAATAATTGTTTTAGTAGCTGGATCATATCCAATATAGTAATCTAATTCCTCAGCTACATACCGTAAAGGTACATAAACTGTAAAATTCTCACTCATCTTAGGTGCTATATCTAATTTTTTATCAGTGCAATTAATATAGTAGGTTTTTTGGTCGTTATACATAACAATATCTGTATTAGAAGAACTAATAATTATTTGGTCTGGTTCAACAAACCCTACACTACAGCCAAGTATTTCAGGTAAAGTGTTCAATTTAACCATTGTTCTATTAGCACTAGTCAAGAAAGGACGATTATTAAGATCTAATTTTTGGCTATTAAGCTTAATATTTAAATAAATAATATCCTCAAAAATCTCTAATACTTCATTATCATAAATTTCTTTCTCTTTTTCATCTCGATTCGAATCATCGTTTAATACTTCATTATTTTCTTCTTTTTTACTAGAATTTTTTAATTCCTCTTCATCTTCATTATCTTCAAGTTTCTCAGAACTATCTAATTTATCTTCATATTGAAAACCTTCATAAACGGTATCGGGGATTTCTTCTGCATTAGCAGTTGGTAGTACTAAGAACAATAACATTGCAATAATAAGAGGGCATAAAGTGTAATTATTTAATTTTTTCATTTTTTTACCTCCAAGTATTTATATTTAAATTTGTATTGTAAAATATTTACTCTAGCTATTATTTATTTATGAACATAATTTTTAGTTTTTAAACCTATGCTTAATAGAGAATGGCGGAAATATCGCAAATATGTTATAGTAAAAAGCGGTAGAAGTTAGGAGGAAATGATTTTGGATATTTCTAGTTTTGAAAAAATGGAACTAAAAGGTGATTTAATTAGGGCTATAAAAAATAAGGGGTTTGATGAACCAACACCCATTCAAATAAAAGCTATACCAGTTGCTCTCGAGGGTAGAGATATAATGGGTCAAGCGCAAACTGGTACAGGGAAAACAGCTTCCTTTGGGTTACCAATTTTAAATAAAGTTACTCAAAGAGCAGGATTACAAGCTTTAGTTGTATGTCCTACTCGAGAATTAGCAGTACAAGTATCAAAAGAAATAAACTCACTTGGCAGAAATACGTTTATTAGATCACTACCTATTTACGGGGGTCAATCAATAGAAATACAAATAAAAGAACTTAGAAAAAAACCGGAAATAATTGTTTCTACACCGGGAAGACTATTAGACCATATGGATAGAGGTACAATAAACTTAAAGAATTTAAAATTTGTAGTTTTAGATGAAGCTGATGAAATGCTAGACATGGGTTTTCTTCCTGATATAGAAAAAATTTTATTAGAATGTCCTGCAAAGCGACAAACTATGTTATTTTCGGCTACACTTTCGTCAGAAATAAGAGAACTAGCTCAAAGGTTTATGGAGAATCCTGAATTAGTAGCAATTAAGCCTCAAGATAAAACTGTCTCATTAATTAAACAATTATATTACGAAGTTAATCCTCGTTTTAAACTAGAGACTCTTTGTAAAATTATTGATACTTCAAAACCTTCATTTACATTAATATTTTGTCGTACTAAAAAAAGTACTGATAAGCTAGCAGGATATTTAAAATCCAAAGGGTATGCTGCAAATGCACTGCATGGTGATATGTCACAGCGTGAAAGAGATAGGGTGATGAATAACTTTCGCAAAGGTAATGTGGGGATATTAGTAGCTACAGATATAGCAGCTAGGGGTCTTGATGTTGATATTGTTACTCATGTAATTAACTATGATATACCAGAAGATCCAGATAGTTATGTTCATCGTATAGGAAGAACAGGTCGAGCGGGAAGAAGAGGTGTAGCAATAACCTTAACAGAGCCAGGACAATATAAAAAATTACGCTTTATTGAAGACCATATAAGAAAAAGCTTAAAACGCGAATCACTACCTACTCCAATAGATATGCTAGAAATAGCTAAAGAAAATTTGGTAACTGCACAGAACAATTGTCCTGATTCATACAAAGAAAAGGCAAATGAATTAATTAAAGAACATGATCCTGCCTTAATTGTAGCAGCAGCATTAAAGCTTTTATCTGGCAGTGGTCAAGAATATGAGACAAAAGATAACAAGCCTATAACTTCAACAAGCAAGAACAAAAAAGTAATTGATAGAAAAGACTATGCTGATGTTGAAGTACCAGTTGGTCGTAAACAAGGAATATATCCGCAAAAATTAGCAACCTATCTTGCTCAAACTACTCCTTTATCTGATAATCAGATAGGTGAAATAGAAATAAATACAAATACATCATTTGTAGAAGTGCCTATGGAATATATTGATGAAGTATATAAAGCTTGTAGTAAATTAACATTAGAAAGAAAACCAAAAAAAAATTATAATTCAAAGGGAAATAACATAAAAAAAACGAAAACAAATGTACAATAAAAAAGCGGGGTGCACCCGCTTTTTTATATCATATTTACAAATTCATAAAGTAATAAGTACATAGCATTTATTCATTGTATTTAGATACAATATAGATTAATAAAGTTGGTTAAGTAAAAGAAATGGAGAAAGTTATAAATGGCTTACTTATTTGAATTTGCTAATATAACTAAAAAACTTAACAATGATAACAAAATGTTAAAGATTTCAGGTCAGGTGGACGAAGGTCAAATACTTATTCTAAAAGGTCCTTCTGGTTCTGGAAAATCTACTTTACTTAAAGTATTAGCTAGATTGATAAGAGCAGATGCTGGAACAGTAGTTTTTAAAGGAAATGAGTGGTCTAGTGTAGATCCTATAGAATGGAGAAAGAATGTACTTTATGTAAGCCAAAAGCCCGTACTTTTTAATGGAACTGTTAAAGATAATTTTGTATTACCATTTTCATTTTCCAGCTACAAATTAAATAAAGCTAGATTTAATTTACAACTAGCTCAAAAATATTTAAGTGATGTTAATTTATCAACTGAATTTTTAGAGCAAGATGCTAAAAAAATATCTGGAGGCGAAGGGGCTCGTGTTGCACTAATACGTGCTTTGCTTATTAATCCAAGTATATTAATGCTTGATGAGCCTAATGCTTATTTGGATAAGGAGAGTAGAGAAAAGGTAAATAATTTACTTTTAAAATGGTTGCAAGGAAATACTGGAAAAGCAATAATTATGATAACTCATAATGATGAAGATTTTAAATTATCAACTAATATAAATTATTTAACAATACAGGGGAGTTAAACATTGGCTGATTACTCTTATATTCCTATAACTAATTTTCAACTACTACTAAGTGTAAGCCTTGTTTTTATAACTGGTCTAATATCTGCTCTTTTAAGACTGGGCTTATTAAAATCACTGTTATGGGCTAGTTTTAGAGCATTTCTACAGCTGAGCCTAATTGGATATGTTTTAACCTATATTTTTGATATTAATAAATTAGCAATCATAGTGCCTATTATAATATTAATGTGCTATATTGCTAGTAACGAATCAGTTAGAAGAATTGACAAAGCACCACATAACCCAAAATGGTTAGCGTTTACTTCATTAACAGCTAGTACATTTATTGTTGGCATAATTGTAGTAACAATAATAATCCAACCTTCCCCTTGGTATTCAGCACAGGTTGCAATACCCATATTTGGAATGATATTAGGTAATTCTATGAATGCTATTGCCTTATCTTTAGATAGAATGTATTCAGAAGTATATTCAAGTGCTGATGAAGTTGAAACAATGCTTGCAATGGGTGCTACACCATGGGAGTCAGTTAATAGTTATATGAGAAATGCTGTACGTGCTGGTATGACACCAACAATAAATGCATTAATGGTTGTTGGCCTTGTTAGCTTACCAGGCATGATGACAGGACAAATATTAGCAGGAATGGATCCTCAGGTGGCTGTACGTTATCAATTTGTTGTAATGATTATGATTGCAGCAGCAGTAGCTATAGGATGTCTAATAATTATAGGCTTATCTTACAAAAAAATGTTTACAGATGAGATGGCATTAGTAGAAGATATGAGAAAAAACTAGCTAAGGCAAGTTTAAAGAATTTAAATTAATAAAACTATGGAGCTTTTTGTGCCCCATAGTTTTATATCGTTTTATCCTTGTGTTAATTGTGTTTTAACTTGATTAATTTCCTGTTGGCTAGCTTGTCCTGCTGGTTTATAAAAACCTTTTTGAGTTGCCATTTGTGCAAGTTGAAATTGGAACTGTTCATCAGAATTTCTAATTTGTTGTAGAGTTTGTCTTAATTGCTGATTTTCACTTTGACTGATAACATTTGCATAGCCTGTAAGACTAGAATTAACCATTGATAAAACATCATTTACTATTTCTTTATCTGTCATTTGCATGATTTGTCCTCCTTTAACTTAAAAATGATAATAGTTTTTGACGAGTTTGACTCGCAGCTTGTGCAGATTGTTGTAATAACTGTTTAACCTGAGGATCTTGGCATTGTTGGGCGTAAAAGTTTAATTTTTTCTCAGTTGTCTCATGCGATCCTATTAAGTGTCTTAAATTTTGCAGTTCTTGTTGGTTAAGTTGCATAAAAAAGCTCCTTTCTCAATAGTTTTTTCACACTTATATATTGTGTAAAAAAAAAATAAGTATGCAATATTCAAATTACATACTTCTCTTTTTTGTTTTTTATTAGATTTAGTTTCTTCTACGAGTTTTTCTTTTTGTGTTTGTTGTTTTCTTAGGAGTTGTTTTATTGTTATTATACTCTTTAAGTAAATTTAATTCTTGTTGTACAAATCGATGTGCAGCGACAAGCTTACCATTTTCATCCTTGCCCCAAATAGATACTAGAGCATTAGTAGCATTTTCTAATCTAATTTGTGCTTCGTACTCAAGTAATTCTGAAACATCTACTGTTTCAAACTGTGAAGCTTGTGGGGAAACTGATACTGTGCTTTGAAAGGTTTCACTTTTAACACCATTTAAACTAAATACGGTTATATGAGCAATAGTCTCAATATTTGAATCCATAGGGTTATTATTTTGTACCTTAATAATCAAACCTAACGAAGTTTCAAAACCTGCATTTTCAACAGGGCCTGTGGAGTATAGTCTAATCATCTAGCCAACACCTTTCAAAATATTGTGTTTGTTTATATTTATTCTAAATGACTAGAGAATGTGCTTATTTATAAAACAACAGACAAATATTTATAAAAATTGGGTATAATAATATATTAATAGAAAATAGAAATAGGAGAGTTAAGTTTATGGCAAGACTATCAATAAAGTATATCCTTTTAAAAGCTGTTATTTTTCTTATTGTTTATACAATATTTCATTTTTCATATGATTTTCTGCAACTTAAAATTTTTGCAGTTTCGGAATCAGTATGGCAACATTTAAAAATAGGACTTTTTGCTGCTGTTTTAATAGGGTTAATAGAAGTAATAATTCTTACTATAAGAGGTAATGTTATTTTTATTCAAAACTTACTATTTTCTAGAATAATAAGTTCCTTACTTGTACCATTGATAATATTTTTGTTTTTCTATTTGTTGATAGCATTATTTGGGAAAATAACACCAACTATTGTTGAATTAATAGCTAATATAGCAATAGTATTTTTTGCAGGAATTATAGCTTTTTATATTGAAAACGAAATACTTGAACTACCAGTTTACGAAAAGCCAATCCTTTTGTGGATTTTTATAATAATGCTTGTTATAGCTAGTTATTTATTTTTAGCTTTTACTGAAAATCCACCTTATTACCCATTGTTTGTTGAAAGGTAGTTTTAAAGTAATATAAAATTTTTATTACTAAATTAACAATAATTAAATAATCTTTAAGAAAGCTTTAATAAAATTTAAAGTTCTCTTAAGCCTAGCTAGATAAAATTAATGCTATAATTAAACTAACCTAGCTAGGCTTTTGGGAGATGATTAAATGGAGTTATTGCACAACACGAGGTTTAGCAATAATATTTTTGCAATAAATCACTCAACTAAATCGAGAGATTTTCAGGATAAAGTTGCAACAACTAAAAGCAATATAGAAGACTTTACTTTTGCTGAGTTGGAAAATGATGTAAAAAAAGTTAACGAAAGATTAAAAAGCATGGAAAAAACATTTGAGTATACTATACATCATGATACAAATCGCATAATGGTAAAGATTTTTGACTCTAGGGAAGATAAACTAATTAGAGAGATTCCATCAGAAAAAATGTTAGATATGCTTGCAAATATACAAGAGGGTGTTGGATTAATAATAGATGAAAGCACCTAGTAATTGTTTACTTTGATATAAAAAATTTATAGCCAGCTCCTTTAATCGTATGTATAAACTTGGGATTAGTAGGGTCTTTTTCAATTTTTTTTCGTATGTGACTAATATGAACCATAACGGTTCTATAATCACCATAACTATCTGTACCCCATAATTCTTTAAACAACTCTTCACTACTAAATACTTTGCCTTGGTTTTGAGCTAATAATACTAGTAATTGAAGTTCTTTTCGTGATAAAGTTATAAGCTTTTCATTTGCTGTTACAGAATAATTAGTTAAGTCAATAGTTAATCCTGGATATTTTAATAATTGAGTTGAATTAGCTGAACTCTTTAATATTCTGTTTCTACGCAATTGTGCTTTTACTCTTGCTAATAATTCAATTGTATCAAATGGTTTGCTCATGTAGTCGTCTCCACCTGCAGTTAACCCTATTGATTTGTCTATAGGTTCACCTTTGCAACTAAGGAATATAATGGGAGTGGTTGATTTTTTACGTATTTCTTGACATACTTCTATTCCGTCTAATCCTGGTATCATAATATCTAGTATAATTAAGTCGGGATTAGTAGTAAGTGCATTTAATATTGCCTCATTACCATCAGTAGCAGAGACTACATTATACCCTTCTTTTTCTAAGTAAAGTGTAATAATTTCTCTGATATCTGCATCATCATCAACAATTAAAATAGTTTCTCCTGCCAAAATGAATACCTCCAAAATAAGTAATTATACTATAATGCATTAGATAGTAATCCTTTTTCTATATCTTGTGAACTAACGGGTAATGTAAAGTAAAATTTACTTCCTTGACCTAATTTGCTATTAACCCATATTTGTCCCCCGTGGTACTCTATAATTTCTTTACTAATAGCTAATCCAAGACCGCTATTCTTGGGAACTTGTTGTCGTGCTTTTTCAGCCATGTAAAACCGTTCAAAGATATGCGGGAGATC
This sequence comes from Candidatus Syntrophocurvum alkaliphilum, assembly GCF_009734445.1. NCBI lineage: Bacteria > Bacillati > Bacillota > Clostridia > Eubacteriales > Syntrophomonadaceae > Candidatus Syntrophocurvum > Candidatus Syntrophocurvum alkaliphilum. The sequence continues at coordinate 112,537 of NZ_CP046457.1, forward strand.
TTCTGTGCAAATTCCGGTTCCAGTATCAGCAACGGCTATTAATAGTTTTTTATTATCTGCAATTAAATCAAAACTTAATGTAATTTGGTCGTCATTTTGAGTATGAGCAAGAGCGTTAGTAAATAAGTTTGTTAAGACCCTGTCTAACTGCATTATATCTACTAATACAAATAAATTTTCCTTGTATGTAGTTTTAGATTCCCAGTTTAAAGGGTAATTTACTTGAAAGCTACCATTGCTAGTCTTAAAATCGAAACTATATTTTTCTATAATATTTTTCATCAATAAATCAATTGGAACCTGTTTAAAATCTAGTTTTAGCTGTCTAGATTCTAATCGTGAAAGATCCATTAACTGTTGAACCAAATGATCTAAATGACTGGTCTTATCTATAACTTTGTTTAAGTATTTTTGTTGTTTTTCAGGTTCTTTGACTAGACCATCTAAAATTGCACTAACATAACCCCGAATAGAAGTTAAAGGTGTACGTAGATCGTGTGAAATATTTTGCACTAAATTTTGGCGTGATTTCTCTGATTTAGTAAGTGCTTTATAAGCTTTTTCTAAGTCTTTTTTTGAATTTTCCAGAGCGTAAGTTCTATTTTTAACTTTTTGCTCTAATCCTTCATTTAACTGTTGAAGCTCTTCTTTCATAAATTCTGCTCTAGTAAAACTTTGAGAAAACTTACTAGCCAAAACTAATGATTGGGTAAATATAAATATTAATAATCCCCAAGAAGATAGGTTATTGGTTACTATGATGTTTCTTAGAAAATGATTAGCTGAGTCATTAAACACTACACTTAGATAAATTATATCATTAATAGTAAATAGAAAGAGGAAAATTACCCCTAATCCAATTAAATAAGCCCCTTCACGTTTTTTGTAACAAGCAGTAAAGACAGCCCAAGTTGCATAAAATAGTGCAACAATAGAAAACAATTGAAAAATCGGATTGAATTGAGTGAAAATAATTGCTGGTGTTAATAAAACTAAAAAAGAAAAGCTAAATCCAACAATTAAAACAGTATTAACTACTTTAGTTGAAAATTCTTTAGGAAAAATAGATTTTAAGAATAAGAAAATTAAAGGCACTCCCATATAGTAAGCTAGAGTTTGTATTTTATGAGCTATTTCCCAACTAAAATTAGGAAAAACATATATAAAATATATTTCGCCAACTAACAGTGTTCTTAGTGCAATTAGTAATGAAAAAACACCAAAAAATAAAGTGGATTTATCTTTAGTTCTAAATAAAAACAATCCAAAATGATAAAAGGCAATAATAAATAAACTACCAAATAAAAATAACTCAAGTGCTATATTTTTGGTGCGTAAATCGCTGATTTGGGTATCAGTTCCAATCTGTAGACTTTCTAAAATACCTCCACTACGATGGTGAAAATTAGCTACTTGAACAACTAACTCAGTGGTATCTGAGTTAGGTTTAAAGTATTTTACTTGAGGTAAGTATTGTGGTACTGTTTCTTCTTGTGTAGAACCTATAGTTCCATTAGAAGCAACTAACTTATCATCAACCCAAAGATTGTAAGATGTAAAAATTCTTGGAACCTTAATTCCATATAATTTATCACTTGGTGTATTTATTAAAAGTCTATAAGTAGCATAACCTTGCCCTGAGATTTGGTCATTATTAATTTTTTGCTTATTCCAAGACATGGGAACGTTTATATACTCTGTTGCTATTACATTTGTTTTATTTAAATCATCTGGAGTTAAAAGCTCTTGCCAATAAAATTCCCACTGACCATCTAAAGAAAGAACCCCATCTTGCTTAAAATCCCAGTTAGTTAAATCTAGTAAACCACTAATGGCCTCTGGTCTTTCTTTAGCTTCAACCGGGCTTATCATACAGGTGAATAATATAGTTAAACAAATAATGATAATATTTGTTTTAATAATACTTTTTTTCATATCTAAAAATCCTAATTTATAACAATAAAATTAATATTCTAATAATATTTTTCGTTGTCGGTTATAATTATTCCTTTATAAAAGTAAAAACAAATAAATCCCTTTATATATAGCACAGTTATTGTATTCTAACTGTCTATCATAAAGGGATTTTTTATTTGATATATAATACTTTAAGTGGCTGTTTTACCACCGTCTATACTATAATATACACCAGTTATATATACGGAACGGTCAGAGGCTAAGAATAGCACTAGTTCAGCAACTTCCTCAGACTCTCCATATCGTTTCATTGGTATACCAGCTTCTAATTGTTCTTTTACTTGTTCACCTGCACCAGGTGCCCAACCTTCTTCTATTGACCTCATCATTCTATTGTTTATAGGACCTGGGCATACAGCATTAACTCTAACCCCAAATTCAGCAACTTCTAAAGCAGCTGACTTAGTTATTCCTATAACTGCATGCTTAGATCCAACATAAGGGGCCATGCCGGGTGATCCAATAATTCCGGCTACTGAAGCATTATTTACAATAGATCCATATTTTTGTTCAAGCATTATAGGAATAACATACTTTAAACCATAATATACACCTTTAACATTTACATTAAATACTTTATCAATATTTTCTGTTTTAGTATCTTTAATGAGTCCAAACTCACCTTCAATACCAGCGTTGTTAAAGAAGAAATCAATTCTGCCAAAGGTATCTTTGGTTTTTTTAACAAAGCTTTGCACCTCAGCTTCATTACTTACATCAGCGGTAGCAGTAATGTAGTCACCTTCTTTTAAATTTAATTTAGCAACAACATCATCAATAGCTTTTTGTTGTAAATCCACCAAACTGACCTTAGCACCACGCTCTATTAGCAGTCGTATTGTTTCCTCACCAATACCCCCAGCGGCACCAGTTACTAAGGCAACCTTATTCTTAAATTCCATTGAAATCACCTCCATAAATCTAAAGTTATTTTTTCTCTTATGGTATTTATTATTCATTTTTAGTGGTTTAAAAAAATCATATTGTTTAAAACTAATCTAAACAAATAATTGGAGGAAATTTGATATGAATGAAAAATACAATCGATTAATAAATGAAAAATCACCATATTTACAACAGCATGTTTATAACCCAGTTGATTGGTATCCTTGGACTGAGGAAGCATTTAAAAAGGCTAAGGAAGAAGATAAGCCTATTTTCTTAAGTATTGGATATAGTACTTGTCACTGGTGTCATGTCATGGAAAAAGAGTCATTTGAAGATATGGAAGTTGCTAAAATTTTAAATAAAGATTTCATTTCAATAAAAGTAGATAGAGAAGAAAGACCGGATATAGATCATCTTTACATGACTGTTTGCCAAGGATTAACTGGACATGGAGGGTGGCCTTTAACTATAATTATGTCTCCAAATAAAAAGCCTTTTTTTGCTGCTACATACTTACCCAAGAGCACAAAAGGTAGCATGTCAGGATTAATGGAGATATTACCACATATAGTTAGAGCCTGGAAAACTAAGCGTGACCAAATAGATGAATCTAGTATGAGAATATATGAATGGTTAAGAAATGTAGCTTCTCAAGAGGTTGAGGGTGATATCTCACATGATGTATTTAAAAATGCCTTTATAAAATACGAACAAATTTTTGATAGAGAATATGGTGGGTTTGGAAAATCACCTAAATTTCCTTCACCACATAATCTAATGTTCTTATTAAGATATTATACAATTAAAGGTGAAAATAAAGCACTCGAGATGGTAGATAAAACTCTTAATAGCATGTATGAAGGTGGTTTATATGATCATATAGGATTTGGCTTTTCTAGGTATTCCACTGATAATAAATGGTTGGTTCCACATTTTGAAAAAATGCTCTATGATAATGCGCTGTTAGTGTTAGCTTATTTAGAAGCTTACCAAGTTACAGCAAATGAACGATTTAAGAGATTAGCTACGGAAACACTTAACTATATTTTAAGAGATATGACATCATTAGAGGGAGGGTTTTATTCAGCAGAAGATGCCGATTCAGAAGGGGTTGAAGGGAAGTTTTATGTATGGAAACCCGAAGAAGTAATGTCAGTTCTTGGTGAGGATAAAGCTAAAGATTTTTGTAGTGTTTATGATATAACTGAAGAAGGTAATTTTGAAGGAGCAAATATTCCAAATATAATAAATTCTAAAATAACAGAAGAAAAACGACTAAGTTTAGAAGAAAATAGAGAAAAATTATTTAAGTATCGTAAGCAAAGGATTCACCCACACAAAGACGATAAAATACTAACTTCATGGAATGGTTTGATGATATCAGCCTTTGCTTTAGGAGCACGGGTATTAAATCAGCCGTTATATCTTGAAGCAGCTAAGAATTGTGTTAACTTTATTTTTAATAAGCTTAGGAGAAGTGATGGAAGACTTTTAGCTCGCTATAGAGAAGGGGAAGCTATGTATCCTGCATATGCTACTGACTATAGCTGTTTAATATGGGGGCTTTTAGAGCTGTATGAAACAAGTTTAGAAATCAAATACTTACAAAAAGCTTTAGACTTAAATGAGGATTTAATAAAATATTTTTGGGATAATGAAAAAGGTGGTTTGTTTTTGTATGGTAGTGATGCTGAACAACTATTGACTCGTCCTAAGGAATTATACGATGGAGCAATTCCATCTGATAATTCTATTGCCGCCTTAAACTTCCTTCGTTTAGCTCGACTAACAGGCAATGATTATTTTGAAGAGATGGCATCTAAAATGTTTAAATTATTTGGTGGACGCTTACTTGAAGTCCCTACAGCGCACTCATTTTTATTGATTGCTGGCATGTATTATTTATATCCAACCCGTGAAATAGTTATTGTAGGAAGTAGGGCAGATAAAGATAGTAAAGAAATGTTAAGTATGCTGAATAAAAGCTTTTTGCCTCAAACTGTAGTAATTTTTAAAGACGAGAAAGATTTAAATAATATCAATAATTTAATACCATTTGCTGAGCATATGAAAAAGATAAATGATAAAACTACTGCATATGTTTGTGAGAATTTTACTTGTCATGAGCCCGTAGATAATATTAAACAATTAAAAAGTTTATTAAATCATCAATAAAAAAAGTCCTAGTTGCTGCTTATTTATACAGTTGCTAGGACTTTAAAGCTTTATATATCGTAAATTATAGGCTTGCGAGCTTCTTTGATTTGTTCTGCCTGTAAATATAAATCTTTAAGTGTTGTATTATCTAATATAGAAGCTGTAGCTTTTCTTATATTTTCCCACAAGGTTCTAGTTACACAAATTTCTGCTCTTCCACAAGGCTCAGGACAATCTTCCATTACACAATCAGTAGTTTTTAAAGGGCCTTCTAAACAGCGTATTACATCTCCGGCTGTTATTTCTTCAGGGCTTTTAGCTAGCATATATCCGCCTTTAGCACCTCTAATACTACGAATCAACCCTTCTTTGCGCATTATAGTTACTAATTGTTCTAGATAACCCTCCGACAACTCTTGACGTTCAGCTATTTCATTTAAAGGAACAGGCTTAAAATAATCATAGTTTACTGCTAAATCAACCATAAATCTTAGTCCGTAACGAGAACGAGTTGAGAATTTCAATATTTTTCACCTCATGTATAGTCATGCTAACAATATATTATCAAATGATTGATATTTAAGCACGGTATTTTTTGGCTAAACCCTTATTTATTATGCAGTTAAAATTTATTTCATTTAATATAACAAGTATACACTTGGTTGATTTTGGAGATATTGTAAACAACAATCAAATAACTAAAAATCCTATATAGGAATAGTTATTACATAGGAGGTATATCATAATGTCTTATGTTATGGAAAAAATGGCTGCATTGGGCTATAAAATAACACCTCAGCGGAGAATAATTCTTGATATATTACATCGAAGCAATAAACATCTAACAGCTGATGAGATAACTGAAAGGGTAAAGGCTATAGAGCCAAGTGTTTCTTTAGCTACCGTTTATCGCAATTTAAGCATGCTAGTAGATATACAAATAGTTAGTAAGCTTGATTTACATGAAGGCCCTACTCGTTACGAAATAAATGCAGGTCATAATCACCATTTAGTATGTCTAAATTGTGGAGATGCAGTGAAATTAGGAGTTTGTCCAATAGAAGATCGTATACAAAATATTATTGATGACTGTGGTTTCCAAGTTAATAGTCATCATTTTGAAATTACTGGCCTATGTAAGCAGTGCCAATATTAAAAAGATATGAAGGGAGTTTAATGAATGAAAACAAAAAAATCTATTTTAGCTTTGTTATTAATAGTTGTATTTTTAGCAGCAGGATGTACAGCCTATAGTATTCCTAGTGGGGTAGTAACTGATATGCTAAGTAACGAGGATAAAGAGCTAAATGTTTATGTAAGTGTATTGCCCCAAAAAGACTTTGTCGAGCAAATAGGGGGAGATAAAGTAAATGTTTCGGTACTAATTCCTTCAGGAGCATGTCCAGAGCATTATGAGTTTACTACAGAACAATTAAGAAAAATAAGTAATGCAGATTTATACATAAGTATTGGTAATATTCCGGTTGAGGAGGTATGGCTAGAGAGACTCCAACCTGCAAATAAGGATATGGTTGTTGTAGATTCATCTGAATCAATTGAAACAAAACAAAATGATCCTCATATTTGGTTATCTCCTCGTTTGGTTAAAATACAAGCTGAAAACATATATAGAGCACTTACAGAGATTGATCCTGAAAACAAAAGCTATTACCAACATAACAAAAAAGACTTTTTAAAAGATCTTAACCATCTTGATTCATTTATAGAGCAGACCTTAGCTGATATTAATAACCGTATGTTTGTTGTGTATCATCCTGCATGGAGATATTTTGCATCTGATTACAACCTAGAAGAAGTAGGTATTGAAGAACATGGAAAAGAGCCATGTGCAGGAGATATGTGTACTATTATAGATAAAGCTAAGCTGTTTAATGTAAATGTAATATTTGATTCTCCTCAACATAGCTCTAGAAGTGCCCAAGCTGTAGCTGATGAAATTGGTGCAGAACTAATGATATTAAATCCGTTACCAGTTAATTATATTGAAGATATGAAAGAAGCTACTTTGACTTTAAGAAAAGGTATGACTAAATAAATTTAAACAATAGCTAAGTAAGGGAAGATAAATGATGTATAAAAATTCACATGAAGTAGTAAAAACTGAAGACTTATGGGTTGTTTTAAATGATGTAGTAGTTCTTGAAGGAGTTAATTTATCGGTTAAACAAAATGATTTTTTAGGGATTATTGGACCTAATGGTGGTGGTAAAACAACTCTTATAAAAACTATACTTGGGTTAATTAAACCTAATAGGGGTAAAGTGTACATTTATGATGAAAGCGTACAAAAAAATTTCAAGATGTTAGGCTATGTGCCTCAACATCTTGATTTTGATCGTCGATTTCCCATAACTGTCTGGGAAACTGCATTAATGGGTAGATTAGGACATAAAAAAGGTTTAAAGTTTTCAAAAGAAGATAAAGAAATAGTTAAAGAATCCCTAAATAAAACAGAAATATATCATTTACGTAATAGGCCGATGGGCAAATTATCAGGTGGAGAAAAACAAAGAGTGTTAGTAGCTAGAGCATTAGCTTCTAAACCCCGTATATTAATTCTAGATGAACCTACTGCTAGTGTTGATACTAGATTTGAAACTAATTTTTTTGAGCTCCTATCGGAATTAAATAAAGATATTACTATAATTATGGTATCTCATGACTTAGGAGCACTATCTAAACATGTAGATAAAATAGCTTGTTTAAACAGGCATTTACATTATCACAACTCTAAAGAATTAACACCTGAAATGATAGAAAAAACCTATAATTGTCCAGTTAACCTAATAACACCTAGTGCAACACATAATGTTTTAAGCTCATATAAAGAAGTGGTAGGAGAGTAATTATGGATATATTACAATATGAATTTATGCGCAATGCTTTGTTAGTTGGTATACTTGCTAGTATAGCTTGTGGAATTATAGGGAGCTATGTAGTAGTGAAAAGACTAGTGTTTATAAGTGGAAGTATATCTCATACAGCATATGGTGGTATAGGGCTAGGGTATTTTTTAGGATATAATCCTATGCTAGGAGCTGGAGTATTTACTTTAATATCAGCATTGGCTATGGGAGTTATTAGCCAGAAAACGACTCAAAGAGAAGATACTATAATAGGGATGATGTGGGCGGTAGGAATGGCAATAGGTATAATATTTATTAGCTTATCTAGTGGGTATACTTCAGATTTGATGAGCTATCTTTTCGGTAATATCTTAACAGTACCTTCGAGTGACTTATACTTGGTTATTGCTATGGACTTAATAATAATAGCTGTAGTAGTTTTATTTTTTGAAGAATTAAAGGCCTATGCTTTTGATGAAGAATATGCCAAAGTTTCAGGTGTTAAAACAGAACGTCTAAATCTTGTTTTATTATGCTTGATAGCATTAACTGTTATTGTTATGATGAGGGTGGTTGGGATTATATTAGTAATAGCATTATTAACAATGCCGCCAGCTGTTGCCACACATTATACTTGGAGTCTAAAAAGCTTGATGATTATTTCTGGACTATTGGGAATACTATTTACTACATCTGGTTTAATTATTTCTTATTTTTTTAATATACCTTCTGGTGCAACTATAATATTAGTTGCTGGAGCAGTATTTTTAATTTCTTATCTAACAACATATTTTAAACAAACTGTAGAATTAAGAAATAGCATTAAAGACCATAATATAAATATATAAATTAAAAACATTTATATGTAAAAAATGCCCAAATTATAACTTCAAATATGTTATAATTTATTTAATTAACAAAATAAAACTAATTTTCAATTGGGAGGTTTTATATTGAATACTCTAGAATGTATAAAAACTAGAAGAAGCATTAGAAGATTTACAGATCAACCAATACCAGATGATGTACTAACTCAACTTCTTGAAGCTATACGTTGGTCACCCTCATGGGCTAATACTCAATGTTGGGAAGTAGTAATTGTTAAAGAACAAGCTAGTAAAGAAAAATTGGTAGAATTACTTACTGAAAACAATCCTGCAACTAAAGGGGTTTTACAGGCACCATTAGTTGTTGTTGTATGTGGTAAAAAAGGAATATCTGGGTTTAAAAGAGGCGAGGCGCAAACAGTACAGGGAGATAATTGGTATTTGTTTGATGCTGGAATAGCTTGCCAGAATTTATGCTTAGCTGCTCATTCTCTTGGATTAGGAACAGTTAACATAGGAAGCTTTGATCATAAAAAAACAGGCGAATTTTTAGGATTACCTGAAGACATAGAGCCGGTTGAAATAATTCCCGTAGGTTATCCGGCAAAAGAAGGAAAAGCCCCCCCAAGAAAAGAGTTAAGTGAGTTTGTGCATGTGGAAAAATTTGGTCAAACCTATAAGTAGTTAGTTTAAATTTAATAAGGACTAATTTGCTATAACATTTAATTGTGTTAAACAAATTAGTCCTTTTTTAAAACAAATAATTCATGGACAATCATTTTAATTTTTAATAATTTCCAATAAGTTTTAATTTTTCATATCGTTTTATAGGTAGTGTATTAAAATCTTCTACCATTAAGCTATCTAGATGATTAGTTATACAGTTACGAATTGATGATACAAATTCTTGGTCTTCTAAAATGTTTTCGATTGTAGGTTCTTCAATTATTTCATCAATAATTTCTAGTTCTTTTAAATCGCTTGCTGTTAATTTTAATGAAGCAGCTATTTCAGGAGCTTTACTTATATCTTTAAACAAAATGGAAGCACATGCTTCTGGAGAAGCGATAGAAAAAACTGAATTAGAAAGCATAATGGTTCTATCAGCAACTGAAAGAGCTAAAGCTCCACCACTTCCACCTTCACCTATAAAAACAGAAATAATAGGCACTTTTAAGGAGCTCATACAAAGAAGCGATTGCGAGATAGCCCAAGCCTGCCCACGTTCTTCAGCCTTTTCACCTGGATAAGCTCCAGGAGTATTAATAAAGGTGATTACTGGACGTTTAAATTTTTCAGCTTGCAATAAAAGTCGATTAGCTTTACGAAATCCTTCTGGATGAGGCATCCCGAAATTATATTTTATGTTTTCCTTAGTATTTTTGCCTTTTTGATGACCTATTACCGTAACAGGGGTATTATTAAAATAAGCTAAACCCCCAATTATGGCAGGATCGTCTCCAAAATGTCTATCTCCATGTAATTCTACCCAACCATCAAAAAGTACTTTTATATAATCACTAGTCATAGGCCTATTTAAACTCCTTGATATAACAACTTTTTCCCACGCGGAAAGACTTTTTAAATGTTCTTTCTTTATCTCTTTGAGTTTGTTTTCTAAAGCAGTGATTTCATCAGTACAACTATACTGTAAGTTACTAGAAAGCTTTTTTAGTTCTTCTATTTTTTCTTCAATTAATTGATAAGTTAATTCCAGTTCTGTTCTAGTTTGACCCATTTTATCCCCCTTGATGTAACCATAATAATTGCGAAAGTGTTTGTCGCATTTGTTCACGAGAAACTGCTAGGTCGACCATTCCGTGTTCTAATAAAAACTTAGAGCCTTGAAAATGCTCAGGTAGTTTTTTATTAATAGTTTGGCTTATTACTCTAGGGCCTGTAAATCCGACTTGGGCTCCATGCTCAACTATTATAATATCAGCAAGTGAAGCAAAACTTGCGGTTACTCCACCTGTAGTTGGATGAGTAAGTATAGAAATATAAAGTAAGCCTGCTTCATGCAATCGGTTTAAGGCTGCACTAGTTTTAGCCATTTGCATAAGGGATATTATTCCTTCCTGCATTCTGGCACCACCTGAAGAACAAATTAATATTAAAGGAAGTGAATTATCAATGGCATCCTCTATAGAAAGTAATATTTTTTCACCTACTACTGAGCCCATACTTCCCATTATGAAACGTGTATCCATAGCTCCAATAACAACATCACAGCCACCTATTTGTGCTTTCCCAGTAATTATAGCTTCACTTAAACCAGTTTCTTGTTTAGCTTCATCAAGCTTTTCATTGTAATCAGGAAAATCAAGGATATTTTGGGAACAAAGATTGCTATTAGTTTCCTCAAATGAGTTTGAATCACATAGATAAATTATTCTTTGTAATGCATTTAAAGCAAAGTGGTGTTTACAATTGGGGCAGTGGTGATTATTTTTGCTTTTTTGTGCTTCTGACATTAACACTGAACATTTAGGGCAACAAAAATTACCTTGTGATTCATCTGTTGATACTTTTTTTTCTGCTGATGGAACATCTATATATTTAGTTTTCTTACCTAATGGGTTATTAAACTTGACCATATATATACCTCATTAATTTGATTTTTCCATACCAAACATAAGATCACCTTGACAGATTAATTCATCATCAATTTTGATTTGTGCTGAAAATTTACCAAAGTTTCCTTTAACTCTTACAACATTACTTGTAATAACTAAGCGGTCACCTGGAACAGCTAAACGCTTAAACCTCATGTTATCAACTCCAGCCAAAAAGGCTAGTTTGTCTTGGTATTTTTCTTGACCCAAAAGTGCACAAGCACCAACTTGTGCCATGGACTCTATCATCAGTACTCCAGGCATAATAGGTCTACCGGGAAAATGTCCTGCAAAAAAAGGTTCATTTATAGTCAAATTTTTAATCCCTACCGCTTTTTCACCAGGAACTAATTCTATTATTTTGTCAACGAGAAGAAAAGGATAACGATGTGGAAGTATTTCCATTATTTTATTTATATCCATTTATAACTCCCTTACTGAACAAATTTTTTAATGGCTACAACGGCATTATGCCCTCCAAATCCTAAAGATTGAGAGATAGCTGAAGTAATACTTGTTTGTTTAGATTCATTTTTAACATAATTTAAGTCACATTCTGGATCTGGATTATCTAAATTTAATGTTGGGGGAACTAAATCATTTTTACATGATAAAACAGTAGCAAGTAATTCAATTGCTCCTGCGGCTCCCATCATATGTCCGGTTGCTGCCTTTGTTGAACTTATTGCCATATTATAACTATGTTCTTTAAAAACAGTTTTTATTGCTTTGGTTTCCACAATATCATTGAAATGAGTACCAGTGCCATGAGCATTAATATAATTAACATCTTCTGGATTTAAATTTGCATCATTAAGTGCCATTGTCATAGCACGAGCAGCTCCTTCTCCTTCAGGATCAGGTTGCACCATATGATTCGCATCTGAACTACTGCCATAACCAATTATTTCAGCATAAATTTGTGCACCTCTATTTAAGGCATGTTCCAATTCCTCAATAATAAAAACTGCAGACCCTTCTCCCATAACGAATCCATCTCGGTCAACATCAAAAGGGCGACATGCCTTTTCTGGTTCGTCATTGCGAGTAGATAATGCTTTCATTGAGCAGAACCCTGCAATACTTAAAGGCGTAATAGGTGCTTCAGTACCTCCACATATCATTACATCAACTGAATTGTTTTGAATTAGTTTAAAGGCATCTCCTATTGAATTTGTTGCTGTTGCACATGCAGTTACAGAACAACTGCTTGGGCCTCGAGCTCCAAACATAATAGATATTTGACCTGAAGCCATATTAGGTATAAACATAGGAATAAAAAATGGACTTATACCACCTACTCCTTTTTTTTGCAGTATTGAATGCTGTTTTTCTAAGGCTTCTAAGCCTCCTACACCTGCTCCTACTAAAACACCAGTACGATTTGGGTCGAATTTATCAGAGTTTAGATTAGCGTCTTCTAATGCTAGTCGAGTACCTGCACAAGCATATTGGATAAATAAATCCATTCTTCTAGCTTCTGTTCTTGGCATATATTCTTTCGCATTAAAATCTTTTACTTCGGCTGCAATTTTGGTTGGATAGTCTGTTGTATCAAAGCGCTCAATTAAACCAATCCCAGTTTTTCCTGCAGTTAAATTGCTCCAAAAATCTTTTAAATTGCTTCCAATAGGGCATATGGTTCCTAAGCCAGTGATAACAACTCTACGATTATTCAAATTATCACCTCTTATGATACTTGTCCTTCAATATAATCAACTACGTCTTTTACAGTTTTTAATGTTTCAGCAACATCTTCAGGAATTACGATGTCGTATTTTTCCTCTAATAGCATTATCATTTCTACTACATCTAGAGAATCTGCTTCTAAATCCTCTTCAAATTTAGATTCTAAAAGAATCTTTTCAGTTGGAATATCTTTCACCTCTACTATTACTTCTTTAACTGTTTCAAATATTGACATTGAAAATACCTCCTTAATAATTTTTAATTTAATAAATTTTTACTAATATGAGTATAACCAAGTTTTAATATATTTTAAAATTAAAAAATATTATGTAATCTAATACAACTAAAAAGACAACCCTCCATCTACTTGAATGCTCTGTCCGTTTATATAAGAAGCCTTTGGTGATACTAAAAATGCGACTAAATTTGCAACATCTTCTGGTTTTCCTAACCTACCAACCGGAATCTTCTCTATTAATTTTGAGCTTGCTTCTTCAGGTATATTTTTAGTCATATCACTTTCTATATATCCTGGTGCTACTACATTAGCTGTGATTCCACGGGGACCGTATTCTTTAGCTAGTGAATACGTAAATCCTAGCAATCCGGCTTTAGAAGCAGCATAATGAGATTGCCCCACATTGCCAGATAAACCAACAACAGAAGAAATATTTATAATTCTACCAAATCGCTTTTTCATCATATGCTTTATAACTGCTTTTGTACAGTAAAATGCTGAGGATAAATTAGTATCAATAGTTTCCTTCCATTGCTCTTCAGTCATTCTTAAAAATAGTTGATCTTTTGCTATACCTGCATTATTTACTAATATATCTACACTTCCAAAACTATCAATAGTTTGGGATACCAGTGTTGAAGCTCCCTCGGCTGTAGCTACATTTGCTTCACATAGTAAACCCTTACTACCAGTATTTTCAATTTTCTTTAATACTTCTTTAGCTTGTTCAATATCATTACTATCTTTGTAGTTGACTACTACTTGGTAACCATTAGAAGCTAAATTAATAGCAATAGAACGTCCAATACCTCTTGAACTTCCTGTTACTATTGCAGTTTTTGTGCTCATAATTTACCAATCCTTTCCAATGTCTTTTCAAGAGATTTCAAATTATTAATTTGACCTAAAACTATGTTCTTATCTATTTTTTTAATTAGACCTGAAAGACTAGAACCTGGTCCAATCTCTACAATGTAATCAATATTTTTCATCATATTACGTATACTTTGTTCCCAAAGTACAGGACTATAAAGTTGTTGAGCCAAAATATCTACTAAATCAGAATTAGAATTTGTACTAGCATTAACATTAGAAAAAACCATAGTTGATGATTCTTTAAATTTAACTGTATTTAACTCTGCTTTAAAATCTTCTGAGCATTGTTTCATCAAGGGGCTGTGTGAAGGAACACTTATGCTTAGTGGCCTAATTCTACCCCCATTATCTTTGAGTAAGCTTGATACTTCGTCAATAGCTTCTTTTTCGCCAGATAAAACCAGTTGTTTTGGACAATTATAATTAGCAATTTGAACTATGCCTGTAGTATTATTACAAGCTTCTTCAACTATATTGATATCTAAACCCATAACAGCAGCCATTGCTCCTTTTCCTTCTGGTACAGCTTTTTGCATTAATTGAGCCCTTTTCATTACAAGTGGTAAAGCTTCTTCAATAGTTAAAGAGCCGGAAGCTACTAGAGCAGTGTATTCTCCTAAACTAAGTCCAGCCATTGCCTGAGCTGATAATCCATGTTTTTGAGCCACAGCTAAACAAGCTAGGCTGGTCACAAGAATTGCTGGTTGTGAATACTCAGTTTGGTCTAATAATTCTTGTGGTCCATCAAAACATATAGAACTAATCTTATAAGGAGCTAATTTATCTGCTTCTGTATATATTTTTGCAGCTTCTTCAAAATTATCAGCAAGTTCTTTTCCCATACCTGTAACTTGTGAACCTTGTCCTGGAAAAACAAACCCTAATTTTACCATTAAAATTCACCTAATTTCGTTAATAATTCTTTACTTTCTTGAATTATCTCTTTTACAACCTCTGAACTTGGCTGTATTTCTTTTACTAAAGCTGAAATTTGGCCTGCTAGAATAGAACCTTGTTCTACATCTCCGTCAACTGCAGCAAGAGGATATCTACCTTTTCCAAGGGTTTGTAGTTCTTCTTTACCTATGCCATCTTTTTCAGCTTTTATAAATTCTCTACTAAAATTATTTTGTATTGCTCTTACAGGATGACCAGTACCTTGACCACATATTACTGTAGAGCGATCTTTAGCTTTAATAACTTTATTTTGATAAGCTTGGTGTACCTTTGCTTCTGGTGTACATATAAAACGTGTACCTATTTGTACACCTTGAGCTCCTAGTGCTAAAGCAGCTACTAAACCTCTTGCATCAAAGATACCACCAGCGGCAATAATAGGAATTTTAACCTCATCAGCTACCATTGGAACCAAACACATGGTACTCATTTCGCCTATATGTCCACCTGATTCTGCTCCCTCAACTATCAATGCATCAGCTCCTAAGCGTTCAAGGCGTCGAGCAAGTGCTACTGAAGCTACAACAGGTATAACTTTAATTCCTGCTTCTTTAAATGTTTTCATATATAATCCAGGATTTCCGCCACCTGTAGTAACAACAGGTATTTTTTCTTCAATAGTAAGCTGTAAATTTTCTTCTAGATAAGGACTAGTTAGCATTAGATTTACTCCAAAATTTTTGGAAGTAGATTCTCGAGCAACTTTTATTTCCTCTTTTAACCAAGAAGCTGGTGTATTTCCACTACCGATAATTCCAAGACCACCTGCTTCTGATACTGCTCCAGCAAGGCGTCCGCCGGCAATCCAGGCCATTCCACCTTGTAAAATTGGATATTGAATGTTAAGTAAATCACAAACCTTTGTATTTAATTGCATTTTAATTACCCCTCCAGCGAAGCAGTGTACCCCCATAAGTTAGTCCAGCTCCAAAACCAACCAATAAGAGTATATCACCTTTTTTTATAAGCTGCCTTTCTTCTGCTTCCGCAAGTGCTACTGGTATTGAAGCAGCAGACATATTAGCACAGCGATCAATATTTATAAATGTTTTGTGTTCAGGTATATTTATTCGCTTCATAGCAGTTTTGATAATCCTAATATTAGCTTGATGAGGAATGAAAAGATCTACTTGCTCAGGTTTTAAATTTGCCATATCCAATAACTTTGTACTTACATCAACCATTACTTTAGTAGCAAAGCGAAATACTTCATTCCCATTCATTTTCATATAGTGAAGTCGGTCATTTATCGTTTCATTGCTTGCGGGCAAAGCTGAACCGCCTGCAGGAAGGTGTAACAGACCATGACCGCTACCATCGGAACCTATGTAACTTTGTAAAATACTATTATCATCTGTACCTTTAGATTTTCCAATTACTGCAGCACCAGCTCCATCCCCAAATAAAATACTTACATTTCTTTCCGTATAGTCTAAAACTTTGGATAAAGCTTCTGCTCCAATAATTAATATGTATGAATGATCTGGTGATGATAAAAACTTTTCGGCAACTGTTAATGCATATATAAATCCAGTACACGCTGCACTTAGATCAAATGCTGCTGCATTAGATGCCCCTAAGCGATCCTGTAAAATACAAGCAGTAGAAGGAAAAAGCTTATCTGGTGTAGCCGTTGCACAGATAATTAAATCCAACTGCATAGGATCAACATTTGCTTTTGATAAAGCATTCTGAGCAGCTAAAAATGCTAAGTCAGATGTAGCTTGATTATCATCAGCAATTCTTCGTTCATGAATTCCTGTTCTCTCAACTATCCAGGATTCACTTGTATCTAACATTTTTTCTAAATCTTTATTATTTAGTATTTTATCAGGTAAATGGTAACCTATACCTAAGATTTCAGCTCCCATCAGAACCTCCACCCTCCAATTTATTGGGTTTTTAAAAAAACTTCCAAATTATAACATATTTGACTTTGAACGTTACCCTTTATTTTTACACGAGACATAATACCATGTCAACAAATTTTCAGAATATTTTGCTTATTAGGGCAATTGAGATATAAAAAGGAAATGGGCGAAAAATAACAAAAAAACTAATTAAAAAGGTTAAAAAAATACAGTATTATTTGTTATTTATTATTGAATTTGTTATTATTTTAAGGAATGTAAAGACTTTGAAAAGGGGATATAGTATGAATTTTTTAGAAGGACTAAAAATAGGAGATATAAAAACAAAAATTCCAATTGTACAAGGAGGAATGGGGGTAGGGATTTCTTTATCTGGTTTAGCTTCCGCTGTAGCTAAAGAAGGAGGAATTGGGGTAATTGCAGCAGCAGGAATAGGGATGCTTGAACCTGATGGACATTCAAATTATATTGAAGCTAGTATAAGACGTCTTAGAAGTGAAATACGCAAAGCTAGAGAAATCTCTGATGGAGTCATTGGAGTTAATATTATGGTAGCCTTATCTAACTTTTCTGATATGGTAAAAACCTCCATAGAGGAAGAGGTAGATGTAATTTTTGCAGGTGGCGGACTTCCACTTACTCTTCCACAATATTTAAAGGGAAGTACAGGTAAAACTAAACTAGTGCCTATAATATCCACAGCACGAGTTGCAAGTCTTATTTGTAAAAGATGGGTAGAAAAGTATGATTATCTCCCAGATGCCATAGTGGTTGAGGGGCCAGAAGCTGGTGGTCATCTAGGGTTTAAACAAGAGGAAATTGATAACCCTAACTATAGCCTTGAAAAATTAGTTCCTGAAGTTGTAAAAGATGTTAAGAATTACGAAGAGAAATATAACAAATCTATTCCAGTAATAGCTGCTGGAGGGATTTATTCCGGAGAAGATATTGCAAAGGTATTACAATTAGGTGCTTCTGGTGTACAAATGGCCACTAGATTCGTAACTACACACGAATGTGATGCAGCTACCGAGTTTAAAGAAGCTTACATAAACAGTACAGAAAATGATACTGTAATTATTAAAAGTCCAGTAGGAATGCCTGGAAGAGCTTTAACAAATAAATTTATTGAGGATGTCAATAAAGGAGTGAAAACACCTTTCAAGTGTCCATATCACTGTATTAAAACATGTGACTACCAAAATAGTCCTTATTGTATAGCTATAACTTTGATTAATGCCCAAAGAGGAAAATTTAAATATGGATTTGCATTTGCAGGAAAAAATGCTTACAAAACTAATGAAATAATATCAGTTAAAGAATTAATGGAAAATCTTGTTAGTGAGTATAAAAATGCTGTAAGTCAATAATAATCAGCAAGGGCTTTTAACAAAGATTATCTAGTTTTAATAAAAAAGGCATGTATTTTAATGTAAGAGCATGGATTATGCATTTTTACATTAAAAATACATGCCTTTTTTAGTTCATTTATTTAAATTTAATAATATTAATTTGTTGTAACTATTTTTTGCAGTTGAATTAAATGGATATTTTTAACTTAGAAAAAATTACTAATTTTATTTAGCAATATTTAATTCTACTTTTTTGATTTTATATATATTTATAATTAATTAAATATTTTTCATTCTAAGGGGTAAAATATTTAAAGTGATTATTGCAATTATAAAAGGAGGTCAACATGGCTCGTTTAATAACTGCTATAACAATAGCTATATTATGTACATTCATTTTTATAAATGACAGTCATGCTCAAGCAATTGATAGAACAGATTTTCCAGTACTTTCAATAGCAGAACCAGCAATGCAAGGTGATGCTGTATTGTTATTACAAGAAAGGCTAAGTGAGCTTGGTCACGATATTAAACCAACTAGTGTTTTTGATAGTAAAACAAAGGAAAGAGTTAAACTTTTTCAAATAGCTAACTCAATAGAAGCTGATGGTATAGTAACTCAAGAAGTTTGGGAATTAATGTTTGAAAAATCAATGCAACCAAGTGCTGTAATAGCCAGTGATAATATTGAAGAAGAACAAGCAAAAATGCTAATTGAGATTGATACAGTTCATAAAACATTAACAGTTTATAAGAATGGAGAATTTTTTAAAAAATATCCATGTGCAGTAGGAAAAAGCAAGACTCCATCACCCCTTGGAGAATGGAAAATAGTACACAAAGGATTAAACTGGGGAAGCGGATTTGGAACTAGATGGATGGGCTTAAATGTCCCCTGGGGCATATATGGAATTCATGGTACCAATAAACCAGGCTCAATAGGAACAGCTGCATCACATGGTTGTATTCGTATGTTTAATCGAGATGTAGAAGAATTATATCCACAAATACCTTATGGTACAAGAGTTAGAATAGTAGAAGATGGCAAACTTTTTCCTGGAGATTTTAAGCCTAGGAAACTAACTAAGAAAATGTCAGGTCAAGATGTGGTTTACGTTCAAAGTCAATTAAAAGAATTAGGATATGTATTTGATAATGCTGATGGCAGATTTGGAAACATGACAGAATTCACAGTAAAATACTATCAAGCATGGAATGGATTAGATATAACAGGCGAAGTAACAGAAGAAATGTATCGTTCAATGGGAATGATAGACTGAGACAAGGTGACGCCAGACCGAGACAAAGGGGACGGTCTGGCGTCACCTTGTCTCTTATTTATCTAAATTTATATCAAGTTGAATTCCGGATTCTATGTTGTTAATATGTTCTAACATTTTTTGTCTTGCTTTTTCGGCTTTTCTTTCTTTAATAGCTTGAAGTATTTCATGGTGTTCACTAATTATTTTTGGTGCATGTCCTTGTTTGGCATATAGTTTTTCTCTGTTGGTTCTAAAAGTATTGTGCATTAAATCAGCAATTGTATTCATCATTCTTAAGAGAATAGTGTTTTGTGTTGCCTCTGCAATAGCAAAATGAAATCGCAAATCGAAAGCTACAGCTTCAGTAACAGTTTTTGCTGATTTCATTTTTTCAAGACTATCAGAAATATTTTTTAAGTTTTCTTCAGTTGCTCTTGTAGCCGCTAAAGCAGCACATTCTGTTTCTAAAACTCGGCGGACTTCCATCATTTGAGCACCTGGATTTTGTTCTACAGCAAGTACTAATGCAAGTGGACCAAATGTTTCAGAATTACTTGTTTGTCTTACAAAAGTACCTTCTCCAGGTCTTATATCAAGAATGCCTATAGCTTCAAGTGAGGTTAAAGCTTCTCTAACTGAAGCACGACTTACACCCAGAGATTCAACCATTTCTCGTTCTGATGGCAGTTTATCCCCAGGTCTAAGTTGCCCCATGGTTATCATAGCTTTTAACTGTTCAACTATCTCTTCATAGATTTTTTTGGTTTTTATAGGTTTAAAGCTTATGATCAAACACCTGCTTTATGTTATATTTGGGATCATTTAAACAGCTATGTTTTTTTCTTTGAATTCTTTTACATACTTCATTCCTGCTTCTATAGTTGCCATGTTAAGAGGCATTTTGTCAAGATATTTTCCTTTAAATGTCTTAATGAGATAATCATGAATGTTTTCATTATTAATTATATTATTAAGATGAAGTAATGCACCTAGCATAACCATATTTGAACCACGAGCAAGCCCAGCTTCTGAAGCTAATTCTTGTGTAGGAATCATCAAAGATGTTATATCATTTCTTTCAACTTCTCTCTTAACAAGAGATTTATTCACTAGTAAAAGTCCACCTTTTTTTACCTTTGGTTCAAATTTTTCTAAAGATGGATGATTCATTGCTACTACTATTTCTGGATAAGCAACAACAGGAGAACTAATTTCCTTATCAGAAATTATAACAGTACAGTTTGCTGTACCTCCTCGCATTTCTGCACCATATGCTGGTACATAAGAAACCTTTTTCTTTTCACTCATTCCAGCATTAGCTAAAAACAATCCCATTGTTAGAACGCCTTGACCACCAAAACCAGCAAAAGTAATTTCTTTTTTCATACTTTTCACCTCTTATTTATTACATATTATTTATTTTCTTTCGCTGGGATTTTAAATTCTCCCAGAGGGTATACAGGTACCATGTTTTCTTCAACATGTTTAATTGCCTTTAATGGGTTCATGCCCCAGTTAGTAGGGCAAGTTGATAATATTTCAACCATACTAAATCCTAGTCCAGCCATTTGTGCTTCAAAGGCTTTTTTAATAGCTCTTTTGGTTTTTGTAACTTGAGCAGGACTATATACTGCTGTACGTGCAATATATGCTGAACCATCTACTGTAGCTAACATTTCAGCAGCTTTGAGTGGGTATCCAGCTTGCTCACGAGTTCTACCTCTAGGTGTAGTTGTAGTTACCTGACCCATTAAAGTAGTTGGGGCCATTTGACCACCAGTCATACCATAAACAGTTTTATTACAAATATTATAGTTATGTTCTCACCTCTAACTGCAGAGTGAACCATTTCAGTTGTGCCTATTGCGGCAAGGTCACCATCACCTTGATAGGTGAAAACTAATTTATCAGGATGAACTCTTTTTACACCAGTTGCTACTGCAGGGGCTCTGCCATGAGAGGGTCCAATGCCATCAAAATTAAAATAATTATATGAAAATACTCCACAACCAACAGAGCCTACACCAATAGTTGTTTTTTGCATTCCCATTTCTTCTACTACTTCGGCACATAAACGATGTATTATTCCATGATTGCAGCCAGGACAAAAGTGCCATGGTCTGTCTATTAATGTGGATGGTCTCTTATATCCTTTTGCCATTACTTTAGCACCTCCCCGGCTTGTTTCTTAATAAATTCAAATATTTCGTCAGGAGTAGGTACCTGACCTATACGATTAAATAATTCAATAGGTATTTGATTACCTAATGTTAATCGAACATCTTCAATCATTTGACCCATATTTATTTCAGAACTAATTACAAGCTTTGCATTTTTAGCAGCATTTTTTAATGCTTCATCAGGAAATGGCCAAAGAGTAATAGGTCTAAATAGCCCTGCTTTTATACCATTTTCGCGTGCCATTTCTACTGCTGCCTTTGTAACTCTGCTAGCAATGCCAAAAGAAACTAATAATATCTCCGCATCTTCTGTAAAGAAATCTTGTGATCTTTTTTCTTCTTGCTCAATTACCTGATATTTATCAAAAAGCATATTACAATGATCTTCTAATTGCTCAGTTGGCAAATAGAGAGTATGAACAATATTAGGTTTATCTCTATCTCCCATACCTGTAGTTGCCCAAGGTCTATCTATTGGAACAGGCTTTATTTCAGGTATTACCACAGGCTCCATCATTTGCCCAAGCATACCATCTCCAAATAAAACTACAGGTGTACGATATTTTTCTGCTAACTCAAATGATAGTATAGTAAAATCTATAAGTTCTTGTACTGAAGATGGAGCTAGCACTATTAGTTTATAATCTCCGTGACCTCCACCTTTAACTGACTGGGTATAATCAGCTTGTGAAGGATGTATTCCACCTAAACCCGGAGCACCTCTCATTATGTTTACAATTACTGCTGGCAATTGTGCAGAAGCTATATAGGAAATACCCTCTTGCATTAATGATATACCGGGACTTGATGATGCAGTCATAACTCTTGCTCCAGCAGATGCTGCGCCAAATACCATATTTATAGCAGATATTTCACTTTCTGCTTGAACATAAGATCCACCTTCTTCAGGAAGTCTACGTCCTAAGTGTTCAAGTACTTCAGTTTGTGGTGTAATTGGATATCCAAAGAAGTAACGACAGTTAGCCTTTATGGCAGCTTCGCCGATAGCTTCATTTCCTTTCATCAATACTAATTCACTCATTTGTTAATCCCCCTCTACCTCAATAATTACATCTGGACACATCAATGCACATATAGCACATCCATTGCATAACTCCATGTCTTCAACAACAGGGAAATTATAACCCAGACTATTCATTTCATCACTTAGGGAGATAATTTTCTTTGCACAGTACTCTACACAAAGCCCGCAACCTTTACAGCGTTCAATTTGAAATTTTACTTTTGCCACTAGACTTCTAATCCTCCTTTAACTGTTTCACTAACCATTGTGGTGATAAATATATTTCTATGGGCTTTATATCAATATCCATTCTATCTAATTCACTAGAATGTTTTTTATAAAGCTCCTTAAAAATAGCTAATTCATATACTGGTAAATTAAAATTTTTTCCAGCGTCTATTACTACTTGGTGTTTATCTAAAATCTGCTCTAGTTTAGTACCTGGTCCTATATTAGGGTTGCTTATTAGACCATGAATCTTTAATCTAGATGAGTACTCAATATCAACTATCATTTGCTCTATACCTTTTATATCCTTAGTAAAAGGCCTAAATGGATTAACAACCATAAGCATAAGGTGCTCAATTCTGCTAATATCCTCACAATAACTGGCTAATGCAGTAGCTCCCATATCATCTCCACCAACATCCAGTATTAACCGGTTATCAGTATTTTTTATTGTTTCCCTAACACCGGGACCGGCAATAGGTAGATCTGAAAAGAAAACATCATCAGAGGGAACTAAAGCGTTAACTCCATGTTTTGCAAGTAAATCTTTAGCCTCTCGACTTCTAAAATAGGCATTTACCAAATCTAAATCCACTATTGTAGTTTGCAGATCATCTATAGATGCACTTTCAAGCGCTAGGTTTATTGCATACTCACTTTTACCACTACCAAAACCACCTGTTATGATAATTGCTCTGTTGTTGGCTAAAACTGAATGCATTCTTGACCTCACTTTCAACTAAATAGATGTCCTGATGGTCAGACCACCTATGACAAATTTTTATTCGCTATTTATTAATAAATTCCTCTTTTTTTCAAGACAATTTATAAAAATCATTATTGTTATTTTAAATGAAATATGACCGTTTGTGTTAAACTAATTACGATAAGGGGTGAAAAGTTTTGAAAATAACTGTAGATGCAAGAGGGCTATCATGTCCACAACCCGTAGTATTAACCAAAAAAGCCCTTGAAGATAGTGGGACAGAAGAAATAATAACAATTGTTGATAATAAAATTGCATTAGAAAATGTAACAAAATATATAAATAGCTTAAATTTAACAAGTGAAATAAATGAAAAAAGTGGAGAGTATTATATTAACATATTGAAAGAAGAGTTTTCAGCTACTACTGATATGGATGAAATAAGTAATACTGTCATACTTATAACTAGTAATGTTTTTGGAAAAGGTGATGATGAATTAGGGAATATACTAATGAAAAGCTATATGTACTCACTATCTCAAATTGCTAATGAAATAAAGTGCATAATCTTTATGAATAGTGGAGTGCTTTTAACTACGGAAGGTTCTGATTTAATTAAAAACATAGAAATAATGGAAGATCAAGGTGTAGAAATAATTTCTTGTGGCACTTGCTTAGACTTCTATAAGCTTCAGGATAAATTAATGGTCGGAAATATAGGCAACATGTACACCATTTCAGAAAAAATGATAACCGCAGGTAAGGTTATAACAATATAAGTCAAAGGCGAGTCAAAGGGGACGGTTCCTTTTGACTCAGTTTTTGGAATCATTTATTTTTGTAATTAAAAGTCCTCCAAAGATTAGTATTATCCCTATTATCACAGTAGAAAGCGGTATGGCATAGATGTTATTAACAGTATAATTTATAGTATTTATAAGTGCATCTGTACTAATTGGGCTTTCAATACTATGAAAGGTAACTTGCTCTACAACTACGTTTCTAAATAGCATTACTCCTGTAACAAAAATTACTGCTGATATTATAGCTAATGTGCCAAACCATGTTAATACCCTAGGAAAACCTACTATTAGATATAAACCTGCTATAATCAAGGCAAAGAGAATATATGGAACAAAGTTAAAACCACTTTTAAAAAGCTGTACTTTAGATATGGCTTCATTAGCTTCTTGTGTCATACCTTGAGCTTCTATTACCTCACCTAGTACAATCTCATCAGGGATTTCTACAAAAATGTCTTCCACCATATATTTAACCATTTCTGGTTGCATTTCCATTTGTTTAAGTTGCTCAGGAGGAATCTTTTCTAGGTATTGGACCAGGTGTGGCCCCAATTGTTCCTTACCCTCACTTATGCTAATTACAGCTGCTATCTCTTCTTGCTCCCCTTTTATTAAGGCTAACACATCATTTATTACTATTAATAATTGTTCTTCTAACCATTTTTCATCGAATACCTGGGCAAAACCTTGTACTATTATTGAAAGACGTTCTTTTGTTTCTGCTACCATTTCCTTAGATATTTCTTCATTAGCTTCTTCATGCATGCCTTCAAGCATCATTTCTGGCATTACTTCCTGTAAGCCTTGATGAATATGAGAAGAAAGTTGTACTTCATTATTTAGGTTATGATAATAATTAATGTTAAGTACTGTTCTCTCTATTCCCATACCAAGCTGATAAAAAAAGCCGGTTACAATTAAGGTGACAGACATTATCAATAAGGCAAATATTTTTAAAACCCTCAACTCTATTTCCCCCCCTTCTGGTGTTATTATATATTTAAGATTTGGATTTAATTTAAATTTAATTATAAACCATCTATATTTATAATATAGATATTTATTTCATTTAGTGCTTTTATGCTGAGTCAAAAGGAACCGTCCCCTTTGACTCGTTTTGTCTCTCTAGTTATTTATTACTCCACATAAACTATCAATTTTTGGGGAAATATAAAAAAAACTTCTAGGGAGATTTTTATGCGTAAGTTAGGCAAAAAGAATGCAAAAAACCAGCAAGATAATAATACTGATATTATGTTATCTAATGAAGAGATTAAGTTGCCTCTTCCTTTAAATGAAAAATTAGAATTACTAAAACCGTATTTAGAAACTAACCATGATATTATATATCGTGAGTTATATATTAAAGCATTCAATATAAAGGCAGTTATTATTTATATAGAAGGGATAGCAAATGATCAATATCTCCACGACAATATAATTAAACCTTTAATTTTAAACAATAGCTACCAAACACCACTGGATAAAACAATTATAGATCAAATTTCTCATACCACTATAGCGGTAGGAAATATACAAAAGTCTAATAACTTACAAACTATAATTAATCATATATTTGATGGAATGACAGTTCTGTTATGTGATGGACTTGACGAAGCTTTGGTTTTTGATATTCATGGTGGCGAGTTTCGGGGAATAGAAGAACCTACTACAGAAAAATCCTTACGAGGTAATAAAGAAGGGTTTTCTGAAATTCTTGATATAAGCTTACCACTTATCAGAAGGCGTTTAAAAGATCCTAATTTAGTTGTGGAAAAAACCATAGTAGGACAACGTAGCCGGACCCAAGTAGCTATTTTATATATTAAAGACATAGCTGATCCTAAAATAGTAACAGAAGTAAAAAAACGCATTAACAATATTGATATAGATAATGTTTTTGAAGGTAGTTATATAGAACAAATGATAGAAGATAATTCATATTCACTTTTTGCTCAAATAAGAACTACTGAACGACCTGATAAAGCAGCTGCATTACTAGCAGAAGGACGTATAGTTGTATTAACAGATGGTTCACCAACAGCTTTATCTATGCCTAGTTTATTTATAGAATATTTTCAAGCATCTGAAGATTATTATGAAAGAACTTTAGGCGGATCTTTTACACGACTAACTCGTATTTTTGCATTTTTTATTGCTATATCTTTTCCAGCAATATATGTTGCATTAACAGCTTATCACCCTGCATTAATACCTGATGGCCTTATTGTCCCTCTTATTCAGGCTAGAGTCCAAGTTCCTTTTCCTGTTCTTTTAGAACTACTTATTTTTGAACTAATAATACAACTAATAATAGAAGCAGGATTACGAATGCCTACTACTGTTGGGCAAACAGTAGGTGTTGTAGCCGGTATTATTTTAGGGCAAGCCGCTATAGCTGCTAATTTAGCTAGTCCAGCGGTAATTATGGTAGTGGCAATAACTGCTATTGCTACATTTGCTTTACCCACCGGTAGCTTAATATTAGCTAGTCGTATTATAAGACTACCTTTTTTGATACTCTCTTCTTTTTTTGGTATCTTAGGTTATTCTTTGGCTATGTTTCTAATGATAGCTCACCTTATGAGTTTAAATAGTTTTGGGGTTCCATATCTATCACCTATAGCTCCTACCCGCTATAGAGATTTGAAGCAAGATACTTATATTCGTAATTTTATTTGGAGCATAAAAAAGCGTCCTGTAACAATACCTCACCAGGATATAAATGATATAAGAAATAAAGGTAGGGATAAATAGTTGTTGAAAAAATCAGATTTTGTTATAACAAGCAAACAATTAATTTTTATTATTATTGGTTGCATGGTAACTACGGTAAATTACAATCTACCCCAAGTAACATCTACTGAAGTAGGACAAGATGCTTGGATTCCCGTAATTATAGGTGGCCTTGTTCCCTTATTTTCAATTTTTATGATAGAAAGATTACACCGCAACTTCCCTACTCAAAGTTTTGTTCAAATGACTTTTTTAATTTTTGGAAAATGGTTAGGAAATGTAATTATATTGTCTTTTATATTATATATAATTTGTTTACAAGCAATTGTTTTGCGTATTTGTTCCGAAATTACCACAACATTTATTTTACCTCAAACGCCGATTTGGGCCCTTTCTTTATTATTTATCATTGTATCTGGATATGTCGCAATAAAAGGAGCTAAAGTAGTTGGCAGAATGAATGAATTTCTATTTTATTTATCCTTAATAGCATTAATCATGATTATTTTACCAGTTTTTGAACATTCAAATTTAACTAATCTTCTGCCTGTTGCAGAAGCTGATATTAGTGATTTGGTATTAGCTGCACGTGTAACTCTATACTCATATTTTGGTGTAGAAATTCTATTTTTAATTTATTCTATGGTTACAAGAAAGGACGAAGTGTTAAAAGCAGCATTTACTGGTATAACTATAACAATATCTTTTTATATTATAGTGGTTTTAGCATGTCTATTAGTTTTTGGAGCTGAAACCATGCAAGCTTTAATATGGCCAGTAATGATACTTCTAAAAGTTATTAATATTCCGGTTTTCGAACGATTAGAGTTATTTTTTCTTGTTATATGTATGTCTGTGGGAATTCGTGCCATATTTAATTTCGGCTTTGCTGCATCGTTTTCAATAGCTGATTTATTAAACAAAATAAAACTTTATCCTTATATAATAGTAGGCTATTGCTTATTTGTGTATATAGGTGCACAAATTCCCGAAAATATAATAGAAATTCTTAACTGGGCTTATTATGGAGGCTATTTGTTTTTATTTTTTGGTATTGGTTATCCTATTTTATACCATGTAGTTTATGGAATTCGCAAAGAAAAGGTGATGAAAGGTGTACAGTAAGTTATTAATTTGTATAATGTTGCCCGCATTTATCTTTCTCAGTGGATGTTGGGATTATAAAGATTTAAATGAAGCAATAATTCCTATTGTTGCCGCCTATGATATATCTGAGGATAAACGTTTTAATTATACTGTTACAACATTTTCCCCTAATATTGAGCCTGAAGCAGAAAGAGATAATATTATAATTAGTAAGGACTTTTTAAATGCAGGCGAATTTAGACAAAGATTAGCTCACACCTCAGGGCGTAACTATGTTTTAGGACGACTTGAAACAATAATAATAAGTGAAGAACTAGCAAGAAAAGGTGTAGGTGATGTATTTGATACTTTGTTTCGTACTCCCCAAATAAGATATTCCCTACTGTTAGGTGTAGTTGAAGACCGAGCTGATGAATTTATGCATTTTGAAGAGAAGGAAGAAAAAAGTTTAGGAA
Organism: Candidatus Syntrophocurvum alkaliphilum; assembly: GCF_009734445.1. NCBI lineage: Bacteria > Bacillati > Bacillota > Clostridia > Eubacteriales > Syntrophomonadaceae > Candidatus Syntrophocurvum > Candidatus Syntrophocurvum alkaliphilum. The sequence goes on from NZ_CP046457.1 coordinate 141,352, forward strand.
AGCTTTTAAGTTTAATGTTAAGTGTAAGTCAAATGCATTCTTTTATACCAACTACTACTTTACATGAGTTGGGAATAGGTATTAATGATATAGGTTATAACCCTGTCATACCAACATTAAAAGTACAAAATAATCGGGTAGTTTTATCTGGTGTTGCAATTTTTAAAAGTGATAAACTAATAGACAAAATTGATATGGATGAGACACGATCACTGTCTCTTTTACGTGGTATAGATACATTTGGATATATACGTTTTGTAGTAAAAGAAGATGGCAAAATTATTGATACTGGTACTGTCCGAGGCCAAAATTCAAGAAAAGTTTCAGTAAAACGAAAAGATGATACCTTTATTTTTACTATTGATATTGATTATGAAGAAGCTGAATTAATTGAACATACTGGTACACAAAAGATAAATGAAGAACATTTGCAAAAAATTGAAAAAAATTTAGCTGCTGATATAAAGGAAGAATGTGAACAGTTTATAAAAAAAATGCAAACCGTATATAAGTTTGATTGTATTGATATAACCCGATTTGCTCAGGCAAAATGGCGCAAAGAAATTCGTGACAAGATTGATAATGGTTTTATAGAAGATGCAAAAATCAATGTAAATGTTTCGGTCGATGTACAGCTAAAAGGTGAAACATATTAAAACAAATCTAGAAATAAGATTTATGCTATAATATTTTTAGATTTAAGGCAGGGGACTTAGCCTTAGAACAGAGAACCGTCCCCTGTTCTAGGTCCTGTTCTATAGGTAGGGAGGAGTAGGTTAGTTGCTGGGTGATATTAAGGATACGGTTTTTGAAATTGTTCAGGCTGTTTTGCCTGTTACTATAGTAGTTATAATACTGCAGTTTTCTTTAATAAGTATGCCAATGGATGTTTTTTTACACTTTTTGGCTGGTACAGTTATGGTAACTATTGGTCTTATACTATTTATGTTAGGAATAAAAATTGGATTATTACCTTTAGGGGAGACAGTTGGAGCAGAAATACCTAAATGGGGTTCAGCAGTTATAGTAATAGCAATAGCTTTTATATTAGGATTTGCAGTAACAGTAGCAGAACCTGATGTAAGAATTTTAGCTGACCAAGTGGAATTTGTTTCTCAAGGTGATATTTCAAAATCAATATTAATCTTTATGGTTGCTTTAGGTGTAGGTATATTTGTAGGTTTAGCAATGTTAAGAATAATTTTAGGTATACCATTAGCATATCTCTTAGGAGCAGGCTATGTTTTTGTTTTACTATTATCTTTTATAGTGCCATCAAATTTTGTGCCAATAGCATTTGATGCTGGAGGGGTTACTACTGGTCCATTAACAGTTCCCTTTATATTAGCATTAGGTATAGGAGTAGCATCTGTTTTAGGTGGTAAATCAACTTTAGGAGATAGCTTTGGATTAATTGGTTTAGCTTCAATAGGGCCTGTTATAGCAGTTATGCTTCTGGGGGTGATTCTTCAGTAATATGGATATACAAATTTTTACTGGTTTTGACCATGTGTTACTAGAAGTGTCACAAGCTTTAGCTCCATTAGTAGTGTTGTTTTTAATATTTCAATTTGCTTTTCTTAAGTTAGAAAGAGAACAAATATATAGGATAATAATAGGGCTTATATTAACATTTTTCGGATTAGCCTTTTTTCTACAAGGTGTTTATGTTGGATTTCTTCCTGCAGGTAGGGAGATGGGTACTGTATTAGGTGGATTTGAAAAGTTATGGATAATAATACCTATAGGATTTGTTTTAGGGTTTGTTGCCACGATAGCCGAACCTGCGGTTAGGGTTTTAAGCTACGAAGTTGAGAAAACATCAAGTGGTTATATAAAGGAAATGGTTATTTTGTTAACCCTTGCCTTAGGTGTAGGTGTATTTGTAGCTTTAGGTATGGCAAAGATAATTTATGGTATACCTTTTTATTATATTATTATACCGGGATATTTAATTGTATTATTAATGTTAAAGTTTTCAGCTCCAGAATTTACTGCCATTGCCTTCGATTCTGGTGGGGTTGCTACAGGACCAATGACAGTAACATTTATTATGGCAATGGCTATAGGAATAGCAGATACTATGCCAGGTAGAGATGCAGTTATAGATGGATTTGGTCTTATAGCATTAGTAGCTTTAGCTCCTATAATAGCTGTTATGGCTTTAGGGCTATTATATAAAGATAAGGAGGAATTATAGAAATGCCATATAATAGTCATGATTTAATAGTTACTATCGTTAAAAAGGGCTGGGCAGACAAAGTGGTTAAAGCCTCAAAACAGGCTGGGGCTGAAGGTGCTACTGTAATTTATGGCAGAGGTACTGGTATTCATGAACAAAAAAAATTATTAGGTCTTTCCATTGAACCTGAAAAGGAAATGGTATTAACAATAATATTAAAAGAAGAAACAGAAAAGGTATTAAAGGCTATAGAGAAAGGTTGTAGCTTAGATAAACCAGCAACTGGTATAAGCTTTGTGATTGAACTAAAGAAAGTTGTAGGTATAGTACACCTGTTAGAGCAACTAGGAGTAGATGAATAATCAGAAAGAATACACTGTAAAGTACTTACTAGGAAATAAAAGACATGTTACTATAATTATATAAAAATATAAAAATAACCCTTAAATTTAATTAAAAGGGTTATTTTTTTGTCTAAGATTCTAATCTAGTGACTAAACCCATAAAGGCAAATTTAAAATTATCCAATATTATATTACCTTACCTATCTACAGAGATTGAGTTCTCTACTACGTTGTTTAGATTAGTTGGTTCATTCTCTTACTAACTTTTATAAGATATGATAAATAACCCTTAAGTAAATTTTTAAGTATTGTTTAAAGAAACACACTTTTGCAAAACATAGTAAAAACTTTTGCGCCACTAAAGGGGGGAAAATATGCAAGATTTTAAAAATGAAATTAGAGAACTTATAAAAAATAAAGATTTTAATGGGATTAGAAATCAAAATTGGGAAGAATGGCAGTTGGCAGACTTAGCTGATTTATTGCTAGGGTTGGAAAATCCTAATAGGGCAATTTTATTTAGACTAATGCCTAGAAATATTTCTGCTAATGTTTTTGCTTATTTTGATAAAGAACATAAAAATAGCCTACTTAAGGACTTAACAGATGAAGAAACCAGGCATCTTTTAGCAAATCTAAGACCTGATGATAGAACATCCTTGTTTGAGGAAATGCCTGGGCAGATTACACAGAGATTATTAAACCTATTAAGCCATGAGGATTTAAAGGAAACTAGGTTTTTACTTGGTTACCCAGAAGAAAGTGTTGGGCGTTTAATGACCCCAGAGTATGTAGCAGTTAGACCTAACTGGACTGCGGAACAGGCATTAGAACATATTAGAATAAAGGGTAAAGATAAAGAAACACTTAATGTAATCTATGTAATAGATGATAATTGGAAACTAATTGATGGTCTAGAAATTCATAAATTTATTTTGGCTAATCCTAATGATAAAGTAGAAGACATAATGAATCGTTCTTACTTTGACTTATCGGCTTTTGATGACCGAGAAAAAGCGGTCTGGATGATGCAAAGATATGATTTGTTTGCATTACCTGTTGTTGATTCAGATGGAGTTTTAATTGGTGCTGTAACATTTGATGATGTTTTTGATGTTGCTCAAGAAGAGGCAACCGAAGATTTTCACAAGGGTGCTGCTGTTGCACCATTAAAAACGAGTTACCGTGAAGCTACTGTTTGGGAGTTATTTAGAAAAAGAGTCGGTTGGCTTGTAGTATTAGTCTTTGTAATGTTAGTAGCCTCAGAGGTTATTGCATCATTTGAAGAAGTGCTTGCCTCAGTTATTGCATTGGCTTTCTTTATCCCACTTCTCATAGATGTAGGTGGTAATACTGGTGCACAATCTGCTACCTTAATGGTTCGCGCTATTGCAACTGATGATATAAAAACTAAGGAATGGGCTGGCCCCTTTATGAAGGAGATTAGTGTTGGTGCAGCTTTAGGTATAACAATGGGATTAATAGTTTATGCATTTGGACTATGGCGAGGCGGAATTGAAATTGCAATGATAGTTGGTTTGTCGATGATTGCTATTGTTATTGTAGCTAACCTAATGGGGGTTATACTGCCGTTTATATTATCAAAATTCAATGCTGATCCCGCGGTAGCAAGCAGTCCATTGATTACTTCTATAGTTGATATAACTGGACTATTGATATACTTTGGTATAGCAGCAAGTATTTTAGGTTTTTGATGTTTGAATAGTAAAAAAATTGATAATAATTATGAAAACAAGACAACAGATATAGTTCTGTTGTCTTGTTTTTTGAATATTAGGCAAAAAGCCGTATCAATAAATAAACAATTTACAGGTCTTTAGTCTATTTTTAATTAATTTTTATTAATTAAAAAGGACTTATTAATAAAATATGTAAATCTTACAAGAAAAGATATATAAAATCCCATAAAAAAGTATACATTATCATATACATATGTTAATATTTACCATAAAAGAATATATACTAGTAGGAGGGGAATAATGGATGTAAAAAATATACCTTTTAAAGTAGAATACTATTCTCCATTGCCAGATGTACTAGATAATTGTTTTATAATCATACAAAATGAAAAGATTGTATTTGCCAATGATGCGGCAGCAGATTTATTAGGCTATAAAAAAGAAAGTTTATTAGAAATCGATTTTTGTGAACTAATAGCTCCTTATCATATTGACATGTTTAATGAAATGTATTTATTAAAAGGTATGGAAGATAAAATCCATAGTTTTTGTGAGCTTGACCTAATTAAGAAAGAAAACAATATAATAACCACTGAACTTTCGGTGACTCCAATATTATACAAAGATATATTTGCCCTTCAAATAATAATAACAAAGACAACTGAAAAAAAGGGATTAGAAGAAAAGCAAGAGGAGTTGCAGTATGGCTTATTATCTAAAATAAATGAATGTATTATAGTTGCTGATAAAGATTTTAATATTTTGTTTTGGAACAATGGTGCAGAAAAAATATTTGGTTGGAAACCATATGAGGTCATAAATACCAAATTAACTGCACTTTTTTATTTAGAAAACCTAGATTTTTCAATGCTTTTAAAAACTAATAATGGTTACTGGGAAGGTAAATTAGATGGGGTTGACACTCAAAATGGTGAAAAGAAAGCCGTTAATTTATCACTTACTACAGTTAATGATGAAAACCTAAATGTTAAAAAAATTATTGCTATTGTGATTGATATTACAGAAGTTGTACATTCACAGCAAGAAGCGAGAAAAGCTAATCGTGCTAAAAGTGAATTTTTAGCTAATATTAGTCATGAGATGAGAACTCCACTAATGGGTATTATGGGATTTTGTGAGATTTTAAGTAGTGAAAGCCTTAATAATCAAAATGTAGAACATGTTATAACAATTCAACAATGTGCTGAACAATTATTAGAGTTAGTAAATAATATGTTAGACCTTTCGAAAATTGAAGCACAGCAGGTGGAAATAAGAAACAAAAAATTTAACTTACACCAAATGATTAAAACTACTATTCAGTACTTGAGACCTCTTATGCAAAAAAAGGGGTTAAAATCGCATATACATATTTCTTCAAATGTACCTATTATGATATTAGGGGATGAAGGTAAACTTAAACAGGTTTTAACTAATATAGTTTGTAATGCTTTCAAGTTTACACCAGAGGGTGAAGTGAATATATATGTGTCAAAACATAGCCGCGAATATGCTAATTCGTTATTTCCCCTAAAAATATCAGTTTACGATACAGGAATAGGAATAGATCAAGAAAAATGTAATGAAATTTTCGAGCCTTTTATTCAAGCAAAGAAACCAAAAATCAAAGGATACGAAGGAACAGGTCTAGGTTTAACAATTAGTAAGCAGTTAATAGAATTAATGGGAGGTTATATTTGGTGTAAGCCAAATGAACCTAAAGGATCGGTATTTTCAATAGTAGTTCCAGTAAAAGAAATAACTAATGTGGATATGATTGCAGAGCACAAAAAAGATTATGATGTAAATAAACAAGAAAAAACAAATATTTTTAAGAATGGCATAAAAGTATTACTAGCTGAGGATATAAAGGTGAATCGCAAGTTAATTTCCCATATGCTCTCTGACTTAGGGTATGATGTTTATGCAGTGGCTAATGGTGAAGAATGTGTAAAAGCAACTACAAAATGGAAACCAGATGTTATTTTAATGGATATGCAAATGCCTATTCTCGATGGGTATGAAGCTACTAAAGTGATTCGTCAAAACAGAGAATTAGAATATATACCAATCATAGCTCTTACTGCGTATGCCATGAGTGGTGATATAGAAAAATGTATGCAGGCAGGATGTAATAGTTATTTAAGCAAACCGTTTTCAAAAGAGCAGTTACATCTGACCATTAGACAGTCATGCAGTAAAATCAAAACTGATATTAAGTAGTTATAACTTCAAAACCTAAATCATCGATTAATTCTATAATTTTTTCAATTGATATTTCTTGTTCATTATAACTTATTTCAACAAGCTTGTTATCAAGGTTAACAAAAACTTGGTTAATTCCCTCTAATTTATTTAAAGTAGATTCTATATTTGCTTTACAATGGTTACAACTCATTCCTTCAACAGTCAGTTCTTTTTTCATGGTATTTATACCTCCTTAAATATATATGTACTAGATTATTTGGTTTGTATATTATATAACGAAAATGCATTTTAGAGAAATATATGGCAAAATATGATTTTATCTTAAAATAGGACCATATTATAGAAAATACTATGTTATTATAAGGTAAAATAATATATAGGTAAAAGCAAGTTTTTAGTAGTAAAATTAGCATAATTTACTGGTAAAGGAGGGTAAAATATGGCTGAGGAGATTCAACTAGTAGTTTTTACTCTTAAAACAGATGATATGGTCTGTGAATATGGAGTGCCTATTACTAAGGTTCAGGAAATAATTCCAATGATGACTCCAACGCGTTTACCTCAGGTACCTGATTTTGTCGAAGGAGTTGTAAATCTTAGGGGTAAAATAGTACCAATTATAGACTTGAAAAAACGTTTTAACATAGGGGCTACAGAGATAACTAATGATACCCGCAGTGTAGTTGTAGAGGTTGATGGACAAACGGTAGGTATTATTGTTGATGAAGTAAGTGAGGTTTTATTGCTGTCTGATGAAAATATTGAGCCTCCCCCTGCAGTAGTAGGTGGCATTACAGCTGAATATCTGACTGGGGTAGGTAAATTACAACAACGATTGTTAATACTATTAGATATGGATAAGATCCTAAGTGATACAGAAAAAGCAAACTTAGCAACTGTGAGTGAGTTAGAAAACTAATATAATTTTTGTAGCCCTGAGATCTTTATGGTTTCAGGGCATTATTTTTAGTGACATTAAAATTATGAGGTGAATAAATTGCTAATAGGGATAGATATAGTAGATATACAAAGAATAAAAGAAGTAGTTATTAGAACACCTAGGTTTTTGAAAAGAATATATACTGAAGCTGAACTTGATTATTGTTTATCAAAATCCAACCCTTATCCTTCTTTGGCTGCTAGATTTGCAGCAAGGGAGGCTTTTAGAAAACTAGATTATACTTTTCAAAAAGGTGTAGGGTTTCGTGATGTTGAAGTAAAAATAGATGAATTTGGTAAGCCTTATTTATATTTAAGCAAAATAGTGATTGAAAAATGTGAACACAAAAAAATAAAGGAAATAAATATAAGTCTATCCCATTCAAAAAATCAGGCAATTGCAGCTGTTGTTGCTACAAGGGAGGATTAAAATGAAGCTACTTACTGCTGATGAAATGAAAAATATAGATTTGCGAGCTAGCAACGAATATTATATACCTAGCATTATTCTTATGGAAAATGCGGGTTTAAGAGTAGTAGATTTAATAGAAGAATTATTAGGAGATGTACAGGGAAAAAACATAACAGTAATAGCTGGAAAAGGTAATAATGGTGGTGATGGTTTAGTAGTTAGTCGTCATCTTATTAACCTTGGGGCTAATGTGGATACTTTTTTAATGGGAAAAGCTTCGGAATTGACTACTGACACACTAACTAATTATAAAATTCTTGATAAGATAAGTAATAGAATATACCCATTATTAAATGAAGAAGACCTAGATAATTTGCTAACTATTTTAATGCGTAGTGATGTGGTTATTGATGCTATATATGGTATAGGTTTTAAAGGCAATCTTAATGAATTAGATGCAAAAATAGTAAAAATGATAAACTGGTGTAAAGCTTCAGTTATTGCAGTTGATATTCCATCAGGAGTTGAGGCTGACACAGGCAAAGTGCATGGTGAAGCGGTTATGGCAACAAATACTATAACCTTTGCTCTTCCTAAAATAGGTATGATAATGTATTCTTGTCGAGATTACATAGGTCAATTAACGGTTGCAGATATATCTATACCATTAGCATTGTTAGAAGATAATACTATTAAAAACAACTTAATAACTAATGATATGGTAAAACACTTGGTATTGCCACGTGATCCGGAGTCACATAAGGGGACATATGGTCATGTATTGGTAGTAGGTGGTTCTATAGGGCTTACGGGTGCTGTGGTTTTGACAGCAAATGCTGCATTAAAAACAGGGGTGGGTTTAGTTACTGCTGCACTTCCAGAATCTTTGTTACCAAATGTAGATAATCAGCTTATAGAGGTTATGACTATTCCTTTAGTAGAGACAGGTCATTCCACTATAGCTCTTGAATCTATTCCAGCTATTGAAAATATGCTTGGCACAAGTTCAGTATGTGCAATAGGACCGGGTATGTCTAGATATAAGGAGGCTAATGCAGTTCTTAGTGCAGTTCTTGAAAGATCTGGGATTCCATTAGTAATTGATGCAGATGGTTTAAACGCCCTAGAAAATGATATTGAAGTACTAAAAAATAGGCAGGTGCCAATAATTCTCACACCTCATCCTGGTGAAATGGCACGTTTAACGGGTAAAACAATTAAAGAAATTCAAGCAAATCGTATTGAGATAGCTCGTAATTGTGCAATTGAATGGGGAGTAATTATAGTATTAAAAGGAAATAGAACAGTGATAGCAACTCCTGATGGAGAAGTCTATATAAATATTACGGGTAATCCTGGGATGGCTACTGCTGGCAGTGGTGATGTATTATGTGGAATAATTGCTGGTTTTATTGCACAAGGGCTAAATAGTAAAAATGCTGCTATAACTGGTGTTTATTTACATGGTTTAATTGGAGATCGGGTTAGTGAGTCAAAGGGACAAAGAGGATTAATTGCCGGAGATTTAATTTATGGAATTCCGGATATTTTAAAGCAGTTTGAATAAATTAAAAATATATCATGAAAGAGGGTATTAAATGTTAGCGAAAGATATAATGACTACAGAGGTTATTACTGTAGGTCCAGAAGAAAAAATAGATACAGTTGCTAAACTACTTATAGATAACAAGATAAGCGGTATACCAGTTGTTGATGAACAGAGAAAGCTTTTAGGTATAATAACTGAAAATGATTTAATGGTTAAAGCTAGTGAGTTAAAAGTACCTTTTTATCTTACTTTATTTGACAGTTTTATTTTTCTTGAAAATCCCATAAGATTTAATAATAGTCTTAAGAAATATGTTGCTTCGTTAGTTAAAGATGCAATGACCAAGAAGGTATATGCAGTAGAAGAAAACAAAGATGTGAAAGAAGTTGTTGAAATAATGCAAAAAAGGCGTATCAACCGTGTGCCAGTTGTAAGAGATGGGGAGTTAGTTGGTATTGTTACCAGAAATGACATTTTGAAATCGTTGGTGAGTAATAATGGATAATTTAAAATTAACTTGGGTGGAAATAGATTTAAGTGCAATAAGGCATAATATAAATGAAGTGAAAAGTTTGCTTAAGCCAGAAACTAAACTTATGGTAATTGTAAAAGCTAATGCTTACGGACATGGTATGCTTGAAGTAACAAGAATTTGCCTAGAAGAAGGTGTTGATTATTTAGGTGTTGCATCACTTGATGAAGCTCTCACATTAAGAAAAGAAGGTATTAAATCACCAATATTAGTATTAGGATATATTCCTAATGGCACTGCAGAAACAATAATTGATAATAATATAATACCTAGTGTATTTACAATTAGCTTAGCCGAAGAGTTGTCTAAGGTAGCTGTTAGCAAAGGAAAAGAAGTTAATGTTCACTTAAAAGTTGATACCGGTATGGGGAGATTAGGAATTGTAGTTGAATCCCGTGCTTCAGAATTAGTTGAAAGAGTTAATTTGCTGCCTGGAGTCAACATAGAAGGCATTTTTACACATTTTGCTGTAGCAGATGCAAAAGATAAAACATACACTAAAAAACAGATTGAAGTTTTTAATGAATTTCTAAAAAACTTAGAGGAAAAAGGAATACATATACCGATTAAGCATAGTTCTAATAGTGCTGCAATTATGGATTTACCGGAAGCTCATTATGATATGGTAAGAGCTGGAATAGTAACTTATGGACTGTATCCTTCTGATGAAGTAGATAGAAAAAAAATTGATTTAATACCAGCTATGACCTTAAAAAGTAAAGTAAGTTTTGTAAAAACATTATCTAAGGGTAGTTCAGTAAGTTATGGTAGAACATTTATTGCTAGTAAAAATACTGTTGTTGCAACTGTACCAATAGGATATGCTGATGGTTATACTAGGCTATTATCCAATAAAATTTGGGCTTCAATAAAAGGGAAGAAAGTGCCTTTAATCGGTAATGTATGTATGGATCAATGTATGTTTGATGTTACAGGGGTAGATGGAATAAAAGATGGTGAAGAGATAATCTTATTTGGGAAGCCTGAATTTGGTATTACAGCTGATGATATAGCAGATACATTAGGTACAATAAATTATGAAATAGTTTCTGCGATTAGTTCTCGGGTTCCTCGGTTATATATAGGTTAGTTTAAGACTCATTGAAATTATTGGATTTGCGAGTATATATAAATATATATATAATAGATATATCTATTGTATATATAATGGAGGTGCTCGCATGCCATCCTCTAGAAGGATAATAATAACAGTTCCTGAGAATCTCCTGTCTGAGGTAGATAACGTTATGGCTGATGAAAGCAAAAATCGTAGTGAGATAGTTAGAGAAGCTATAAAATTTTATCTTGGGGAGCGTAAAAAAAATTTGATGAGAGAGCAAATGAAAAAGGGTTATTTAGAAATGGCAGAAATAAATTTAAATATAGCAACAGAGAATTGTTGTGTTGAAGAAGAGGCTTTAGTAAACAGTATAGAAAAATTGTTGGAGTGATAGCATATATGATTAAAAGGGGTGAAATTTATTTTGCCCAACTTAACCCGGTTATGGGTTCAGAACAAGGTGGTATGCGACCGGTATTAGTTGTGCAGAATGATATAGGAAACCAGTATAGTCCTACAACAATTGTGCTGGCAATAACCTCACAAATTAATAAAGCTAAACTTCCCACTCATGTAGAGCTTAAATCTAAAATTTACGGTCTAGAAAAAAATTCAGTAATTTTAGCAGAGCAAATTAGAACAATAGATAAAATGAGATTAAAACAAAGATTAGACATATTAAATGAGGATATGATGGAAAAAGTAGATAAGGCTCTAGCAGTAAGCATGGGGTTAGCCGAAATTTAATATACATAAACAATAGGACAGGTCTTAAAAAAGGCCTGTTTTTTAATGGGGGGAGGAAACAGAATGAAACCAATTATTGGGGTTACAGGTAATTTTATTGAGGCAGATAGAAACTTTGCTTTAAGAGATTATTATATTGATTCTGTTAGTCGTGCTGGGGGTATTCCTATAATACTGCCACCATGTGAATCCGAATTATATATTAAAAGATATGTAGATTTATGTAATGGAATATTAATATCTGGTGGTGGTGACATAGACCCAGTTTATTGGGGTGAAATTCCCGTAAAAGAATTAGGTGAAATTACACCTATAAGGGATGTTTTCGAGATAAAGATGGCCCAGTATTGTATGATGAAAAACATACCTACTTTAGGTATTTGCAGAGGGTGCCAAGTATTAAACACAGCTAGTGGTGGTAGTATTGTACAAGATATTAAAACTAATATGTGTCATACACAGAAAGCTCCCAGAAATTATGCATTTCATGATATATTTATAAAAAAGGATACTATTTTGTACAATATATTAAAATCTGAACGTATAAGAGTAAATAGCTTTCATCATCAAGCGGTTAATCAACTAGGAAACAAAATGGTAGTAACAGCGTATTCACCAGATAGAACAATAGAAGCTATAGAAAGTACAAAACATCGCTATTTTATTGGTGTTCAATGGCATCCAGAATGTTTAACAGATGAGTATTCTGCATTATTATTTAAAAGTCTAGTGGATTTTTCGAGTTAAATTGGTTACTTGTGGCTAGGGTGGAAGATGATTTAGAGAACAGTAATAATACATCATTCATATTATATCTTAGAGGAGGATTTACATGTTTGCTATTAAAGGTGGAAAAGTACTTACTTTAGACGATACTGGGGTTGTTGAAGATGCAGTTATATTAATTGAAGGAGATACTATAAAGGCTGTAGGGAAAAATATTGAAATTCCCCAGGGGTATAAAATTATAGATGCTTATGGTAAATATATTACTCCAGGTTTTATTGATACTCATACACATGTTGGGTTAGATGAAGAAATATATAGAGTTGAAGGTGATGATGTTAATGAAATTACAGATCCTATCACACCTCAGCTAGAAGCTTTAGATGGAATTAATTTATTAGATTTAGGTTTTAAAGATGCTTTGCGTGGGGGAGTAACTAGAATAATGAGCATGCCTGGTAGTGCTAATATTATAGGTGGGCAGGCGGTTTTTTTAAAAACCCATGCTTCTTCAATAAAAAATATGATTTATAAAAATCCTGCTGGTCTAAAAGCAGCATTAGGAGAAAACCCTAAACGGGTTTATGGAGATCAAAAGAAAACTCCAAGAACTAGAATGGCTAATGCAAGTTTATTAAAGGAAGCTTTCTATATAGCTGCAGGATATCTAGAAAAAGATAAAATTGAACCTAAAGAAAAATTTAAGTATAACCCATTAATAAAAGTTTTAAAAAAGGAAATGCCATTATTATTACATGCCCATAGAGCTGATGATATAATGACAGCTTTACGCTTAAAAGATGATTTTGACATAAACTTAGCTATTCAACATGGGACAGAAGCCCATTTGATTAGTGATGAGTTAGTAAAAAGGGATGTAGCCGTATTTTTAGGACCCTTATTAGTAAATCGAGCAAAGGTGGAAATGAAAGAAATATCCTTTAAAAATGCAGATATGCTAGCTGAAAGAGGAGTGAAATTTAGTTTCATATCAGATCATCCAGTTACACCAGTTGAACATTTAAGAGTTTATGCAGCTCTAGCTGTAAGAGAAGGACTTAATGAAAATATAGCATTTCAAGCCTTAACAACAGTTCCGGTTGAAGTGTTACAGGTAGAGCATGAGTTAGGCACTATAAGAAGTGGTAAACGTGCAGATTTAGTTATACATGATGGCCACCCTTTTGATTTCTCTACTAAAACAGTGCAGACCTTTGTAGACGGAGAATTTTTGGGGGGATAGAATTGAATAGGGGAGATACCTTTAATGTTCATGTTGATGGTAAGGTGCTTACTGTATGTGTATTAGGATTTTATAATGAAGAATACTCGGGAGAGGAAATGGTAATCTTAGCGGTTGTTAATCAGGATAACCTTGTTCATGTACCTCTAGATGACATAAATGCCATTATCCCTCAGAATAAATTTCTAAATTAAAGTCTAATTACCAAGAACCTAACGGTTCTTTTTTTTTGGCATTATTTACTTCAAGGAGGTTTGTGGATTAGTTAGAATAAGTAAATATTTAATAAATTTGTAGGAGTGTTTTGTAATGAGAAAAAAAGTGTCCCTGTTATTGATTTTATCTCTAGTATTGTTAAGCTTTGCTATTACAGGATTTATAAACCCTGGACCCTCTATAAATATAAATGGTGAGCAAAGAAGCTACGATCTTCCTAACCATATTGTAGATAATAGAACAATGGTACCGGTTAGATTTTTTGTAGAAGACAAAGTTTTTGATGGTAAGATAGAGTGGAATAATGAGTTAAGAAAAGTAGATATTCAACTTCAAGATACTATCATAGAGTTAATAGTTGATAACAAAAATGCTAAAGTTAATGGAAAAACTATAAACCTTGATGTAGCCCCATACATATTTCAAAACAGAACTTATGTACCTTTAAGATTTATATCAGAAGCCGTAGAAGCAGAAGTAGGGTGGAATGATAGTAAGCGGGAAGTAACCATAGATTTTGAAAATAAATCTAATAATCCAATGGTATTTGCTTATTATTACTTTAGAGCATTTGAAGAGTACAAAGAAAATGCCCACTTATTTACTGATGTGGCATTTAGGTGGTTAGAGACCAATGGTCGAGGAGATCTTTTTTATGAGTATCAAGATGATTATGAGGAAATACTACAATTTTCACATGAACAAGGGATAAATACTCATGCAAGTGTAATGCTTTTTGATCCAGATCAACTAAATCAATTACTTAGAAGTCCAGAAAATAGAGCTAGATTAATTAACAACTTAATTCAAGAAGTGCAAAGTTATAATTACGATGGTGTAAATATAGATTTTGAGTTTCTAAAGCCTGAAGATGCACCTTACTTAAACATATTTTTAGAAGAACTAAAATACAGATTGCCTGCAGATAAAACATTATCTGTTGCTGTATTTGGTAGAACTGCTAATGATAGATGGCCAATAGGTTATGATTATCAAAGGATAGGTGAAATTGCTGATTTAGTTGCAGTAATGTCATATGACTACAGATATAGAACAAGTGAACCTGGACCAGTAGCACCTCTTTGGTGGGTAGCTGAAAATATTTCGTATTTTTCTTCAATTATGCCTGAAGAAAAAATACTCATAGGTCTAGCAACTTATGGTTATGATTGGGGAGCAGGTCAACCTAGAGCCAATGTTGTAAGTGCAAATAGTATGACAGAACTTAGAAGCCAGTATTATATTACTGAGCACTTTAGTGAGGAACACTACAGTCCGTATTTTACATACCGTGACCATAACAATGTCTCACGTCAAATATGGATGGAAAACGAAAGAAGCCTACAAGCAAAATATGACCTAGTAATGGATAATGACCTAGCAGGAGTAATGTTCTGGAGAATTGGTACAGGCTTTACGGACTTATATAACATGCTCGAGAAAAACTAATAATTGCATATCATTGGGGACGCGGTATGCCGCGTCCCCAATGATATACCCCTTATTTTATTATTCTTACCTTAGTTCCTATTTCTACCATATCATATAGTTCATTAATTGATTTATTATACATGCGTATGCAGCCACCGGATTGATGAGTTCCTATGGTGCTTTCATCATTGGTTCCGTGGATACCGTATTTGTCTCCCTTAGGAGCTCTAGAATCAGGGCCACCGTCATCTTTATTTCCTCTTTTATCTTTATCACATGGTACTTTTAAACCCATCCATCTTGAACCCATGGGTGCATGTTCGTCTTTTCCACCAGGGTATTTTGTTTTATTATCTATTACAAAAATTCCTTCGGGTGTATAATCAGGTTTTTCACCAGTTGCAACCTTATAACGCTTTACTAATTCACCTTGATCATAAAAATACAGTTTATTTTCAGACTTACTAATAATTATATAAGGTTTTTCCACGTCTACATTAGGATAAGTAAGGCTTATCTTTGTTTCTGGTTTTATTTCTACTAAATAAGAAAGTTTTTCTCCTTTTAAAATATATGCTTTTTTTATGTTTCTATCTATAAAAGGAGGCTCATTTTCAGGTTTATCAGAAATAACTTTTACTAACATTAAAGATTCCTCAGAAATAGAAACAGTTTGACTTAAACCTGTAGTTTTATTTACTATATAAAGCCGATTATTATTAAAATTTATTATATGCTCTTCATCTTCACCTAAATTTTCACCCAAAATTGTTTCATCAGGTATAGGTCTAGCCGGTGGACTATCATTATAAAAAAATATTTGGTAACTTGCAGTTACAATTATTAACCCTAAAAGAAAAATTGAAGCATAACGAATCATAAGAAAACCTCCTTAAATATCTTCTATTATTATATTGTGCTTTTTCATTAAACTTTTTTCTGGATATAATTACCACATGCTAAAAAAATGCTAATAGATAATGTCTGTTTATATAATATTTTCTAATATATAATGTTTTTATAGAATTTTTAGGCAAAAAAGACTAGAATTGAGCGGGAGGGGAGAAAATGTCTAAAGAACAACCAAATTTATTTTTTGATACTGACTCTAAAAATGAAAAAAATAATTCAGAAATGAATGAAACAATAGCGTATACTCCTTTTCTTCCTAGTATTAAAAGTCATGAAGCATTTTTAGATATTAACTCTTATGACGAACTAAAGAAAATAGCTAACAAATGTGAAAATTGTGGTTTAAGAAAAGGTTGTAAGCAAGTAGTTTTCGGTGATGGAAATAATAAATCAGATATTATGTTTATTGGGGAAGGTCCGGGGCAGGATGAAGATAATCAGGGAATACCATTTGTGGGTCCTGCAGGACAACTTTTAGATAGAATACTTAATGCAGCTGAAATAAATAGAGAAGCAGTTTATATAACTAATGTAGTTAAATGTAGGCCACCTAGTAATAGACTCCCTAACCCAGAAGAGGTTAAAGTCTGTCGAGGATACTTAGAGGCTCAAATAAGGATAATAAACCCTAAAATTATTGTTTGTTTAGGTTCAAAAGCTACCCAGGTAGTCATAAATTCTAAGGCTAGAATTACTAAAATGAGAGGCCAATGGATTCTTCGCAATGGTATTAAGATAATAGCCACTTTTCATCCAGCTGCACTATTAAGAAATGAAGAATATAAAAGACCAACTTGGGAAGATTTTAAGAAAATTAGAGATGAATATAAAAGTTTAGGTTGATAATGAGGTGATTATTTGGAATTGATTATTACAAGTGATGAAGAAATGCAGGTTTTAGGGGAAAATTTATCATCTATCTTAAGTGAAAATGATATAGTTTTTTTAATAGGTGAGCTTGGTGTTGGTAAAACAACACTAGTTAAAGGTTTAGCTAAAGGATTGAATTATAAAGAAAATGTTAGTAGCCCAACCTTTAGTTTAATGAATATTTATGAGACTTCACCTAAGATTTATCATTTTGATTTTTATCGTTTAGAAGGATGTGAAATAACAGATATTGGTATAGATGATTATTTACACAATGATGGTATTGCCATAATTGAATGGGCAAATATCGGAGGTGACCAGCTTCCTGAAGCTGATTATTTGTTATATATTGACCTAATTGATGATGATTATGATAATCCTCGTAAGGTAACAATTAAGGCAAATTCCCAAAAAATTGAGGAGTTGAGTGATATTGTTAGTGTTAGCGGTAGATAGTGCCACACCTACACAAGGAGTTGCATTATTTTATGATAATAGACTTATAAAAGAGGAATTTACTAATATTAAAAAAACTCATTCAGAAACACTTATGTTAGTAATAGATAGAGTGTTAAATGAATGTAGTTATAAGGTGGATGATTTAGATGCTATTGCTATAAGTATAGGTCCAGGCTCATTTACAGGTTTAAGAATAGGATTAGCTACTGTAAAAGGCTTATGTCAAGGTGCTAATATATCCCTTATAGGAATTCCTACTCTTGATGCTATGGCTGAAAATGTTTATTCCGATAATGCTTTAATATGTCCACTTCTTAACGCGAGAAAGCAAGAAGTATATACAGCAATTTATACTTCTGATTCTTATCGTAAAAACAAAATTACAGATTATATAGCTGTTTCTCCAGAGAAATTATGTGAGATTATACAAAACCAACTCCATAATTATAATAAAGATAAAGTAATATTTTTAGGTGATGGATATGAGCCTTATAAAGAAGTTTTTCAACAAAAATTAGATAAAAAGGTGATGTGTGCTCCACTGCATATGATGTATCCTAGAGCTTCCTCTATGGGAGCTATAGCTATAGATAAATATAATAAACAAGAGTTTGATGACCCCTTTGCTATTCGTCCCCTTTACTTAAGGTTATCTGAAGCTGAAAATAGGCTAGGAAGAGGAGCGTTATAGTAAGTGTTAAATCAGGATTTTCTTATTAGGAAAATGACAGAAGCCGATGTTGATAGTGTTAGAAAAATAGAACTAGAATCGTTTACTGCTCCATGGTCTAGGGAGTCATTTCAATTAGAGCTTAATAATAAATTTGCCACTTATTTTGTATGTGACTTTGAAGGAGAAATTATGGGGTACGGAGGCATTTGGATAGTTTTTGAAGAAGCTCACATTACTAATGTAGCAGTTTCTTCTATTTATCGTAAGAAGGGTGCTGGAAAGGCTTTATTAACCCAATTAGTAGAAATTGCTCGCAAAAAAAAGGCTACTCATATTTTATTAGAAGTTAGACCGTCAAATGAACCGGCCTTTAATATGTATAAAAATTTTGATTTTATACCCACGGGAATTAGACATAATTATTATTCAGATAATAATGAAGATGCAATAATTATGACTAAATATCTAACTTAGATTATTGATTTAGAAGGTGTTAATTTATGAATGACGTCGTAATTTTAGGTATTGAAACCTCATGTGATGAAACAGCAGCAGCAGTAGTGAAGAATGGTAGAGATGTAATGTCCAATATTATTAACTCCCAAATAGATATCCACAAATCCTTTGGGGGGGTAGTTCCTGAAGTAGCTTCCCGTAAGCATATAGAAAATATATCAATAGTTGTAGAAACCGCATTAGAGGAAGCTAATGTAACATATAATGATCTTAATGCAGTAGCGGTTACTAATATGCCGGGGTTAGTTGGAGCATTGCTTGTAGGTATTTCTTTTGCTAAATCATTTGCCTACTCAATAAATAAACCCTTGATTGCAATTAACCATATGCATGGACATATATATGCTAATTTTATGGAACATGATTCAATAGAATTCCCTGCTATATGCTTAGTTGTTTCAGGTGGCCATACCAGCTTGCTATTAATGGAAGACATCAATAATTATAAAGTTATTGGGGAGACTCGTGATGATGCAGCTGGAGAAGCCTTTGATAAGGTTGCACGTTTTCTAGGGTTAGGTTATCCAGGAGGCCCAGTTATTCAAAATGCCGCTGAAAAAGGACAAGCAGGCAATTTAAAATTACCAAGGGTATTACTGGATAAAAATGACTACGAATTTAGTTTTAGTGGTTTAAAAACAGCTACTATGAACATGTGGAAAAAACTGGAGAAAACCGGTGGGCAAAATGTATACGATTTAGTTGCAGAGTTTCAAGCAGCAATTGTAGAAGTTTTAGTAGCTAAAACTGCTTTAGCAGCAAAAAAACATAATGCAAAAAGCATACTTATGGCTGGAGGAGTAGCAGCAAATAGTCAACTTAGAAATGAAGTGCAAAATGCTGCAAATGATTTGGGTATTAATGCCTATTACCCATCTTTAAAACTGTGCACTGACAATGCTGCCATGATAGCTGGGAGTGCATACCATGATTACCTAAATCAAAAATTCGCTTCACTTAAACTAAATGCACATGCAAATATAATAAAACTGTGAAAAATATATGTGGATAATGTGGAAAAGTCTGTTGATAATTATTAGACCGAGGTTTTAAAAATTTTTAGTAAATTGATAAGGAATTAAACAATAGGGTGAACTCCCAAAATCATGCAACATTCAAGTTGTGGATAACTATGTAAGAAAGGGATGATATATATGCAGCCGGTTTTATTCGAAATAGGTAGTGTTGAAGTTTATGCATGGGGGACAATGCTTGCAATAGCAGTAATAATTGGAATTACGGGAGTACGCAAGTTATTTGAAAAAGAAGGTCTTGATAAAGAAATAGTTATTGATATGGTAATTGTCATGGTTGTTGCTGGAATAATAGGTTCACGACTAGGATACATTTTACTTTATGAACTAGACACTTTTTTAGAAAACCCATTAATGTTTTTTTATCTTAGTAGTGGTGGATTAATATGGTATGGAGCTTTAATTTTTGGGTTTTTAGCTTTCCTATTCTTTATTATAAGAAAAGGATTAGACTTTTGGAAAACAGCAGATATTTTTGCTCCATTTGTAGCCTTAGGTTATGCAATTGTTAGAATAGGGTGTTTTTTAAATGGTTGTTGTTATGGAGAGGTGACAGAATCAGCTTTAGGGGTAGTTTTTCCATTTGTTGATAATCTTTTGAGGCATCCAACACAGCTTTATGCAACAGTATTAAATTTAATACTATTTTTATTTTTAATTTGGTTTTATCCACGTAGAAGATTCTCAGGACAAGTATTTTTACTTTATCTAATAGGATATTCAATTTATAGATTTACTGTGGATTTCTATAGATTTAACCTTATTGAATATGGAATTTTATCCTTAGGTCATATATATGTTATTTTAATGTTTGTTGTTGTAGTAGGTGTTTACTATGTTAAAAGTATACGTCATAAAGAGGGAGATTAATGGTGTTAAATATAAACAAAAATTTAGAACAAAAACAACAAATAAGAGATGAGATGATAAAAAAAAGAAATCGTCTATCAAATGAAGAGGTTGAAGAATATAGTGCGAACATAAGAAATACTTTAAAAGAATTAGAACCTGTAAGAAAAGCCCAAAATATAATGCTTTTTTCCAACATTAAAAGTGAAGTTAATATAAGACCACTAATAGAGGAATTGAGTACACAAAAAACTGTTCTTTTGCCTAGAGTAGAGAAAAACGGTAATATGGTTGCTGTTGGCTTCACAGGTTGGAAAAATATGAAAAATGGTCCTTTTAGCATAAAAGAACCTATAGGTGAGCCTTTTTTGCCGGATCAAATAGACGTAGTAATAGTACCAGGACTTGCTTTTGACGATAGCGGTAACCGGATAGGATATGGTAAAGGATACTATGATAGATTTTTAAAAAGGGTTAGAGAGGATACCTTTTTGTGTGGTGTTTGTTATGAGTTTCAAGTTGTAGAAAAATTATATCCACAAGAAGCAGATGTACCAGTACATTGGATTGTAACCAATCAATCAGAACTAGTTATAGATTGGGATTATTTCTAATTATGTTCATTCCAAAAAAAAGGCAATTGTGACAAGCACTAATTAGTTGTATAATGTATGGAGCAAATTAAATATAAACTCCGATTTAGTTTAACCTAAGGTATTAAATAGATGCTATGGAAACTAAACGATAGGGTTTATGGGGAAACCGATAGGCCTCCTGGTGGAAAGGAGTAATACAGTCTTTTTGGCTAAATAAACACCCTTTCTAACGGTGTTTATTTTTTTTTTGAAGGAGGAGAATAATGGACAAAGCTAAGATTGTAGAAAAAGTTAAAGAAATTGCAACATCTGGGAAGATAAGCTGTAGTGATGCTAGAAAATTAGCCAAAGATTTAAAGGTTGAGCCCAACGTTGTTGGTGAAGCTTGTGATGAAGCTAATATAAAGATATGTGCATGTGAATTAGGATGTTTTTAATCATTTAAGCAAAGACTTAATAAAGCGTGGGCATTAGGGGAGAGGTGGAAGATATGGCTGATACTTACGGAAGAGAAATAAATTATCTAAGAATTTCAGTAACAGATAGGTGTAATCTAAGATGCAGATACTGTATGCCCGAAGAAGGAATTGATTTAAAAAATAATAATGGAATTTTATCTTTTGAAGAGATTTATAGATTAGTTAAAATAGGTGCTGAGCTAGGCATTCGCAAGGTTAGGTTAACCGGAGGCGAACCTCTAGTGAGAAAAAATTTAACTAAATTAATTAAAGATATAAATAAACTACCACAAATAGATGATATTGCGATTACAACTAATGGAGTACTATTTGCTGATTTAGCTGAAGAATTAAAGCATTCGGGATTAAACCGTGTTAATTTTAGTGTTGATACCTTAGCTGCAGACAAGTTTAAATATATTACTAGGAGAAATGCTTTTGATAAGGTGAAAGATGCACTTAAAAAAGCTATAGAACTTAAAATGGATCCTGTGAAAATTAACACAGTTGTTATAAAAGGTTTTAATGATAATGAAATTAAAGACTTTGTAACATTAGCATATGAATATCCTTTCCATGTTCGATTTATAGAATTTATGCCTATTGGAGATTTATTGTTCTGGCAGAAAGATAAAATGATGACTAATAATGAAATAAAGGACAATATTAAACAAGATTTTGATATAGCACCTGCAAAACAGGTTAGAGGTAATGGACCTGCACAGTATTATGATATTGAAGGTGGCAAAGGAACTATTGGGTTTATAAGTCCAATGAGCAACCACTTCTGTAGCTTATGTAACAGATTAAGAATGACAGCTGAAGGAAAACTAAGAGGGTGCTTGTATGATAAGAGGGAAACCGATTTGAAATCAGCACTACGTACAGGTGTAAGTGATGAAGATTTAAAGCAATTATTTTTAAGAGCTATAAATCTAAAACCAGAAAAACATCAACTTAATTCTGGCTGGGGTTCAGAAAACAACCGCAAAATGTATCAAATTGGGGGTTAAATAATGGAGTTTACTCATATAAACGAACAAGGACGAGCACGGATGGTTGATGTTACTGATAAAAATGATTCAGATAGGGTAGCTTATGCCCAAGCAGTTGTTTGTATGCAACCAGAAACTTTAAAGGCTATTAAAGAAGGAGCAGTTAAAAAGGGTGATGTGTTGGCAGTTGCACAGACCGCAGGTATAATGGGTGCCAAAAAAACTCCCGATGTAGTGCCAATGTGTCATCCTTTAATGTTAACAGGTGTTGATATATCATTTGATTTTGATGAAGACAAATCAACGATATCTGTTTTTGCTGAGGTAAGAACAACAGGAAAAACAGGGGTGGAAATGGAAGCTATAACAGCAGTAAGTATAGCAGCTATTACTATCTATGATATGTGTAAAGCTACTGATAGATGGATGGAAATTACCGATATAAGGCTTAATGAAAAAATCGGTGGAAAAAGTGGACATGTAAAAAGAGATTTTTAAATGGGGGAAGGAAAATGTCACAAAAGGGAACACTTTATTCTATATGTATAAGTGAAAAAAGAGGAGAATTAAAACACCCTGTTCAAGAAGCTAAAGTAATAGAAAACTTTGGAATAGAAAATGATGGACATGCAGGTGATTGGGATAGACAAGTTACATGCTTGGATGCTGCTAGTGTGAAAAAATTAAGCCAAGATAATAACTTAGAGCTTGGACCAGGTCAATTAGCTGAAAATTTATTAATTGAAGGTATTGATTTAAAAAATATTAAACCAGGCCAGAAAATAAAAATAGGTAATCAAGTTATTATAGAAATCGTTCATATAGGTAAAGAAGATCATCCTAGTGTAGTTACTAAGACTTTTGGAGTAAGCTTATTACCTTATGAAGGATTATTTTGCAAAGTGCTAAAAGGGGGAGAAATAAAACCAGGTAATATTGTAGAGGTGATGTAATGTTTCGTGTAGGAATCTTAGTTATGAGTGACAAGGGGTCACAAGGTGAAAGAGAAGATTTAAGTGGCAAGGAAATAATTGAAATTTTAAAACAACAAAATATTTACACCATAGAAAAATATGAAATAATACCGGATGAACAAGATATTATTAGTGATAGATTAAAAAAATTTAGTGATGAAGTTGGATTAGACGTTATTTTAACTTCTGGAGGAACTGGTTTTTCTATGCGTGATGTAACTCCAGAAGCTACTCTTGCAGTATTAGATAAAAATGCCCCGGGAATTGCAGAAGCGATACGCTATTATGGGTTAAGCAAAACCCCAAAAGCAATGTTATCACGAGGAGTTGCTGGTATACGTAAAAGTACTCTAATAATTAATTTGCCAGGTAGTATTAAAGGTGTAAAAGAGTCACTAGAAGCAATACTTCCTGCTTTAGGTCATGGTATAGAAATTTTAAAAGGTTCAGCAACTGAATGTGGCGAATCTAATTAAAAAAAAAAGAAATTTTAAGGTATATTGAGAAAATAGATGGTACATAATATTTAACAAAAATATTAAGGAAATTTTAGCAAGTATTTTAATTTGAATACTTGCATTATATTGCCTAATAATATTATTATTATATTAGCACTCAACAACAGTGAGTGCTAATAAAAAAGAAATATAAATTAAAGGGGGTATAACCTTGAAAATTCAACCTTTAGCAGATCGCATAGTAGTTAAAGTGGTAGAAGTGGCAGAAGAAAAAACAAAAAGTGGACTGTATGTACCAGATACAGCAAAAGAAAGGCCACAGGAAGCAGAAGTTCTTGCAGTAGGTCCCGGATTTTTAAATGAAAAAGGTGAAAGAATAGCTTTAGAAGTATCTGTTGGTGATAAAGTTATCTTTTCAAAGTTTGCAGGCACAGAAATTAAGGTTGATGGTGATGATTATTTAGTTCTTTCAGAGAGAGATATACTTGCAAAATTAAGTTAGTAAAGGAGGATACATAAAAATGACACCCAAAGAAATTAAATTTAGTGAAGAAGCAAGAAGATCGTTAGAAAAAGGTGTTGATACTTTAGCTGATACAGTTAAAGTTACATTAGGTCCTAAAGGAAGGAATGTTGTTTTAGATCGTAAGTTTGGTTCTCCTACCATTACAAATGATGGTGTTACCATTGCTAGAGATATAGATTTAGAAGATCCATGGGAAAACTTAGGTTGCCAATTAGTTAAAGAGGTTGCTATTAAAACAAATGATGTAGCTGGTGATGGAACAACTACAGCTACAGTTTTAGCTCAAGCTATGATTAAAGAAGGTCTAAAAAATGTAGCTGCTGGTGCAAATCCTATGATTATGCGCAGAGGAATTGAGAAAGCTGTTGAAGCCGCAGTTGCAAAAATTCAAGGTGTTAGCAAGCCGGTTGAAACTAAAGAAGCTATTGCTCAAGTTGCAGCAATTTCAGCTGATGACAAAGAAATCGGACAATTAATATCCGATGCCATGGAAAAAGTAGGAAGAGATGGTGTTATTACAGTTGAGGAATCACAATCTGTAGGTACTTCATTAGATGTAGTTGAAGGAATGAGTTTTGACCGTGGATATATTTCACCTTATATGATTACTGATACAGATAAAATGGAAGCTGTATTAGAAGAACCATATATTTTAATTAGTGATAAAAAGATAGCTGCTATAAACGAAGTGTTACCTGTGCTAGAAAAAGTTGTTCAAACAGGAAAGCCTTTGTTAATTATAACAGAAGATATTGAAGGTGAAGCTTTAGCTACCTTAGTAGTTAATAAACTAAGAGGAACCTTTAACTGTGTTGCGGTTAAAGCTCCAGCATTTGGTGAAAGAAGAAAAGCTATGCTAGAAGATATAGCAACTCTTACTAATGGACAACTAATAACAGAAGAGTTAGGTATTAAAATGGAAAATGTCGATATCGAATCATTAGGTAGAGCTCGCCAAGTAGTAGTTAAAAAAGAAGAAACTATTATTATTGACGGTTCTGGCACAGAAGATGATGTTAAAGCTAGAATTGACAACATTAGGAATCAAATAGAAACAACAGATTCTGAATATGATCGTGAAAAGTTACAAGAAAGAATGGCTAAACTGTCTGGTGGGGTAGCAGTTATTCAAGTAGGTGCAGCAACTGAAACTGAATTAAAAGAAAGAAAACATCGCATCGAGGATGCTTTAGCAGCTACTCAAGCCGCTGTTGAAGAAGGAATTGTAGCTGGTGGTGGAACTGCTCTAGTAAATATTGTATCAGCAGTTGCTGAAGTTCAAGCTGAAGATGATGAGTTAACTGGTGTTAATCTCGTTAAAAAAGCATTAGAAGAACCTCTACGTCAAATTGCAAGCAATGCAGGAGTTGAAGGCTCAGTCGTAGTTGAAAAGGTTAGAGAAGCTGAAGTTGGAGTAGGCTATAATGCTTTAACTGGTATATATGAAAATATGATCAATGCGGGAATAATTGATCCGGCTAAAGTAGCTCGCTCAGCTGTACAAAACTCAGCAAGTATAGCATCAATGCTACTTACAACTGAAGCATTAATTACAGAAATTAAAACAGAAGATGATCCTGCCCCAATGCCACCTGGAGGTCCTGGAGGCATGCCAGGAATGATGTAACAAATAAAAACAAGACTATATAAACAAACCCCTCTAAGAGATTCCTTAGAGGGGTTTATTTATGATCAAATTAGTTTTACTAAATTTCTTATAAGTTTATAAATCGTAGTACAATTCAAATTCTTTGGGGTGAGGAATTTCTTCTACTGAATTGGCTTCTTTGCGCTTGGTTTCAATCCATATTTCAATTAACCTTTTGGGGAATACTCCACCAGCTAATAAAAATTCATGATCCTTTTCAAGTGCATCTAAAGCTTCATTAAGTGACTTTGGTAGAGCTTTTACTTTTGCTTGTTCTTCAGGAGTTAAATTGTATAAATTAACGTCATAAGGCCCAAAGCCTTCTTTCATTGGATCTATTTTATTTTTTATACCATCAACCCCTGCCATCAACATAGCAGCAAATGCTAAGTATGGGTTACAGGTGGCATCAGATGATCTGAATTCAAAGCGTTTATGCTCAGGAGCCTTTGCATATGCAGGAATTCTAATTACTGCACTACGGTTAGAAGTGGCAAAACAAATGCTAACAGGTGCTTCATAGCCGGGAACTAACCTCTTATATGAATTTGTACTTGGATTAGTAAGAGCTAGAAGAGCTGGAGCATGTTTAAGTAAACCACCTATAAAATATAATGCTTCTTTACTTAAGTTTGCATAACCGTTTTTATCATAAAATATTGGTTGTTTGTTTTTAAATAAATGCATATGTACATGCATGCCATTGCCAGCCTCTTGATAAAGTGGTTTAGGCATAAAAGTAGCTGTTTTCCCTTCAGAAAATGCTATATTTTTAATTAAATACTTAGCCAACATAGTTTTATCGGCCATTTCTCTTAATCTACCTAATTCTACTTCGATCTCGACCTGACCTGGTCCACCTACTTCATGGTGATGATACTTTACTGGAATATTATTTTCTTCAAATAATAAACACATACGAGATCTAAGGTCGTATAAAATGTCTTGAGGTGGGGCTATGTGATATCCACCTTTACGTGGAATTTTATATCCTAGATTTTCATATTCAGTTTCCCCACTATTCCATATAGCTTGTTCTGCATCAATTGAAAAATTAGTTTGTTGAGGTTTACACTCATAGCTTACATTATCAAATACATGAAACTCGTATTCAGGTCCAATAATCATTTCATCCGCTATACCTGTTGATGTTAAATATTCTTCAGCTTTATTGGCAATAGTTCTAGGATATTGATCAAATGGGTAATTATCAGGTTCAGCTATAATGAAAACATCACCTATCATACTTAATGTAGGAACTTCAGAAAAAGAATCAAAGACTGCAGTAGTTATATCAGGAATAAATACCATGTCGCTTTTTTCTATTGGAGCATATCCATAGTTTGAACCATCAAATCCAATCCCATATTTTAAAGTGTCTGGGGTAAAGCGGGATGCAGGAATAGTTAAGTGTCTCCATCTGCCGAGCAGATCAATCATTTTAAAGTCAATCATTTGTACTTGTTTTTCTTGACAAAAGTTTATTACTTCTTCGTAGTGCTTAAACACAAATACTCCTCCTATTCTTTAATAACGTGGCAATTATAGCAAAACACTCCTTTTAAGTAAAGTATTTTTAAATAGGACATAATGTATTCTATTGGAATAAACTTCTTGCGAAGATATGAGAATATAATAACAAAACTAATAATACAATGTACTACTCAAGTAAAAAAAGAATAATTCCATAAGGGGTGAGAGGGATAACTAGGGGCAAAATATTAATTGGTATACTTATAGTTTTAATTATAGGTGGACTATTGTCTGGTCAACGTATCCACGATTATTATGTTAAATCACAACTTGATGCAGCCATAGAACTTGAGGAAACGATAAAAAATATGGCCGCGGTTAATGATTATAAATACAACATAACATCAACATTTATAGTTGATGGTCGTAAGGAGGTGATCAGTCAGGTAGAAGGTGAGAAATCAGGTGACAATACACACATAAGGGGGGAGATGGTTAACACACCGATTGATATTTATTACTACGATGGGACTATCTACAACTATGATTCCTATTCAGAAAAATGGTTAGTAATAGAAAGTGATACTTCCAATGCTGAGGAACTCCTGATATCAGAACTCAACCCTTTGTCTAATTTGAAATTTAAAGATTTAGGCAATGTTGAAAAACTTGGTTTTGAAGGTGTAGATGGAAAAGAATGTTTAGTAGTAAAGTGTACCCCTTCGATTGAAAGTCAACTATTAGAAAATCTCTGGAAGGACTTTCAATATGAAATTTGGATAGATTATAAAAAACGTTATGTTAAAAAAGCAACACTAAACGCCACGAATATAAACAATGAGAAAACACAGCTAGAAATTTCTTTATCCTTTAAAGATATAGGTAAAAAAACAAATATAAAACCACCAGATAACTAACAAATTGTAAAAGGGGCCTTGAATAAAAGGCCCCTTTTTTAAATGGGAAAGCTGTTATTATTTTTAGAAATGTATTTGTAATAAAATGAGATTAGTTTAAAATAAGGTAATGATGTAAAACTAAACTATTATTCTAAAGATATTTTAATATTGTTAATTATTGGTAAAAATATTTGTGTATAATAAAATTAAAAATAATTAGTAAATTATGCTTTATAGTATAAGGTTTTATTGAGGGGGTAGTACTTTGGTATCTAGAGATGTGGACATACTATTTTCTAAGGAAGAGGTTGAAAATAAGGTTGCCGAATTAGCTAAAAAAATAAATGAAGATTATAAAAGTGAAAATCTTTTGGTGGTTGGCATATTAAAAGGTGCGTTTGTTTTCATGGCTGATATAATAAGGAAAATGGATATAGCTGTTGAAGTAGATTTTATGGATGTATCTAGTTATGGTGCATCATCTGTCTCATCAGGTGTAGTTCGTATAGAAAAAGATTTAGATAGTTCTATAGAAGGCAAAAATGTATTAATTATTGAGGATATAGTCGATACTGGTTTAACATTGGAATATATAGTAGAAGTGCTAAAAAGGAGAGGTCCCAAAAGTGTTAAGGTTTGTTGCTTGTTGGACAAGCCAGCACGCAGGAAAAGCAACATTGATCCTGATTACATAGGTTTTTCAATTCCAGATGAATTTATTGTTGGTTATGGTTTAGACTATGCGGAAAAATATAGAAATCTTCCAGATGTATGTATATTAAAACCATCAGTATATAAGGAGTAGAGGTGTAAAATATTGAATAAAGAATTAGTATTAGTTTTAGACTTTGGTGGACAGAATAATCAATTAATTGCTCGTAGGGTTAGGGAGCTTTCAGTATATAGTGAAGTGGTACCTTATGATATAAAATACGAAGAGATTATAGCAAAAAACCCTAGTGCATTAATATTAACTGGAGGTCCATTAAATATAATGGCCGAGGATGCTATAAAATGTGATCCTCGAATTTTCGAGATGGAAATCCCTATACTAGGCATCTGTTATGGTATGCAACTTCTAACTGAATATTTCGGTGGAGAAATAAACACAAGTATAGCTAATGAATATGATATTAGTGATTTAAATATTTTAGTAAAAGATAAATTATTGGATGGACTAGAAAACGAGTTCTCAGTTTGGATCAATCAAAGTGATTCTATTATTTCAGTACCGGAAGGATTTATTGTTACAGCTTCTAGCAGTAGCAGTAAAATTGCTGCCATAAATGATTCGAAACGTAAAATTTACGGGGTTCAATTCCATCCAGAAGTAAAGCACACCAACAATGGTACACAAATATTAAAAAACTTTTTATTTAAAATTTGCAATTTAAAAGGAGATTGGAACTTAGCCGATTTTATAGATGAAGTAGTAGATGATGTTCGTAAAAAAGTAGGTAATAAAAAAGTTCTGTGTGGACTTAGTGGCGGAGTAGATTCTTCTGTTGCTGCTGCCTTAGTTCATAAAGCTATTGGTGATCAGTTAATATGTGTATTTGTAAACAATGGGTTAATGCGTAAAGGTGAAATAGATGATGTTGTTGTAACCTTTAAGGATAAAAAGGAGATGAATTTAGTTTATGCTGATGCTGAGGAGAGATTTTTATCTAGGCTAAAAGGTGTAAATGACCCTGAAACCAAAAGAAAAATAATTGGTGAAGTATTTATAAGAGTCTTTGAAGAAGAAGCAAGCAAACTAGGACAAATTGATTACTTAGTTCAGGGTACTGTATATTCTGATATTATAGAAAGTGGTACTAAGACCAACCAAACTATAAAGAGTCATCATAATGTTGGTGGGCTTCCCGATGATATGCAATTTGATTTAATTGAACCTCTGCGCTTGTTATTTAAGGATGAGGTAAGAGTAATTGGTGAAAAGCTAGGTTTACCCGAAGAAATAGTCTGGAGACAACCATTTCCTGGTCCAGGTTTAGGGGTTAGAGTACTTGAAGAAGTAACCAAAGAAAAGCTTGAAATATTAAAAGAAGCAGATGCAATAGTTAGAGAAGAAATAAAAAATGCAGGATTAAATAAGGATATTTGGCAGGCTTTTGCGGTTTTGCCTCCGGTTAGAAGCGTAGGTGTTAAAGATAGTGCTAGAACATATGCTTATCCTATCATAATTCGTGCAGTAACTAGTGAGGATGCCATGACAGCTAAGTGGGCTAGGTTACCGTATGAACTATTAGATACAATGGCTAGGAGAATAGTGAATGAAGTAGATGGAATTAACAGAGTAGCATACGATATCACTTCAAAACCTCCCGGAACTATTGAGTGGGAGTAGAAAAAGCAGTGTAAATAAAAATAGATTTAAATACTATTTTTAAAGTTTAAAGTCATTAAATAAAACCGTTATTTATTAATAATAGCGGTTTTATTATTTGAAAAATAACCTACATCTTTTACTATATTAATTTGTTGCCTATACAAAAATAACGTTATAATAAATTATAGAACGTAATAATTAACAATGAATTTTAGATTCCGTGGAGGAAAGGGGTTGTATAATGCAAACTATCAAAATTATTGAAATAAATCTTAGTACTCATAATTCAAAAGTATATTATTTAAACCAAGAACAAAGTAAAAGAACTTTAGGTGGTATGGGGGTAAATGCAGAGCTCATTTATGAACGTTTAAAAAATAAAGCTGTGGACCCATTAGGACCAGAAAATATCTTGGTTTTTTCTGCTGGCACCCTAACTGGGACAGGATTTCCAACGGGTTCACGTACCGAAGCATCAGCTAAATCTCCTCTTACAGGACGTTTTGGCACTTCTAATTCTGGCTTTTTCTTCGGAGGAAATCTAAAAAGGGCTGGTTATGATACTATTGTACTTACTGGTCAGTCAGATCAACCAGTTTATTTAGTCCTTTCTGAACAAGATGTGCAATTCAAGGATGCTACTAAACTTTGGGGAATTGACGCTTGGGAATGTACGGAATTATTAGAAACTGAATATCCGAAGTCTTCAATTGCAACAATTGGAAATGCGGGTGAGAATTTGGTCCGATATGCCTCAATTCAGAATGGTCGAAATGATGCTTGGGGGCGAACCGGATTGGGTGCTGTGATGGGATCAAAAAATTTAAAAGCAATTATTGTTAATTCTAATAAAAAAGTTAGCACTGCTGATCCTGATAAATACAAAAATATTTGCAAAACTGCTCGTCAAATGGTACGAAATTCACCTTTTCATAAACCATTTAAACAGTTTGGAACTCTTGGTGCATCAGCAGCTTATGGAAAATTTGGTGCCTTACCAACGCGCAATTTTTCGGGGCAAACTATTCCGGAATGGGCTGAAAAATACGGTAAAAATTTACTAGAGCTCTATAGTCGAAGTCATATGACTTGTGAGTCCTGTTGGATTGCATGTGGACATATGGTTGATATTAATAAGGGTAAATATCAAGGTGATCAGCTTAAAGCACTTGAGATTACCCCTACCATTACCTTTTGTGCACAATGTAGTTTAAGTGCTGAAGCTAGTTTCAAAGCTACTGAACTATGTCAGCGTTTTGGAATGGATATGGTTAGTGCAGGAAGCACTGTGGCCATGGCATTTAATCTTTATGAAGACGGAAAGTTGAGCAAAGAAGAGATTGGTTATTCTTTACAATGGGGTGATGAGGAAGCATTTATCCAATTACTTACGGATATTGCTTTGGGTAATGGTATTGGCAAAATTCTTGCAAAGGGATCTGCAGAGGCAGAGAAATTATTAAATAGTGATGGATATGCTATGCAGATTAAAAATTTAGAGATTCCCATGATAGACCCACGCGGGCGCTGGTCTACTTATAGCTTTGGTATGTTGAGTAATATTCGTGGTGGTGACCATCTGCGGTGTAGAAACCCATTTGAAAACCTTCGGTTTAATCTTACCTCTTCAGATATGTTATGGGAAGCATTTAAATTCCCAGTAGAATATTATGAGCAAGCAGATATAGTTCCTGCTAGTTTAAAGAAAGAAATTATTGATCTTGAAAACAGTAGGGTAAACATTCCTAAAATGGGAAAATGGTCTGAAGACTTGATTACCGTCTTTAATAGTTTAGGGATTTGTATCCGACCTCCTATTTTAAATGCCATGGGGCCCACTTTTTTGGCTGAAGCTTATTCAGTTGCGACTGGCATTGATATGAGTCCTATTGAACTAATGCAGAGTGGAGAAAGAACATGGAACCTAATAAAACTCTATAATTTAGCAGAAGGGGAACATCCAGATGACTCTAAATTTCCTAAGAAGTTTTTTATACCCGCAGATGGAGTTAAAGATCTAGATGAATCAACGGTCGAAGCGGCACTTAAGAGCTATTATGCAATTAGAGGATGGGATGAGCAGGGGGTTCCTCAACAAGATAAGCTTTCATCATTAAATATTTAGAAAGCTTATCACTTTACTTATTTGCAGCAGAACCAAACCCTTAATATATGTTTACAACATATGTTAAGGGTTTTTATTTTCCCTTATTAGTATATTTTTTTAGAACTTAAGTTTGTAGTGCTATATGGAATATTTTATTCGTCAATAATTAAACAGTCCCTTTCTAGACAGATTTAGTAATATGTAATAACCTTTTTATAAATATTTTTAAATCAGGTAAATTTAAAGGTGTTTTTTGTTGGTTTGGAGGGCAACTTATGAAACCTCTTTACATCCGGATATATGGACTAGTTTTATTATGGACATTTTTAACTATTTTACTGGGTCTGTTTTCACCTGATATTGACATGTTAGTTAGAAAACATGGACAATTTATAATACCCGAAGATTATCCAACACAAATTGCCGATAATTTACTACAAGACAATGAAGGTTTCTCAGGGGAAGAAATACTTTTAGTTTATAAACACGAAAATAATGCTTTAGATTATAAAGATGAAATAGAAAAAACTTTAAGTGATTTAAACCAAGCAGAGTTTCTAGATATTCATAGTATAATCTCTCCATTTGAAGGACAAACCCAAAAAAAATTACTGGTCTCAGAATCACAAAATTTTCTAATTGTAATAATTGAAGTAAATATGGAAACAAGTGAGATTTCTTTTATAAGAGATGATTTAGAAGGTATAAGTCAAATAGATGACTTGGAGCTCTATATTACTGGTTCAACAATTATTGATGATGATGTTTTATCTACTACTGAAGATAGATTAGGTGCTATTGAATACTTTACAGTAGCTTTAGTGTACATAGTTTTATTAATTGTTTTTCGCTCTCCTATTGCCCCCTTAATACCCTAATCACTCTAGGAGCTTCATATTTTTTTAGTGTTTCAATTGTAGCATTACTTATAGAAAATTTTAGTTTTCCTGTATCTAATTTTACTCAAGTATTTATTTTAACTATAACTTTTGCTGTTGGTACTGACTATATAATCTTACTAATGAAACGCTACCAAGAAGAGTTATCTAAAAACAATTCTGACTTTAAAGCCATGCAAAAAACCTTTAAGTATACTAGAAGTACTATACTTTCAAGTGCTTTTACTGGTTTTGTGGGGTTTTTGGCAATAGGTTTAGCTGATTTTAACCTCTACCAATCTGGAGTTGGAGTAGCTATAGCAATTGTCTCATTAGTCATTGCCATTTGGATATGGCTACCTTTTTTCTTAGTTATATTCGGTAAAAAAGTATTTTGGCCAGCAAATGCACAAAAACAAAATATTAACCATAAGCTGTGGGGACAAATTGGTGCATTCTCTACTTCTCAACAATTAAAATCATTAATTATTATAACTATAGTAATAGTACCTTTATTTATAGCTTTTGATAATGAGAGGTCTTTTCATGTTTTAGATGAATTAAACAAAGATTATGCATCAGTAAAGGCTTTTGATCTAATTGAAGACGCTTTTGGAAAAGGGGATTTCTTTTATTCTACTTTATTAGTTGAAGCTAAAAATCCAACATGGGATGATTCAGAACGAATTTCTTATGTAGAGCTTATATCTGAAAATTTGTTAAAGATTGATGATGTTGAAGAAGTTAGAAGCCTTACTAGATTTGAAGGGGAAAAGATAGAGGAACTACAAACAACTTATCATGCTAAAGAAATAGCGAATGAATTAGACTTAATAAAAGATGGGATTCATGAAAGTAGAAATGCTGTTTATAAAATTTCGCAAGAATTAGAGACAGCTGTAGAAGATATAAAAGTCGGTGAAAAAAATCTAAAAAAAATGTTAGAAGGCACTCAAGAAATAAAAAAAGGAAGCCACGAGATAACAAAAGGAATTGCTGAAACTAATGAAGGAATAGAAGTAATAACAGATGAAATAAAACAAGTTAACAAAGAAATTGAATATTATTACCAAAAAATAGATAAAATAAATAGCATTTTAAATACTATTGCAAACATTATACGTGGAGAAGATAATGAACTTTTAAATCCGTTATTAGAAAAACTAGAAGAGTATTTGTATGAAACTGAAAAATTAGTTGAAGGATTAGAGGAGATTTCTCAAGGGCTAGAAGAATTAGAAGAAGGAACTAAAAAGATAAATCAAAACATTAAAAAATTAATTGAAGGTCAGGAAAAATTAATTCAAGAATACCAAGAACTAATAATAGGTTTAAAAAATATGAAAAATGCATTAAATGAAATAAAAACGGGGTTAGATGAAATTAATTTAGGTCTAAATATGTTACAAGATTATATATTAGAAATTTCTAACCAAAAAGAGAATGTATTAGCCGGCTTTTTTGTTCCTGAACAAATATATAAAGAGGATTTCCCTAGTGCTTGGAATGATTATGGGACTCCTAATAAAAAAGTAACTATGTTTCATATTATAAGTGATACTAATCCCTATGAAGAAAGATCTATGGAAATAGTAGATGAAATTGAACAGGTAGCTACATTTACTCTAAAAAACACACCATATGAAAACAGTCAAATTGCAGTAGATGGACTACCAAGCAATAATAGAGATTTGAAAAATTTATCAAGTGAAGATTTTTTAAAAACCTCAATTTTTATGCTTATTGGAATTTTTATTGTACTATCTGTATTATTCAAGTCCTTTATAATGCCGATTTACGCTTTAATTTCATTAGGTGTAACTTATATAGCATCTCAAGCAGTTGTTGAATTTTATTTTTATAAACATCCTTGGTTATCCAGGTATAATGTGGTCGGTACCTTTCTTTGCTTTTGTTATGTTAATGTCACTAGGGGTAGATTACTCAATATTTTTAATGTCAAGATTCAATGAAGAAATAACTAAGCAAGATAAAATAACTAATGAGAATGTTAAAAAAGCAATGTTAATTTCCATGAAAAGAGTAGGTAAACCTGTTTTTTCAGCTGCTACAATTTTATCAGCTAGTTTTGCTGCAATGATGCTATCAGGAATACTATCTTTATTACAAATAGGTGCATGGATTATAATTGGCCTAACATTATATACAATAATATTGTTACCTGTTTTTATCCCTGCAGTTGCAACTTTACTTGGAGAAAATAATTGGTGGCCATTTAATCTAATAAGCAAAAAATAATTAAACCACATAACACTAAGAAGAAACTATAATTCCAACAAAACATGCAAGAATTTTTGGTTTGGAACGCACTTTCTACATTTATGTTATATCTACAAAGAACATATTATAAAGAAAAAAGCGTCTTTATTTTTACCTGTCTTCATCAGTAATTACTACAGAGATATCTGATACAAAAGGATTAGTGCGGATTGCTAGTGAAAACATATAATCAAAATTCTGATTCAAATGTTCAAGATAATTTAACCATACAAAAAGAACAGATATGTAAGCTCTTTTTATATCATTTTCCAAATGTTTTATATCACTTTCAGGTAATTGTTCTAAATTTACTCGATAACCAAGCTCTTCAACCAAATGGTATAACGAGCGAAGCATAAGCGAAAAACTATCATGTTCAAACAAATTAGGGTTTTCTAAAAATCTCTGTAAATGCGGTCTATTAGCATGTAAAAAATCTTTTAAATCCTTTAAGTTTTCTACATTAATATCTACTGGAATGTTGCTGCCTTTTATTTCTCTTCTCACTTTTGTAAAATCACTGCTCTGCCAAGATTTGTTTAAACGAAGTTTTTTTCTAGTTCTTCAGAATTTAAATCAAATTTAGTAAAATGACGTAATAAATCTGTACCTATATCACTAAAAAAAACACCAATTAAAGTGTTTAGTTTTAGAGTCTTTTCCTTATTAGCTATATAAGTCAATAGACGTTCTAAAACAATAGTAAATAGCAAAACACTAATTGATAGGAATCCTAGCTCTACTAGGATAAAACTATAAATAAATTCTAAATCTTTAAAGATTATATAATTTAAAGAAAAGAAAAAAATAGATAACAGAATTAAAAATACTGATAGCCAAAATAGCCAACCTAATTTTTGCATAAAAACCTCCTAAACATAAGCTCACTGTATTTCCTTATTTTAATATTTAACAAAGCGGTTGCCAATTTTTATTTTACATGGTCAAATTCTGTCTATATAACAATTAGCAAATTATCAAGCCAATATTCGATACTAGAAACAGAACTTTTCTAATGTTACATAGCAATAAGCCTATATATTTATTGATATATAGATATAGATGCAGCTTTTTCAGTTAGGAGAAAAGAATAAGTAGATAATTACAAGGTTGAAATTACATACACTAGAGGCGTTTTTTCTGCGATATAGAGTAATTAGAGATACATTAATTGTATAGAAGAAGTTAAAGGGGGGTTAATATGGCTTGAGGTTTAGAAAAAAGTATAGGGTTAGGTAAAGGCGCACGGATTTAAAAAAGGTTTAGGTATTAGTGGTGGTGTTTAAGGCTTTAGAGTAGATAGTTCCTTAAGCTTTACTTGGACGTCTTCTACACTACGACATCCATTAGCAAATTCTTTTAAATTCATGTCTTTAGATTCCATCATAAATGACCAACTCTTTTTTGTTAATTGATGTCATTTACACGGAATCTAAAACATTCTCGAAAAAGTAGGTTTATTCAAAATAAACACTTCTTAAGTATAATGCTTATCGAAAGCCTTTAAAAATGCTTGCTGTAAATCCTTCCTATGGCCTAAGCTACTGCAGGCACCACATTGTGTTTGAATATTATGAACCAACTCCGGATTCTCTGAATATATCATTCGTAAAGCTTCGCCTATAGCTATATTTTTAATTCCCGTATGCCTCGATAGTACTAATAATGAGTGATAAACATTTCTTGTTAAGCTAAAATTCCCATCGTTACTTGGGTTATTAATTCCGTCTATAATAGATACTAGAGATTCTTCATAAACATCACCTACTGGATAAGCATGATTCCCGCATGTATATACTATTCCATCATAATCTATAAATAAATCACCATGATGTTTTCCATCATCATATGCTTTCTCTCTTGGAATAAAATGTGGACATTGAATATCAAATAATTTTTCACCTTTTTTATTCTCTAAAATATTATCATCAAAGTTTTCTGCATCTCCTAGACTAGCTACATTTAAACGTCTTAAGAAGACTTGTCCCTTTTCATTTTTATAAATACTAGCATTAACAGATAATTCTTCTTTCAATTTTAATCCTACTTTACGCATTACATCTTCAACAATTTTATTTGTTGGTTTAGTTAACAAACCACTTGAAGTTGCTGTTACTCTTAGTTGGTGACCAATTGCATCTAAATTATGTTTTTTACCATACCCCTCATCTAGAAAAGCAATTATTGCTCTAGATACAGCTTCTGTAGGAACAACATTATATACATCAGAATAAACACTTTCTAGTGTTGTATGACTACTATCTATACTAAAATACACCCTTATAATACCTGAATCTTTTAATGATTTAACTATCTGACTAGTATCTAAGTCAAACAAACCAGCTTTATTAAGTAGCATCTGATTTTGTTTTTTATAATTGCCATAAGCTCCAATAAGGCCACCATTGGTTATAACTGTTGGAAGTAAACCTTTTTTAGACGAATACTCAGATAAATGTAATAAGTTTTTATACTCCATGAGAGGCTCACCGCCAGTCCAATAAACACCAACCATCCCTATATCAGAAGCTTCATCAATTAATTGTCTTATCTTATTTACTGAAAGGCGCCTATTTGTTTCATCATTCCTAGTTCTTGTCGTTTTATTAAGGCAAATTGGACAATCATTATTGCATTCAGGTGTCAACGATATTTTAAGTTGTGCTGTAGGTCTAAATAGTTCATGTAAAATACTATCACCTCTATAAAATACTTTGAAATTAACTACTTTAATTAGTCTTATTATTTAAGAACATTTCTCCAACGTTGTAGATATCCCCAGCGCCCATTGTAATTATTACATCACCTGGAGATACATTATGTTGTAGATACTTAACTATTGAAGCAAAGTCGGATATGTATGTTGACTTATTGCCCACTAAATTAATCTTATTAGATAATGTACTTGAATGAATATCGCCTGGGTCCTGTTCTCGAGCTGCGTAAATATCAGATACTATAGTTATATCAGCATCACTAAATGATTCTGAAAAATCATCTAAAAAAGCTTTCGTTCTCGAATAAGTATGGGGCTGAAATACACACCAAATTGTTGAATCACAAAAATTTCTAGCAGCATTTAATGTTACCTTAATTTCAGATGGATGATGAGCGTAATCGTCAATAACTTTAATATCATTTATAACTCCTTTTATCTCCAACCGTCTATTAGCTCCTGAAAACTTTAATAACCCTTGCTTAATATATTCAACATCACAACCAAGCACATCTGCTGCAGAAATGGCAGCTAAACTATTGCTCACATTGTGTAATCCAGGTACATTCAAATTAATATTAGTAATCATTGTATTGTTTTTAACAAGATTGAAGCTAGCACAACCCTTGTCATTAAACTTTATATTTGAAGCAGTCCAATCTGCATTTTTAGACTTTATTCCATAAGTAATTACATTGCAAGGTAATTCTTTTAAAATTGAGGCTGTATTATAGTCATCAATACATGCTATAAGATAGCCATTTTTTGATATTTGTAAGGCAAACTTAATAAAAGTATTTTTTATTTCTTCTATATTTTGAAAAAAGTCAGGATGCTCGTTCTCAATATTTAGAATTAAACCTATATATGGATCTAGTTTTACAAAACCCTCATTATATTCACAGGCTTCAGTCACAAAATACTTATTACCACCCATCTTGGTAGTGCCATCAATTAAATTTAGTTCGCCTCCTATATGTATAGTAGGATCAAATGAAGCTTCCAATAATATAGTTGCTATCATTGAAGTTGTTGTAGTTTTACCATGTGTACCAGAAACAGCAATATTCAAATCATAATTTTTTGATAACTCTCCTAGTAAAACACTACGCTCAATAGTAGGGATTTTTAACTGTTTTGCCTTTAATAACTCAGGATTATTTTCTTTAACTGCAGCTGTATAAACAACCAAATCAGCTTCTTTAACATTATCTTCACTATGTGATATATAGACCTTTATACC
Organism: Candidatus Syntrophocurvum alkaliphilum; assembly: GCF_009734445.1. Lineage (NCBI taxonomy): Bacteria > Bacillati > Bacillota > Clostridia > Eubacteriales > Syntrophomonadaceae > Candidatus Syntrophocurvum > Candidatus Syntrophocurvum alkaliphilum. The sequence continues at coordinate 181,537 of NZ_CP046457.1, forward strand.
TTTTTTTTCAAGCTTTTCAGTAATATCAGATTTTTTAATATCAGAACCTGATACTGTATAGTTTGAATCTAACATTATTTGAGCTAAACCACTCATGCTAATGCCACCTATTCCTATAAAATGCAGGTGTTTTATCTGTGATGTTTCAAAAATACTTATTTCTTCCAATTTGACCTCCGTATATTTGTTTTTACAAAATATTTTCTTAATGCTTATAGTTTCATTATATTTTAATAAAGTATTCTTATCAAAATTCATATAATATGTTGATTTAACATACTTGGATGAAGATAGGTAAAGTAGACATATTTAATTCCATTTGACAACCATAAACCAAACAACAATCTTAAAAATTTCAAAAGGTTTGTTTGGCCTAACCTTACTTTTGTCAGGTCAAACAAACCTTTTTTTATTTTATTGTTTATTTAAAGAAGTTAACAAGAGAAAGGAGTGTGAAATATGGCAAATGAGTTATTGAGGGTAAAAAACATTAAGAAGAAATATAAGATGGGTGAAGTAGAGGTTTATGCTCTAAGAGGGGTTGATTTTACACTATATGATGGTGAACTTGTTGTTGTTTTAGGTCATAGTGGTTCGGGAAAAAGTACTTTAGTAAATATAATTGGTGGAATGGATAAACCAAGTGCAGGTGAGGTTTACTTTGGTGATTTAAAGCTTCATAAAGCTAGTGATGATCAACTTATTCAGTATCGACGTAATGAGGTTGGCTTTATTTTTCAATTTTATAATTTAATGCCTAACTTAACAGCTGAGGAAAATGTGAATTTATCAGTTCAAATTTGCAAAGATCCGCTTGATATAAAAGAGTTGCTAGAAAAAGTTGGGCTAAGCGAACGTGGAGACCATTTTCCTTCACAGCTTTCAGGGGGAGAACAACAAAGAGTAGCTATAGCAAGAGCATTAGCTAAAAATCCCACACTGCTGTTATGTGATGAGCCTACAGGTGCTTTAGATTTGCCTACTGGAAAGCAGATTTTAAAGATACTACGTGACTTTTGTAATATTTATAATAAAACAGTTGTTATTATTACTCACAATGCCGATATTAGTCAGATGGCAGATCGGGTGGTGTACTTAAAGGATGGATTGATTGAATGGGTGAAAGTGAATGAAGAACCCATTGATCCGGAGAAGGTGAGCTGGTAATGTTTTGGAAAAAAATGTTTCGCGATATTTTAAGCAATAAAGGTTCATATATAGCGTATTTAGTGCTTATTGTTATTGGTCTTATTACTTTTATGGCATGTTCTATTGCTACTGAAAATTTAAAAATTGCAAAAAACGAATTATATGAAGAACAGAATTTTGCAGATGGTTTTATAGAATTATCATCTATGCCTAAAAGTAATTTAGAAAGACTTTCACGGATAGAAGGAATTGAAAATGTAAGTGGTAGGGTAGTAAAGGAGATCAGACTTAATGAGGATAGTGATAGAAATATATATCTTAGATTAGTTTCTTTAAACCTAGATGCTACCTATAGGCTTAATGATGCTAGGCTACAAAAGGGTGAGAACATTGTAAACAGACAACCATATGTTTGGTTAGATACTGCTTTTGTGAAGGCTCATGAGTTAAAAATAGGTGATAAGTTAAATATTATAACAGGTGGCAGAAACCAAGAAATTATTTTTAATGGTATATCACTAAGCCCAGAGTTTGTCTACATGATAAGAACAGAAACTGATTTACTACCTAATCCGGAACAGTTTGGAGCAGCACATATACCACTAGAAACAATGTGGAGTATGTTTCCTGATACTCAGGGTAGAGTTAATGATGTGGTATTTACTCTAGAACCGGGTGCTGATTTTGATACAGTAAAAGATAAATTGGAATTAGAACTCGAGGCCTATGGGGTAACAAATATTTATCCACGCGCAGATCATACTAGTCACTTTATGCTAATAGAAGAAATAGAAGTTATAGAGTCACTAGCTACATTTTTCCCGCTGGTTATATTTTCAATAGCTGGATTCATCATCTTTATTTTATTAAAGCGTTTAGTTGAACAACAACGTGTACAAATAGGGATTATGAAGGCTTTTGGTTATACAAATCGTGAGATTTTTACTCATTACCTTTCATACGCTTTAGTTTTAGGTTTTGTCGGAGGCCTCATTGGTGGTTTGTTAGGAATGTGGCTTGCTAATCCATTAACTACATTACTATATGACTTTTTCTACTTGCCAGAAATCTATGAAGGGTTTTCTTTATCATATTTATTTATCGGTATTCTTTTTTGTTTGATAGTATTGGGTTTTGCAGGGTATATTGGTTGTAAAAATGCACTTGAGCTAGAGCCTGCGGAGGCAATGAGACCACCTGCACCAGTATCAGGTAAAAAGAACTTTTTAGAAAAACTAAACTTTTTCTCTGAAATGCTTACTATTCAGGGCAAAATGGCAATTAGAAACTTAGGTAGAAGTCGTAGTAGGAGTGCTCTTATTTTTATCGGTATTATGGTTAGTACAGCACTAGTAGCTTTTACTTGGTCATTAGCATTTGATGCAATGCCTAGATTTTTATTCTATCAGTATGAAGAGGTAGAGGTTTATGATGCTAAAGTAAGTTTGGTTAATCCACTAGAAAGAAAAACAGTGCAGCAAGAACTAGAACTATACAATGGGATTACCCTAGTAGAACCGTTAGCTGAGGTGCCAGTTACATTATCTAATAAATGGTTTGAAGAAGATATCCTTTTACTAGGAAATACTAGTGATAGTCAGTTATACAATATTAGGGATTCTGATAAAAATCGAATATATCTAAAAGAGAATGATTTTATTATTTCCGAACGCTTAGCTAGTAATTTGGGATTAAAGGTAGGGAGCACCGTTAAACTTGAAAGTCCATTTATGAGAGATGTTGATGAGTCCGTAAAAATAAGTGTAACTAAGATAATACCTCAATATATAGGCATGAATGCATATATGGAATTATCTGAATTAGAGCAATTAATGGGCCAAGGAAGTTTTGCTACATCATTTATGATTAAGGTTGATGACAGTGAAAAGCAAGTAATATCTAGTCTGCGTAATAGTTATAGGGAAAGTGATTTTATTGCTGGTATAGATACTAGAAGTGAATTAATTCAAAGTTCACATGATACTTGGGAAGCTGCTGGAGGAATTATTTATTTATATGTAATGCTTGGAATGATATTTAGTTTTGCTATTGTTTATATTTCTAACTATATTATTCTTTCAGAACGTAATAGAGAATTAGCCTCAATGAAGGTTTTAGGAATGACCAACAAAGAGGTATTATCAGTTATATCTTTTGAACAGTGGTTTTTAAGTTTCTTTGCAATGCTTGCAGGAGCACCATTAGCTAAATTGCTTCAGGCAGGGTTTGCTACAGAATTTAGTACTGATATGTATGCTATGCCTACAGATATATCTATACAAGCGATTGCAATGGGGATATTGCTAACTGTGTTTTCTATATGGTTTGCACAGCGATTTGCTTTAAAGAAGATAAAAGAGTTGGATTTGGTTGAAGTTTTAAAATCTAGAGAATAACAGACGAAAGGGGAGGTTTAATTATGAAAACTAAGTGGAAAGTTGTTTTGGGGATAATAGTAGGGGTGGTGTTTGTAGCTATTATTGTAGCTCAGGTGACACAGGGGATAAATGTAGATGTTCAAAAAATTGAAAGTGGCGATATAGATGTAAGTTTTAATGAAACTGGAGAATTAGTATCAGAAGATAAAAGAAATATCTACTCAATGTATAGTGCCACCATAAATAATATTATGGTGGCAGAAGGCTCAAAAGTAAGTAAAGGTGAGCTTTTAGCAACATTAGAGGATACAGAGCTAAATTATAAGTTGAATGAATTAGAATCTAATCTTAGATCTATTAGTAATAAAAAAGAATTAAACACTAGGATATTAGAAAATAACTTAGATGTTGCTGAAAAGAATTATGAAAGGATGAAAGCTCTATATGAGAAAGGGGCTATTCCTACTGTAGAAATAGAGGAAGCAGAAGAGGCTTTAAAATTAGCCGAATTTGATTTGAAGCAGAATACAGTGTCTTTAGCCAATGAAAAAGAAGCTATTATAGCAAGAAAAAACATGCTTTTACACCAAAAGAATTCTCATAATATTTATGCTCCTATAGATGGAGTCATAGCAAGTGTAGATGTAAAAGAAGGTGAGATTAGTAATCCACAAACTGCAATTATGAAGCTATTGCCTATTGATGGTCATAGTGAATTGCTAGTGGAAAGTACAGTTCTTACCCAGGATGTAAATGATTTATATAATGGTTTATCAGTAAATCTAACTTTTGAACGTAGGAATGAGGATTTAGTTTTTGCTGGTAAAGTAATTGGAATATCTCCATATGCCAAAGAGAGCTACTCTCCACTTGGACTTGAAGAAGAAAGAGTGAAAATAACAATATTACCAGACATTCCAGAGGGAGCAAACTTAGCACCTGGATATAAGCTAGATGTAGAGTTTATTACCAAGGAAGAATCTGATGTATTAGCAGTTCCTAAAAATGCTTTATTCACGTACGAAGGAGAAGATGCCTTGTTTATAGTGGATAATAACCGAGCTAAGGTGCAAGAAGTTATTACTGGTATCGAGAGTAGAAGAGATGTGGTAATTAAGGAAGGATTAAGTAAAAATGATTTAGTAATAACAAATCCCCAAGTAGATGGTCTTAGTGATGGTAGCAGAGTTTCTTATGAATAATTGGGGATAACTGAAATGGAGGTTTGATTATGGATATCAATGAAGATAAAGAACAATATGCTTGGAAAGTATGTTTGCAAATAAAAGGGCATATTGACTCCTGGATGTTTGATTATTATGAGGGGTTAGATATAAAATATAAAGACGAGGGTAATACCCTCATCGAAGGAAATTTATCAGATATTTCCGCTTTATATGGAATGATATTATACTTAAGGGATACTGGTTTGGAGCTATTATTCTTTAAAGCGGAAAAAGTAGTGGTATAAACTATTATTTATTCAGATGATATTAAGTTTAATTCTCGAGCTCGGGCTACTGCCTGAGTTCTGTTTTTTACTCCTAATTTTCCATAGATATTGCTAGTATGCCACTTAACTGTCCCTAGCGAAAGGTGTAATTTATTAGATATATCCTGATTAGAAAGTCCTGAGTTTAAAAGATTTAACACCTCTAATTCTCTCGAACTTAATTCTTCTATTAGCAAATTTTTATGCTTTGATTTTATATTATCTGAATCATTGCTGTTAGTATTACTTTGATTTTCGCGTTTTAAGTGGTTTAATATTTTTTGAGCATATATTAGCAATTCATAGTCATTATCTATCTTATCAACAACTCTATCTAAAACAGGTATTAGCAAAGCTCCTTCATCTATGAAAGTTTGAAAATAACCACATTCTATTCCTATTTGTAAAGCATTTTCTAGATAAGATTCTGCTTTTATTGTTTTTTTTAATAATTCTTCTAAACATGCTTTTAATAATATCGTTTCAAGTAATAATCCTTTTCTATTTCCAAAAGAAGCATGTTCTTTAATTTGGTTTAAAATTTCATTAGCATTATCATAATTTTTTTCTTTTATTAAAATTCGCGATAATACTAAGTGTCCACATTCTTGTCCACCATAATTTACAGTGCTTTGCAAGATATTATTATCATATATATTTTCTTTTGCTTTATCTATTTTATCCATATCAATTAAAATTCTGGATTTCCATGTAAAAGCAGTAGAAGTTATAAACACTGGTAAATTTACCTCTTGATTGATAATTTCAATATGGTCAATAACCTCTAAAGCCTTTTGATATTCTTTATTTGAATAATAAAATTTGCATAAATGCATATAACTCCAGCCGAATGTAATTTTTTCTGCTTCAGCTAAGGAAATTGCCCAGTCTATATAATCCTTTGCATCATTTAATTGACCTTTTTCACGCAAAAGTTCCCCATATAAAGTCCACGCATAAGCTACTTTAGGTATTTTTGAAAGACCACTATCTTTAGCTAGTCGTAATAGTTTTTCAGTTAGTTGTTCAGATTCCTTTAAATTTCCTTGAGTCCATAAATTAACTATAACCTTTACTCCATTAGATAAAGTAACATAGCTATTATTAAAACTTTGGCCATCTTCATAAGCTTTTTTATAGTATGGGTATGCATTTTTAGGATTGCCAGAAAACTGCTTGGAATCACCTAAAAAGATAGTTGCGCCAAGTCGCCAATAAGTATCAGACTCAGATAGTAACTGTAGTGCTTTTTCTGCATTTTCAAGAGCAGCAGGTATATTGTTAGAATAAGAGAAGTAATATGCTTTTACTACAGCTACAATTCCTAGAAAATATTCTTGTTGAATAGGGTCTTCATAGCTTTTAGTTTCAACTAATTCTATACAAGCTCGTGCTTCATCAAGACCTTCTTTTACTAAAAAAATAAATGCTTTATATAATAATAATCGTGGATAATCTTGTATTGATTCTACTGACAACTCTTCAATCCAGCTTATGCTTTGAATCCAATTTTCGGTCTGGGATAACTTAGATATTAACTGGTCAAATATTTCCATAGCTTTATGGGGACTTTTTCCTTTAAATAAATATCTAATTGCTTCACCGGCTGCCTCATTTTCTAAAAACCATTGACCAGCCCTCTCATGCAACTCTGCTACCTTTTCTGGTTCTTTTTTTCTTAATTGATTAAAAAGTACTTCACCAAAAAGAGGGTGGTATCTATACCACTGTCCATTATTATCTAGTGCAATAATGAAAAGATTGTCTTTTTCTAATTTTTTAATTATATCTAAACTATTAGTCTTACTTGTAACTGCATCACATAGTGAACTACAGAATCTGTTTAGAATAGAAGTTTGCAACAAAAACTCTTGCACGTCTTGGGGTTGTTTAACAAAGACCTCTTCTATTAAAAAAAATAATGCATGACGTTGGCTACCGGCAAAGTTTTCAATAAACTCACTGCTACTTTGTTGACTTGATAGTGAAAGAGCAACTAACTGCAATCCGGTTACCCAACCATCAATTTTATAATAAAGAGTATTTAATTCTTCATTACTTAACTGATGCATCACTAATTTTTCTAGTAAAATATCTGACTCATTTTTTGTTAACATTAGTTCTTTTTGCCTTATTTCGACCAATCTTTTTTTAGCTCTCCACTGTGGTAGTGGCATAGGAGGGTCAGAACGTGTTGTTATTACTACATGCAGTGTAGGGGGGAGGTTTTCGATAAAGTAAATTAAGCTTTTTTGTATTTTAACATCGGTGATTTCATGATAATCATCTAGTACTAAGTAAATGGGTGATGTTATGTCAAATAAATCATTTAAAAGAGGATTTAATAACCCTTCAATGTCTAGTGAATCAACAAGTGTTGAAGATGAACGTAACATCTCTATGATACCTTTTCCTAAATCACTATTAACTGCTTGTAAGGCTGAAATTAGGTGTAACCAAAAGCGTTCTAAATTATCGTCATTTTCATCTATCGAATACCATGCAACTTGCTCTGCGCGGTTACAAAGCCACTCTTGTACCAGAGTGGTTTTCCCATAGCCAGCGGGTGCGGATATAAGCGTCAACGGCCTAGAAAATCCTTGGGCTATGATTAAATGGTTATCTAATTGCTTAGTAATTCTTGGACGAGAAATCAATGTTGGACTTAAGGGTGGCATACTTATTTTTATTTTTAAAATATTATTACTCACCTATATTTCTCCCTTGTTTTTAAAAGCTAATTTTTCATCCCAAGGTTTGTACTGTTTTATATAACAGAATATAATTTAAAATCACACAATTTACAATACTTATAAAGTTTATAGAAAAAATAAATGATTAAATAAAAGATTGATTCTGCTGAAAAAGTAACTACAAAAAACTTAATGCTGAGCTAACTTGTTTATCTAAGTCCTTAAGTAGCAAGGCGTGGTAATGATCACGGCTAAGTATAAATAAATTTCACTTTAGATAACAAGTGATAAGCTAAAATGGTGATAAAGACTGATAAATATGTTTACTCAGCCGATTCCATAGTCTAAGTTTAGCTTTTTGCAGTTAAACCAAGATTTAATTCTATGTTTATATTAGTATATAATGGAGTTAATATTTAGATAATTAAGCACTTATTATATTTTTATTATTAAACTTAAAGGAGTTTGTTTTATTGAATAGATATAAGGAAAGCTTAAAATGGAAGTTATTAACAGGGTTAACATTATTTTGTTGTATTGTAATGATATTAACAATTAATCCTGTTGCTGCTTCACAAACAGCAGCTGTTGATGATGTGGAAGGGCTAAAAGAATTTTTGAATAGTGCAATTACAACTCAGTTAGAAGAGAATAATATTGCTGGAGCAGCTCTGTCTATAGTCAAAGATGGCGAGGTTATTTTATCTGAAGGGTATGGTTTTGCAGACCTTGAAAAACGTACTTCTGTAGACCCTAAAACAACTCTTTTTAGGCCAGGCTCTGTATCTAAACTATTTACTTGGACTGCTGTAATGCAACTGGTTGAATGATAGAACAGGGGACGGTTCTTCGTTCTATGTTTTTGATTTTAAAAAACTTGTTCCTTAACGATGATTAATATAAAATATAGAAGAATTATTACACTTTTTTTGGTACCATATCACTCTGTTTATAGCTAATAAAGATTAGCAAACTATGATTAGGACCTATTTATATTTCAGGTTAGAAGGTGTCCCTTGGATTATTTATATTATTAGATAAGGGAGATAAGGAAAATGGATAATAAAATAGCTGTAGTCGCCTTTGGTGGAAATGCGCTTCATCCGGAGGATCAAGTAGGAACAATTGAAGAGCAAGAGACTAATGCCTCAGAAGCAAGTAAAGCTATTATTGAAATCGCGCGAAATGGTTACGAATTAGTGCTTGTACATGGCAATGGTCCTCAGGTAGGAAATATGCTTATTCAAGTAGAAAGAGCTGTTGATGAAGTACCACCCTTACCTTTATATACTTGTGTTGCTTCCACTCAAGGTTCGATTGGTTTTATGCTAACCAATTCTATGCGAAAGGAATGTGAGAAGCTAGGGTTAAACAAGGAGATTGTCACATTGATGACGACGGTAGTAGTAGACGAAGACGACCCAGCATTTCAGACGCCAACCAAGCCTATTGGACCTTTTTTTAATGAAGAATATGCTCAGCGGATGACGCAAGAAAAGAACTGGCAAGTAGTTGAAGACAGCGGTCGCGGTTATCGGCGAGTAGTACCTTCCCCAGTACCCTCCGATATCTTAGAGAAGAAAGTTATTCAGCAAATGGTTAAGAATCATAATATAGTCATTGCCTGTGGTGGTGGGGGTATCCCGGTTATGTTTAAAGATAATGAAATAAAAGGAGTAGAGGCAGTTATTGATAAGGATTATGCCTCTAGCTTGTTAGCTAATGAAATAGGAGCAGATCTTTACATAATCCTGACTGGAGTTCCGCAGGTTGCGATTAATTTTGGCCAACCCAACATGCAGCACCTAGATACTATTACCGTTAGTGAGGCCAAAAAGCACATGGCCGAAGGGCAGTTCCCGCCCGGTAGTATGGGGCCGAAAATAGAAGCTGCCATAAGATACATTGAAGCAGGGGGTAAAGAGGTACTGGTAACTTCGGCTAGTGAACTGGATAAAGCTTTGAAGCGAGAAAGTGGAACCTATATTGTTCGCTAAGTAATCTTTTAGAATTAATTAGCCATTGTCTTTCATATGCTCATAGGGCACAATACTATTGAGTTAAACTAAATCTTCAGAGTCTAGAACAAAGAACCGTCCCCTGTTATACAAAGAACCGTCCCCTGTTATATGAAGGGTGAATGGATGGTGGTATAAATGAAGCTAATTTGGAAACATCTAACCAGTGGACTTATTTATGCTAGTAGTTTTAAATTAATTCCTATGATGGTAGGAACTATAATCCCTTTTTTTTGGCAATTGGTTAATTTCTATGGTACTCTACCTGCATTATTATTAATATTTGGAGTTTTCCAAATTTTAATTGTAAGTATAGCTGCTATAATATATCCTCTTTTATTTTTAAAACTAACCTTTATTGAGGTATATTTCATAGCGGTTTTTTTTATGGTTATTGCAATTGTCAGTTGGCAGATTGTAAATATATTCATTAACCGCAGAGCTAGTTTCAAATTAATAAAATTGCAACTATCATCACGGACAACATTTATATTGTTAGGATTAATGCTTTGCAATCGTTTAGTGTCTGTGCCAATATCTTCTCGTACTATGTTTTATGATATACATTTAAAACCCAAATTAGCAGGACAACTTAAGTCTAAGAGCAAGGATCAAATTATAACTGCTATTAGTCATGACTATCAACAGCTATTAAACCTAACAGATGATGCTGTATTTTTTGGTTGTTCTCCAGGTTCGTTTAAACAGTTATTAATTGATGCTGGACTTAAGGAGTCACAGTTTATAATTATGGAAACTATTATTCCGAAAAAACATGCACAAATTTTTGGGCTGAGGCGTCATTTCTACTTTTATGTTATATCGACCAAAGACAAAGATAGCTAATTGCAAAGTACATATTAAAATCGATATCGTGTCTATTTAATCTCAACCATATGTGAGAAGTTATTATTTGTAAAATAATATGTAGATAATAAAAAAGCAGCCCTAAAACTAGTCAAAAGCAAAAGGGCTGCTTTTTGTTTTGTTATTAATTTAATAAGATATAATAACTAATCCTTCTTCTACAGTAAAGTGTTGAGCAAAAAGTTCAATTAACTCTGCAGATACCATGGTCGTATCTTCTACGATAACTGCAGGTTGCTGTAATGTTATATACTCATCATTAACTAGAACCTTGTCGTTTCCTATTGTAACTAATACTTCATTTCCTTCGTGTATGCAGGAGACTTGGCGGTTTTTTGCATTCCAGATTACTTCTCCTTCAGCAAGCTCAACCATTTGTCTGAGAGGTAACATTATTACTCCATCTTTTGTATAAGGGTCTATTTGCATCTCTAGTGGTTCTCCATTTAACATGAACATCTCATTTTCTAGATCCATGAAAATATGTTTGCCAGCAGGTGGCATTGGCATTGCAAAGGAATCGAATAATTCACCTAAGAGTCCATCACCAAGCGCTTCGGATTGGTCTGGATCTTCCATAAGTGAAAAGAAGGAGACTGTTTCTTCAACAGCAGGGAAATCAACTGTTATAGGCTGATTAATATCCCAAGTGGTAGCTTTGGAATGAATTACTAATTCAAGTACCGGAATACCAAATTCTTCTACAATTGCTTCATTTTCTATTTCAATATAGTACGTGCTGTCAGTTTTACGAATATAGCCTTCCGAATCAATATAATAATCCTCTATAATCGAAAAATCTATACCATATTCTTCTTTAAGGTATAATGGATTTTTCTCCATAATTTCGTTAACATCTAGTAAAATATCACGGAACATCTGGTAGGAAGTTTCGGCTATTTCCTCCACCTCTTGTATGGTAGGTGTATCTCCTTCGACAGCTTCATTGTCTTTTATTTGTTCATAGGGCAACATTATTGAATTAATAAGATAGTTTTTTAAGTGTTCACTTTCAGCTAGATATTTGCTACTGTATGCAAGTAGGGCCATAACTTCTTCAGAATCAAGTTGTAGCCTATAACCTGTTGTTTCAATAGTTCCATCTGGTAGCTCTAATTCAACGGTTCCTAGGTTTTCAACATTAGATAACTTGAAAGCAAATTCATCAATAAATGGAATCATGAAATCCAACATCATTTGAATCTGCTGTTCGTTATAATCTTGACCAAAAGCCTTTTCAAATTCAAGACTTTCTTCAGCTCCTAACAAGGTAGCATCTGTTGGATCTAAAAGTAAATATACAGGGTCAGAAGAAGTCTTTAGAGCAATACTCTCGTCTTGTACTAAAAATTCTACATTTAAGCGTTCCTCATAAGGCCATAGTCCTATATCCCTGAGTTTATCTTCTCCATTTACGGTCACATCCATGGCCATAGTGGTAAAACTCTCCATTTCTATATCCATGGTTAAACCTTCTTCAAGTATGGATAGTATAAGTAGCAATTCTTCATCAACCTCTTCTGCTTTTATATTGCTACTAATCGTGAAATCTGCAGTACCTCTGCTAGACTCAATTTCCATGCTTTTTTTCATACCATCTTTTAAAACTGCTGCGTCTTCATTACAGCCCATTAGGGAAAATGACAACAATAAAACCAAAGCTAAAACCACATAACGCAAATAATTTTTTTTCATTAATTTTCGCCCTAAGGCTATCCCTCCTTTTTATTTTTATTTGTATTAGTACCTAAACTCCATAATAAGTATATTCCAATGATAAATCCGTGTAGTTATCTAGAGTTTAAGACTTATACTCTAATTTTACTCTATAATTCAAATTATTGCTTTACTATAATTCAGTTTTTTAATAATATAGAAAAGCACTTAATGTAAAAAGCACACCCACATAACAGTAGGGTGTGCTTTTTGAGTTATTTGTTTTTTAGTATAATATTATATTTCACCTTTCCCTATTGTACGGTTATTAAACATAATTCAAGAATAATTAAGTAACTCTTAAAGTAGTATTTTAAAGCATAAAATGAGTCAAAAGGAACCGTCCCCTTTGACTCGTCCCCTTTGACTCTTACTCCTTAACTTGAACTTCTACACTCCCCATAATGGCTCTTGTAAAAATCAACCGGATTTAGGATAAACTTTCCTTCGTATTAACCATCAACTGCGAAGCAAAATTAAGTTATATGATTTTAGTGTAAAAAGAAAAGAAGGTTTTTATCAATATAGTATAATAGTTTCAAATAATGATATTTATTATATAAGACTTAGGGGATAAAAATGGCTTTTTCTATTTCTGTACAACCAGTTGTAATAGGGATTGCAGTTATAGTTGCAATTAACTTCTTTATAAGTTTAGGAAAAAGCAATGTGATGAAAAAAAGCTATATAATTATTTCAACAATTCTTTCTTTAGTTGGAATAATAGGAATTATTTTTACAAGAATTCATTTAATTTCTTCCTTAAATAAAAACATTGGCAACGTCCAATTACCAATAGATAGTGGTGAATTTATCACGTGGGCGATTAATAAATTTGACTTTTTTGCAGCCATTTCAATTAGTGCAACTTGTATAGTTATCATATTTTTGTGCTATCTGCTATTTACAAATAAAAAAGATAGCATTGTCTTGAGTAATATATCAAGTTTTGTAAATATTTTTAGGATAATCATTTTTCTATTTGCGGTATGGTATAGTATGGAGACAATAAATAAGTTCTTTGATTTAGGTTCTTATATATTAGCACTAGCTATTTTTGGAATATTTGTGTTATATATTCCATTAGTAGCTAAAAGGATAATGACTAATGAAAAGTGAGATTTCTAGATTGCTCCTTTCTGCACATTTTCTACTAAGTACGTAGTTGATAGTAACTGCGAAGGAAAGTGTACCCTGAATTCAGTTGATTTTTTATGGAGGTTGTTAATGTCTAAAAGAAATAATAGTGTTTTACTAATAGTAATTTTATATTTATTACTGATGGGTATTTTTTCTGGCACTCGACCCGAGATACAAGAGTTTGTCTTTTTTGCGATGTTATCAGCACTGGTTATAGCCTCTTCTTTTCTTATCCACCGTCACTACCTAAAAGATAAGAATTCTCTTAAACATCGACTTATTTATATCGGTATTTGTTTTGTAAAAATAATGATTTTTTCCGTAGCCGTAAAGGAGCTAACAGGAGTAGCACTTGATCACAGTATTTTAGCCCTGTTTTTTATTGCACTCTCCATTTTTACCTTGTGGGAATTATTAGATTTTAGCTTGTGGGAAAAAGGTGTGCTAGTATTAGTCTTAATCACTATAATTGGAATAAGGGGTTATGAAAGTGCTGAACCCTCTACTGCATACCAACTTTACCGCTCCGAGTTAAGTAATGTCGCTAATCATGAAAAAATACTGGACCTACTTGTTAAAGATTACCGTAATGACTTTACCCCGGAAGACTTTCAGTGCTTAGAGCCCTACTTGGATCCTCTCCAGGAACAGCGTTTTCTGAGATTTTCCCAGCTAACTTTTTTAGAGTTTGAAGATGGTCAGATGGTCATGATGGAAGTGTCTCGCGAAGATTCGGATAACAAACTTAGGTTTAACAATATAGAACTGCTGCCCGAGGAAGTCGGTTCATATTTTAGGTATTATCCTCTGGAAATTGAGCGCAAAGCAGATTATCCTCAAAATATAATAGAGGAAGATAAGGAATTTATTATTGAAACCAAGGGCGCCTTTATTAGTCATGCTAGCCTTTATCAAAAAATGGAATGGTATGATAAATTGATTGAAGTTTTTGGAGAAAAAAAAGCTTGGGATGAGATGCAATATAAACTGGAAGGATTACATGCACCAGAAGGTCCTATGCAGGGAATGGGTATTAGTGATAAAGGATACCTACATTTTAGCTTTTGCACTGAATGGAAAGTAGATAAAGAAGTTTTGAATGAGATATACATCGAGTTCAGGGACTACGCAGCAAAAAACGATATCCCAGAACTCCCTGTGCTATTTAAATTGGCAGATTAACTGAATAAATAATGAGAATTAGTAATAATTACGCATCACCTATTTACTATGCACTAATGTTACTATACAACAGTTCTTTATACTTCTATATTTTCCTCTTATAAGGTTTCAAAAAGCCTAATTATGTGTTGGATTATCTGTGTGATTGATTTCCTCAATAATTAATAATCTAGATATTTTGCGACTTAATTTAATGGCTGTTAATGATTGATTTTGCTATTTCATTACCTTATATGGCCTTTTTACAAAATAGAAGGAAAAACATAAAGCTAATACGAATTGTTAAGTAAGCATATAAAAACAAAGTGGGCATTTATACATTTACATTGAATAATATAAATAAGCATTTGTCTCACTGTACTGTTAGGTAGCAAATCTTACTTGGAAAGGAAAATAAAAATGATTACGAGATATAAAAATCTTACTGTTACGATGTTAATAATAGCTGCAGTAATGATTTTTGGGGGAGGTTGCACTTCCTTGGATGTATTCGAAGAGTCTGAAAAGGGTCTGCTGTCTTATGAGGAGGTAAGAAACATATTAGAAGAAGAAGGTTTAGAGTTAGAGGAAACAACCGCAGACTCACCGGTAAAAGAAAGTGTACAGGCAAATTATGTGGCTTATAAATTAAATAATTTAGAAACAGTATTTGTTTATAGATTTGATTCGACACTTTCAAGAAAACAGGTTTTCCCAAATGCAATTATTCGAGATGATAAAAAAGATCCCCCTTACCATGCGTTTAGTGCCAGAAATATAACTGTAATTTATCCAACAGAATACCTAGAAAAGGAAGTAATTCCTTCTGTTATCCGCGAAAACTATGATAAGGTACGTCAAGCAGTATTGCAGTCCATGGTGGTTTTTGGAGAAAAATTTGAGTTTGTCACAGCTGAACTAGGTGAACCTGTTAAAGGTAATTTTAAATTTGATATGGAGAAAATGGGAGAAGATGTAGTGCTTATGGATGATTTTTCAAAAATAGCTGAACTAGAAGTATATGGAGTTGATACCGATAGACAGCTTCTAGATGAAATAGATTCGGTTGAATATAAATACGCAGCTTTTACAAACCACAACGAAAGGCATGGGGGTGCCCCAAACTCTGAAAATAGAACCAAACCTTGTACTTTAAACCATGTAAGGTTAAAAAATATACACGATGATATGTTCATAAGGTATAGCATAAAAAATCATCATGCATCCAGCTATGTCGCTAATCCAGAGAAAGCATCCTTTTGGGGTAGTTTTGGTGACGATACTCCTGAAGAAGCATTTTCTAGATTATATGATCCTTTAATTATGATGCATGCTGAATATTTCTTAAAATGGATTAATCACTGGGAAAAAAACAGTGGCGAGATAATCATTTATAACCCGGGACAAAAAATCAGATACCATGTTTATGATATTAAACTTAACCCCGATTACCCTGATGATATGTTTGAACCAGACGGGAATTATTATTTTGGCAATTAAGATTATATTAGATAGTAAATGCCACATAGCAGGAAAAAGGTTATAATAAACGTTTTTAATTAAAAGTGGAGGTGAGATAAGATGGAGTATGCTGGTGCATTAGCCCCTATTGCTTTTGTTTTTGCTGTGGCAGCCTTGGTGAAAATAGATTCACTTAAAAAAGAAGTACAACACTTGAAAAGTGAGTTGGACAAACTAAAACGGTAGTAGATTATTTAAGTTATAATTCATATCATCTACTAAGTACGTAGTTGATAGTAAATACGAAGTAGCGAGAAAGGAGATTGTAAAAATGGTGCATTTGGTATATTGCGATGATAAGGAAAAGGAACTTGAGAAAATTCTTGATGGTACAAAAGTAATGGTTGTAAGGGGGGCTGCTGCAAGAAAAATTCCTCACAGTAGAGTTTTTGAAGGTGAAAAATTGTTTTTCATGGAAAAAGGGACAAAGAAAATCACTGCAATGGCTACGGTTGTGAGTGTTCAAAATCATGTCAAATTACCAGAAAATGAAATTGTAAAAGTATTAGAAGACAATCAAAGCAAACTTAATTTAACTGATAAACAAAAAAAGCGATGGCATAAAAAGTGTTTGTGCCTAGTCGAGTTTAAAGACGTTAGTGAAATTGAACCTTTAGAATTTGAGCACCAAAGGAATATGGATGATTGGCTAATACTTGAAAAGATTGAAGATGTAGTAGTGGGGACAAGCATTCCATACAATTATAACAATTCTAAGTTTAAATAAATCATGTTGTATATCTTAATCATCTTCCGCGCATTTTGATACGATTTCAATAATGATTCCACTGCAAAAAGCTAAACTTAGAGTATGGAATCGGCTGAGCAAACATGTTTATCACGCCACTCATCGGTCTTTACCTTCATTTTAGCTTAGCACTTATTATCTAAAATAATTTTTTATTTATACTTAGCCGTGATCTATGCACCACGCCTTGCTATTCGGGACTTAGATAAACATGTTTGCTCAGCCTTAAGTTTGTTGTAGTTACTTTTTGCAGCAGAATCAATAATAAGTTCTCTAAAGTATTTTACTATTTCTAACATCTGCTCCTCCGTTTTTACACACTACTTTCTTTAGTTTTGTGATTAATAGAAGCATTTCTTCTTCTAAATGTTTTTTTCTTTATAATGTATAATTTTACCTTAAAAAAATATAAATTAAAGGAAAATAAGTGAAAATATCCAAATAATATATAATAGAATCGAAAGAAGAGGATGTTTATGGATATAAATAGAAAAATAATTACTGGTATACGTCTAGGGGGAATTATTTTAATTTTTTATGCTTTAATAAAGTTTAGCAATGATTTATATGTACACTACTACTGGACTAACCAATTAATTCTATTTGGGGGACAACAAGGATATTCACCTTTATACCATTTTCCATTTTCCCAATTCCAATTTCCCTGCCCGCACGGTTCATCGTATTTAACTCCGCCTTCATAATACCCGATTCCACTATTTCTACACCCTGCTACAATTATTAATAATAAGAACATAATAATTAGTAATTTAATTGCTCTTTTTTCCACTTTATCCTCCATTAATATTGGATTTGTTTAAATTTTATATTATTTTTTTACCGTATATTGCAGTTTGTATTTTTATATCTTCTTGTGTTGATATATATCACATTGCAAGTTTATGTTTTTTATTATTCATAAAAATATATAAAAATAAAATTATAAAAGAAACAGCTAAGCTAAAATAGAATTCTGGATAGGTTAATTGTAAACTTAATGATAAACTAACCTTTCCTGTCATGGTCATATAATGCCAAAAAATAAATTCATAAATTTTCACACCTATTATACCAAGTATAGCTACTAAAGATATCCAATTTCTATCTTTCTTGAAAGGATACCAAAGTCCTACTACAAATAGAATTATACATAATATAGTAATAGGATTTAATAATACTATAGATCCAGATATTTCCTTTATTCCCCGTGCCCCACCAAACCAACTTAAAAAACATCGTTGAAATATCAATTAGAAGTAATACGGTTAATATAATTTTGTTTTTTACAGTCATTTCACTATCTCCCTCTAAATAAAAATATATTTGTTAGTATTACGCTTTTAGTGAAACAAACTGTCAATTAAGTATAGTTTTATTTAGTCATTGTTATTTATCTTTATTTCAATCATTTCCTCATGTCCATTCCATTTCAGGTTCAACCTAATATAATCAGCAAAGTTAGAGATATCTTGGTTTATAGTACTTCGAGCGTAGAATACTTTACAGTTTTCTTCCCTATATATAATCCTTCCTTGACCTATAGATACTGTAACAGGAGTATGTATGCTAGGAGATGATAATTTAATATTCAAATCTTCTTCACTTACAAACTCAAAATCTTGGTGTATCCAGCGATACTCATATTTAATATCATTAATACCTTTTATATCGGTATAGTCTCCCAAATATAATGTCTCTATATAAGTAATAAAACTATGATCATCTTTATCAAAGGTAGATATTGGCATTACTTCAAACTTAACTTGCCATTTTTCACTTTCCCCTATAAATAGCATATCAGTTTTATTTTCCGTTCCACATGATACTAAAAACAAACTGCAAAAGACACACAATAAGATAATAGAACCAACAATTTTTTTCACTATTCTCCCCTCCGTATAACTGCTTAATCCATTAATCTCCTTTTCATAAATTTTTGATTTTACTATTTATTTAAATATATAGTAGCCTTTATTTGTTATTTCTGATTATTTACCATACTTTTATGAAGAATTTTTCAATACCTAATTGTTCTCGAATATGAGCTGGAATTCGCATTTGGCCATAAGAGACATGATTTTTATTGTTAAGACAATCTTAGCGATTAATATAAAAATTATAGCAAGGAAAGCTAATACAGGAATTACCATCAAAACAATTGAAAACAATGTAGCAATTGTTAAGAATAAGAACTGTTTCCAACGAAGTACTGCTTCATTGCTAATTTCAAGCTCTTCTTGTTGGTCAGCAAGCTCTTTAATCCCCATGAATATTTTGTAAACTACAATCACACTTAAGAGTAAACTGATAATTCCTATCGCGGCACCAATAGGATTAACAGAAAAATCAACTCCAAATTCTTGGGGGGTGGGTGCTTCGTAAATAGTAAATATAGATAGAAAGATTAACACATAAGTAATAGGTTTAGCTGAATTAAAGTTTTCATTCCTAGAAGCTAATGTTCCTAAGGCTAACGCAAACAATATATAACCAATAATATCTGGTAATATATTAAAGCCCTGGAGTCTAAAATCTAGTGAAACAAACAAAAACCCCCAATATAAATACCTGAACGCTTTCGTATCCATGTATAAATTACTCCTTTTATTATAAAAATCTATTATTACTAGACGGTTTTATTTGACTAAAAGTTATTCCAATTTAACTGTTTTTACAACTAACCGACAATTATTATTTCTGACCCCTTTGCCTTATATGCTTACTTATAATTCGTATTATCTTTATATATTCCCTTCTATATTTTGTAAAAAGGCCATATTTGGTAATGAAATAGCCATATATGATCATTAATAGACAATAAAAATATTAGGGGCGCAAAAGATTCATGTAGTAAATAAACTATAATCTATATCAAATTACAGTTAATGCTTAAATATGGCCTTTTCGCACCTCAATATGGTCTTTTCATATAATTAACAGGAAATCATGACATAATATTGTATTCTGTTTTATAGTAATGATTATATATAAGTTTTGAATTATAAATCGCAGTTTAAATACTACAAAAGTAGGATATTGCAATAATAGAGGATAACACCCGTGGTAGTTGATGGTGGAGTACTTGATATAGCCCTTGTTGCAGAAGAAGAAAGAAGAGGGCCGCCAGTTAATGCAATAACACACTACTAATTTGCGTAATTCATTATGGGAAAACCTGAAGAAAATGGAATAGAAGAAGTTGACTGGTTGCTAAATCTCCAAACTGGTGAGCTAGAAATTAAATTAGTTAAGGGAATATAGGCTTTAGTTGATAGAAGTGAGTCAAAAGGAACCGTCCCCTTTGACTCCTTAAAAGTTATTTTACGTCTTATAATTGGTCAAGATTACGAAAAAGCTATTGGATATTTTAAAAATGAAAACGCAGACGACCATATACTCTATGAAGGAGAACAAATTGGAGATGAAAGGATCAGAGGGCGAGCATATTTAGATGAATCTAAAGAACACATTGAACAAGTTCTTTATGTTGATATATATGAAAACCAAAAAGCTAGCATAGTATTGAATTTTAACGAACAAGAAAAGGTAGATGAAATATTCTTATCTAAAGATTTGACTTGGAGTAGCATGAATTAAAAGTTGTAATGTTTGCACTTCATCTATTAAGTACGTAGTTGATAGAAAATGTGACATTGTTTACAATAACCACATAAGGTTATAATGATAATAGATAATCAAGTTAAGCTTGGAGGTGTTAATATGGCAATACACGAAAAACTAGTTGAGGAGCTTGCCCAACTGTCTCCAGAAGATCTAAAAATTGTGCTAGCCTCTCTCGAAGAACGGCTGCAAAAAAATAACCAATTAAAAATAGCTGAAGAAATAATAAAAGAATATAAACCGGCCTTAGAGGAATTAGCGAAATGATAAAATGGATAGATTTAGATACTGTATTAGAAATACATCAGAAAGTCATTAAATCTACAGGTGGAAGCAATGGTGTAAGAGATTTAAATGCTCTGGATAGTGCTATATATTCACCGTTAGCTACTTTTGATAAGCAGGAGTTATATCCTGATATAATTGAGAAAGTAGCTGTTTTATTATATTACATAGTCAACAATCATCCTTTTATAGATGGAAATAAAAGGACTGCATTTGTAGTTGCGTTAACAGTTTTTGTTGCTAACGGCTACTCACTAAAATTTACTCAGGCAGAGGTTATTAAATTTATGTTGAATGTAGCCAGCGGAGGCTCAAACTATCAGCAGATTACCAAGTGGTTTACAGAACATTTAGAAACAAAGTAAATTAATATTTTAAGTGAACATCATCAATATAATGAACCGCTTAGAGTTACTAATATCGTGGTAGAAGAAGCAAAAGAATGTCTCAATGACAGTCAGTATGTTATATCCAAAGAGGAATGGTCAAGTTGGAAAGAACACTCCGAATATTCTCATAATCTCAGAGAAAAATTTAATTGGGATACATTTAAAGATGTTATTAATCATCCAGAAGCAGATCGCATTGATTTAGTATCAGATTCGGCCACTTTTTTAGAAAGTATAAGGAATTTTAATAGAAATAAAGCGGATTACAGTATTTCAGTTGATATCTTTGATGAGTATAACAACCTTAAAAAAACAAACGTTGTTAATGTATACCTAGAACTTGTTGAGGGAGAATGGAAAGTTGTAGGGGGGTAGTTTTAATTATTATTAATAATTCCAGTAATTATTTTAATCTTTTCTAATCTAACGTATCTTACGAATCACCAATTTTGCAAACTATTATAAAAATTATAGCCAATAATTGAACTTATAATTAAACTAATAAGGCCAGCTAAAACAATAGACATAATCATGTATTGCTTATTATTGAAAAAATATATAGAGGCACTTAATAATATTAGCTTATATAAAACAGAAGTAAATCCATAATTAAAATAATATCCTTGAATGTGGCCTGATGGCCAATTATACATAAATTTAATTTGACCTATTAGTCCTAACATATTACTAAGACTTATTATTACGATTAATAAGGTCAATACTTTTAAAGCAATCTTATTATTCGAGTTAATTTCACTTTCCATTTAAACACTTCCAATTCCAATAAAACTACAATTAATACTTATTTTACAGGTTTGAAACAGATAAGTCATTTGTTTTTGTGGTCTTTTATAACATAAAAGGTTTTTAATGACAAATGACTTGTATGATCTAATGTTGTCATTTAAAATATACATACTTGTATATATAAGGGAGTTTCGAGGAGGATACTAATAATGAAAAAGTTTTTAATGGTTTTGATAGTAATGTTTTTGGCGTTTGGAGCTCTTGCATGTGATGATCCAACTACTCAAACTCTTAATGAAACAAATGGTAGTGAAGTTGTTGATACAGAAGAAACAAATGATGAAACAAACTATGACAAAGTAAGTACATATATGAAAGAAGAATGTATAGAAGCTTTTTCTCCGTACTATGAGTTGTTAGATTTTAAAATAACCGATTATCAAGAAGAAGTTGTGAATGGACATGTTGAAGCTGTTTTTTTCTACAAGCTAATAGTTAAAAATTATGATAAAGACCCAGATACAGTTGGATATATTAAAGAGGCGAAGGAAAGAGGCGATAAAAACTATCAACAATTGTATGATGAATATTTACAGCCAAGAGAAATGAACTTTCATTTAAAAGCTATTATTTGTGAAAATGATTCAATAACTTTATATTCAAATATTGACCCCAAAGGGATCGAATGGGAAGAAACGAAAATGACTGATTTTATTCTTGAAGACAGGTAAGGTTATAAAAGGTAGGGAGGCCAAAATGTCGAACAATACTAAAATTTATTTAATAATTATTTTATTATTTACAACTACTATAAGTGGTTTTATGCTTTATCAAGAAAAAAAGAATAATCAGTGGCAGTATGAAGGCTTTTTAAATCGTTTTTACTTTGAGTTGATGGATACAATATCACTTATAGATTCCACAGTATCTAAAGATTTAGATGAGGATAGGCTGACTAAAAATTTAATAAATATTAATAATAATTTAGAAAGATTACATTTATCATTAGACATAGCTAATCGGAGTATTCATACTGATATTCGCCGACATACTAGGCTTTTTGCACATCATCCTGTAACGCAGTTCGCAGAAAATGGTCAATTAGATGAGGATGAAAAACGTTACTTGTTAGGTATAAAAGAATTTCTAGAATCAATTCACAAAGGTTTATATTCTGAAGAAACTAATCAAGAAAATCCTAATATCAGCATAGAAGAGTTTAACGAAATTATTGAAAATAGTACAAATTCAATAGTTAAATAACCCAACCCCCGATTTACGGGGGCTGGGTTTGAGAAGGATTGTAAAAGATTGTTATTTAATTATGTCTTCACTTCTTGTTAATGGTTCAGTTAGATCACTATGTCCTAGAGTTTCTAGCACTTCGTCTTCTACTAATATCTGTACTTTTTCGATTTCACTTAATTCAGTTAGGGAGTTTATTATGGAATATAGTGTCATGGCCTCTCCTGCAGTGCCTCCCCAGTGGTTTGTAACAAATTCTTGTGAGAAGTTTACATAAGCTATGTTTTGTTCAATTTCTACTCCAAGTAGTTTAGTTTCATCTGGAATAGTTTGAAATAAATCCTGCTGTTCTGGGCCGTTAATAAGTTCTTCAACTACTTTACTAGCTACTAAAGAAGTATCCTCTTTGTCTTCAACTTCTACATCTCTTTGTTCTGCAACTAAAAATTGTGCTTGATCATCGGAAAAGTAAAGTGTTAATTCTACAACTGCATTTGTTTCACCATCTGGTTTTGGGTCTGGGTCTCCTACTTGAGTACTTTCTCCACATCCACTTAAAGTAATTATACTAGCTAGGAAAATTGTCAGTACAGCTACGGTTAAAATAGTTTTTTGTTTCATTTGCATCACCCTTTCTTTTATTTGTCTTAATTATAGAACCAGAATGTTACAGAAGTATGACATAAAATAGTGAAATTGTTACAGCATTATTAAAACATAGCCATTTTCTTTGCTTACCTACTACTTTAAGAATTTATTTTATTAAAGTTTAAAATCCCCTGGTTGTGGAAAAAATAACCTTGTAAGAGAGGTGATATTTTGTTTATAGCTAAAAAAGTAGAAGGGATTAAAGATAAGGTGTTTAAATCTAATAGTAGAAGTAAAGCTAATAGTATTGTAGTTAATGTACCTTACCACCGAAGAAAGGATGAAGATTCAGTGGATAATCTTATAAAACAACTTGCAGGTGATATAGTTTCTAGATTAGATAGTCTTGAAGAAGAAGCTGATTTAGACAGATATATTGATATACCTGATACAGAGTTACAAAATGAAGCTTTAAAGTTAAAGTATGAAATTAATAAGCTAAAATCTTATTTAAATAATCTGTAAATATAGATGCCGTGGGGTTAGGTTTATTTTTTTGGGGAGTTGGTTTTTGTGTTTAATCTTTTGTTGAGTAAAAATTTATTTAATATGGATCTTTTAGAAGTAACCCCAAATGTATATCCAACTATTGATGTAGGATTAGTTAATAGTAGTAGGTACTGGGATAAGGTCGAGTTATGTTCAGTACCTGCTCTAAGTGGTATTAAAGAACCATTTTGTACTGTAAATAAACACATCGATTCAGATATTGTTAAATGCTTTGGGACAGATGAACCTGAGGCAGATAATTATATTCTTCATTATTCTTCTGGATGGAATACAAATCGCAATAAATATCCGCTTCTTTTAGTTCATGGAGCAGGTTTGGATGCAAATAGTTATACTAATCTATATGGTCTAGGGTTTGAAGGCTTACAGCAAAAATTAGTAAAACTAGGCTATCGGGTTTTTGCTATCACTTTTTCTCATTCACACGGTAATAATTTTTATCAAGCAGAGCAATTATGTGCTGCTATTAATAAAATTAAAAAAGAAACTAAGTGCGAGCAAGTAGATATTGTAGCTCATAGTAAAGGTGGCATACCGGTACAAATTTATTTATCTTCATTAGGTTATAACTCTTATCAAGGTGATGTTAGAAGTTATCTAATGTTAGGAACGCCAAATTACGGGATTGATTATCTTTTTCGTAATCCTTTACTTAATTATTTTATTTACACATTAGGAGCTAATGGTGTAATTGTGTGGGATAAAATTATGTCATTTGCAACTGTATTAGATGTTACTGAAAGATCTATATATAAGGAAGGGTATTTTCCCGGCCAAGCGCAGATAGCTTATCGTTGGGATGAAACCTATCCTCTTGATACTTTACAGCAGGATTGGTGGACTACCTATTATGGTGGTAGTGGTTTGCTAGGCAATTCTCAAGGAATTGATAAAGCTATTCGTGATGGGGGATTTTTAATAAAAAGGTTAAATAATAAAGGGTTAGAACCCGGTATAAATATTGCAACTTTAGCAGGAAATAATGTTTTTGAAGGAGTTGCTTTCAACGTTTCTGGTCCTAGTGATGGCTTAGTATTTATTGATAGTGCTTTATATACTGATGGTATGACTAAACGAGGAGCAAAGCTGTTAGACAAAACAATTCTTCCTTTGAATCATATGGAATTACTTTATGATAATCGAGTTGCTAGATGGATTGATATGCAACTTTCTAATAAATAATTAAGTGAGATTAGAAATATTTATATACTGCTAATAATGTATACATTATTAAACCCGCCTTAGTTATTGTCACATGCAAAACGAATTTATATAATAAGATGTAGTTTTATGTAAAACGTAATGTAATAGTTAGAGAAAACGGTCTAACGCATTCATTTTCGTTGTATTAATAAAAGATGACAAGGAGGAAGGAAATATGGGAGCTGGGGAATATAACCCTTTAGAAAATGCACAAGAGCAAT
The DNA here is from genome assembly GCF_009734445.1 of Candidatus Syntrophocurvum alkaliphilum. NCBI lineage: Bacteria > Bacillati > Bacillota > Clostridia > Eubacteriales > Syntrophomonadaceae > Candidatus Syntrophocurvum > Candidatus Syntrophocurvum alkaliphilum. Next base: position 207,289 of record NZ_CP046457.1, read on the forward strand.
TTGATGGAGTGGCAGAGATAATAGGTTTAGATGAAGCAACTAGGCAGTTGCTACGTGAACCTATGCGGGAATACCATTTTTTAATTCCTGTAAAAATGGATGACGGTAGTACTCAGGTTTTTAAGGGTTTTAGAGTACAGCATAATGATGCCAAGGGTCCTGCTAAAGGTGGTATCCGATTTCACCCGGAAGAAACAGCTGATACAGTAAGAGCTTTAGCTATGTGGATGACATGGAAATGTGCTGTTGTAGATATACCTTTAGGTGGTGGTAAAGGTGGAATTATATGTGACCCTCGTAATTTAAGTGAAAATGAACAGGAAAGATTGTGTAGAGGCTGGGTAAGAGCAGTAGCAAAGGATGTAGGTCCTTTTGTTGATGTTCCAGCTCCTGATGTTATGTCTAGTGCTAAACATATGCTATGGATGCTTGATGAGTACGAGACTATTCATGGTGGAAGATACCCAGGGTTTATTACTGGAAAACCTGTAGGTATGGGCGGTTCTTTAGGTAGAACTGAGGCGACAGGATATGGTGCAATTTATACTTTAAGAGAAGCATTAAAGGAAGAAAATGTAGACCCAGCAACTACAAGTGCTAGTTTTCAAGGTTTTGGTAATGTCGCTCAATATGCAGCTAGATTATACCTTGAGCTTGGAGGAAAAGTTATTGCTGTTTCAAGTTGGGATCATGCAGATAAAAAAGCATATACATTCCGTAATGCAAATGGAATTGATATTGAAAAGTTAATAGAAGCTACAGATACCTTTGGAAGTGTGGATAAGGATAAGGCTCGTGAACTAGGCTGTGAGATTTTAGATGAAAATGCTTGGCTAGAGCAAGATGTAGACATTTTAATTCCATCAGCTTTAGAAAATCAGATTACTGCTAAAAATGTAGATAAAATTAGTTCCCAAGTAAAATTTATAGTAGAAGGTGCTAATGGACCGACTACACCTGATGCTGATGTAGCAATAAAAGAACGCGGTATATTTATGATTCCTGATTTTCTAGCTAATGCTGGAGGCGTTACCTGTAGTTATTTTGAACAGGTTCAGTCTAATACTAATTATTTCTGGGAAAAAGACGAAGTGTTAGAAAAGCTAGATACAAAGATGACTGCGGCGTTTAAAGCTGTATATGAGCTTTCTAAGAGAAATAATCTATATATGAGGGATGCAGCATATGTGATTTCTATCAATCGTGTAGCTCAAGCTGTAAAGATGCGTGGTTGGGCTTAATAAAAAACTTATGCCTAAATCTTTTTTAATGCTTTAACGCGTTGACACAATTAAAATGCTTTGCTAATATCAAACATATAATAAAATAATTGTGAAACTCGAAAGTGTGTCTAGGGTTCCGCATATTTATGGACTGGTCCAAGTGACACAGATGCGAAAGCATTACACCGTATAGGGATAAAAGCCCAGGCGGATAGGTTTCGAAATGAAACTATCCATCTGGGCTTATAGTTTTTTTGACTATTTTGGTTAAAACTAAACAAAAGAATAAGGAGTGTGTTTTTAATGGCAAAAGTAGGAATAATTATGGGTAGTGATTCAGATTTAGGAATTATGAAGGGTGCATGTGATATTTTAGATCAATTTGGTGTAGAGTATGAAATTAATGTTTCCTCGGCCCATAGGGTGCCTGATAGAACTGCTGAAATTGCATCAACAGCTGTTGATCGTGGAATTGATGTAATAATTGCAGCCGCTGGCGTGGCAGCGCATCTTCCAGGCGTTGTAGCAGCACATACACCAGTTCCTGTAATTGGAGTACCTATTAAATCAGGTGCATTATCAGGAGTAGATGCACTTTACGCAATTGTTCAAATGCCTAAAGGTATACCTGTAGCTACAGTTGCTATAGATGGTAGTGCTAATGCTGCGCTTTTAGCTTTACAGATGATTGGCATTAAAGATAAAGGTATAAAGGAAAAAATGATAGCTTACAAAGAAAAGATGGCTAGTGATGTATTAGCAAAAGATAAGAAACTACAAGAACTTGGAGTGGAAGGTTACTTAAAAGATAAGGAGAAGAAGTAATGATTGCACGGTATACTCTGCCTGAAATGGGTGCAATGTGGTCAGAAGAAACTAAACTTAATAATTGGCTTAAAATTGAAATAGCTGCTTGTGAGGGTTGGGCAAAACTAGGCAAAATACCAAAAGAATCAGTTGAAAATATAAAACAAAAAGCAAATTTTGAGGTTAAAAGAGTAAAAGAAATTGAAGCAGAAGTACATCACGATGTAATAGCATTTTTAACTAATGTTGCAGAATATGTAGGTGAAGATTCGAAGTATATTCATTTAGGAATGACATCTTCTGATATTTTAGATACCGGAATTGCTATGCAAATGAGAGATTCAGCTGATTTAATATTGGATAAGCTTGAAAAGCTAAAAAGCAAACTAGAACAGCAGGCTATTAAACATAAATATACCATGATAATTGGTAGAACCCATGGAGTTCATGGTGAACCTACTACTTTTGGACTTAAAATGGCATTGTGGTATACCGAAATAGAGAGAAGTATTGAGAGATTAAATAATGCAAAGCAAGTAATATCTTATGGAGCCATATCAGGAGCAGTAGGTAATTTTGCTCATTTAGATCCAAGAGTAGAAGAATATGTTTGTGAAAACCTAGGCTTAACTCCATGTAAGGTCTCTACGCAAATAATTCAACGAGATCGTCATGCAGAATATGTATCTACTTTAGCTATAGTAGCTAGCACATTAGAAAAAATGGCTACTGAAATCCGCAATTTGCAAAGAACGGATATTTTAGAGGTAGAAGAACCATTTGCGAAAAAACAAAAAGGGTCTTCTGCTATGCCTCATAAGAGGAATCCAATGATTAGTGAAAGAGTAGCAGGTTTGGCTAGAGTTATTAGAGGAAATGCAATAGCAGCTATGGAAAATGTAGCCCTTTGGCATGAAAGAGATTTAACTCATTCATCTGTTGAGAGAATTATCATTCCAGATAGCTGTATATTGCTTGATTATATGCTAGATAAATTTATAAATGTTGTTGCAGGTCTAGTAGTTTATGAAGACAATATGCTTGATAATATAAATAATACTAGAGGATTAGTATTTTCCCAACAGCTAATGCTTGCACTAGTAGATAAAGGACTTTTAAGAGAAGAAGCGTATGAATTAGTACAAAGAAATGCTATGAAGAGCTGGACAGGAAAACTAGATTTCAAAGCATTAGTACAAAATGATGAAGATATAGCAAAACTTATTTCAAAAGATGAATTAGAAAAAGTATTTGACTTTAATATATATACCGAAAAGGTAGATTTTATTTTGGATAGATGTGATCTTAAAACAGACAATTAATGGTTTCTTAGTAAAGTAGGTGGTAAAATACTACCTTTTTATATAGGAGGAAAACTTAATGTTTAATGAATTAGAAGAAAAATTTAAAGATGAGTGTGGTGTATTTGGCATATACCTCAATGAGCCTGATAGTAGAACAGATGCGGCAAGAAGTACTTTCTATGGAGTTTATGCATTACAACATAGAGGACAAGAAAGTGCAGGAATTGCTGTTTCTAATGGGCACAAAATAATACTTCATAAAAATATGGGATTAGTTTCGGAAGTAATTAATTCTGAGGTTGTAGACGAACTCGAAGGAAATATAGCAATTGGACATGTTCGTTATTCTACAACAGGTGAAAGTGGTCCCTTAAATGCACAGCCTTTGGTTTTTCATTATCTAAAAGGAATGATTGCCTTAGCACATAATGGAAACTTAACTAATACTGTGGAACTTAGAAAAAGGTTAGCGACATATGGTTCGGTATTTCAAACTACTACTGATACAGAAATAGTAGCAAATCTACTTGCTAGATACCCACAGGATGAGATAGAAGATGCGTTAGCAAAATGCTTAGTAGATATGAAAGGGGCATTTGCGCTTGTTATTCTAACAGAAGACAGTTTAGTTGGAGTAAGAGATCAGATGGGTATACGTCCATTATGTATTGGGATTTTAGATGGTAACTATGTGTTATCTTCAGAATCTGCTGCATTTGACACAATAGGAGCTGAATTCATTAGAGATGTTGAACCGGGTGAAATAATAGTTATAAATAAAGATGGCATGAAAAGTATAAAGACAATTGATGCCCCAAAAACTGCCCATTGTGTATTTGAGTATATATATTTCGCTAGGCCTGATAGTGTAATTGATAAGTTAAATGTTTATAAAGCACGTAGAGAAGTAGGTAAACAGCTAGCCCGACAAAATAATATAGATGCAGATTTAGTTATATCAGTACCAGATTCAGGTACTGCAGCAGCTTTAGGATATGCCGAAGGATCCGGGCTACCATTCCAAGAAGGCTTAATGAAAAATCGTTATATTGGTAGAACATTTATACAGCCAACTCAACAAATGCGTGAATTAGGAGTAAGACTTAAACTAAACCCTGTTTATGATGTAGTTGAAGGAAAACGAATTATCATGGTAGATGACTCTATAGTTAGAGGAACTACTAGTAAAAATCTAGTTAACCTATTAAGAAAGGCTGGCGCCAAAGAAGTTCATATGATGGTAGCATCTCCACCAACTAAATACCCATGCTACTATGGAGTAGACACATCTCGCAGAGAAGAGCTAATAGCTAACCTAATGACAAATGAAGAAATAGCAGCTCATATAGGAGCTGACAGCCTAAACTATATTGACCTTAATGGACTATTTGCTGCTTTAGGAAATGATGAAAACTACTTCTGTGCAGCATGCTTCAGCGGCAACTACCCAATCGGTACAGAATCAATAGAAGAAGAATAAAACAGGGGACGGTTCTCTGTTTTACAAAGTATATAATCACGGGGGCGGTTCTTTTGATTATATATTCATATTTTTACTAATTATACTTATGGAGGTTTTTTTATGAATGATGAAGGCTTAAGTTATAAGCAAGCTGGTGTGGATATTGATGCCGCTACTGAATCAGTTGACATGATAAAAAAGTGGGTTAATAAGACTAAACGACCAGAAGTTTTAGCGGAAATAGGTTCTTTTGGTGGACTATTTGAATTAAGCACAAAATATAAACAACCAGTTTTAGTTTCAGGAACTGATGGAGTTGGAACTAAGCTTAAAATAGCTCAAATGATGGGTGTTCATGATACGGTTGGTATTGACCTAGTAGCTATGTGTGTAAATGATATTTTAGTTCACGGGGCTGAACCTCTTTTCTTCCTAGATTATATATCATTAGGAAAACTAAAACCTGAACTAGTAGAATCCTTAGTTAAGGGTATTAGTGAAGGTTGTATTCAAGCTGGATGTTCTCTTATAGGAGGAGAAACAGCGGAAATGCCTGGTTTTTATAATGATGATGAATATGATTTGGCTGGATTTGCCGTTGGTGCTGTAGAAAAATCTAGACTTATAACTGGCAACACTATTGAAGATGGAGATGTGATTATAGGTTTACCTTCATCAGGAATTCACTCAAATGGATACTCTTTAGCTAGGAAAGTCCTTCTAGAAAAAGCAGGCCTTAAATTAGACCAACATATTGAGAGTTTAGGTAAAACATTAGGTGAAGAACTTTTAACTCCAACTAATATTTATGTTAAATCAATTCTTCCCTTACTAGAAAATGATATAGATATTAAAGGAATGGCTCACATAACTGGTGGAGGTATTCCTGAAAATTTTGAAAGGGTGTTACCTGAAGGTTTAGGAGCAGAGATAGACAGTACCGCTATTCCTGTTTTACCAATTTTTGAATTGATTCAACAACAAGGACAGGTGAAAAAAGAAGAAATGTTTAGAACTTTTAACATGGGAGTAGGATTTTTAATTACAATCCCCGCGCTTCACCGTGATAAAGCTTTAAAGCACTTGCGTGATAAAGCGGAAAAGCCTATAGTATTAGGTAGGATTAATTCGCAGATAGAGGGAGTAGTAATAGAATGAAAAAATTAATGGAGCCTAAATGCCTGCGGATTGCTGTTTTAGCTTCTGGAAGAGGGAGTAATTTTGATGCTTTATCTCAGGCTATTAATAAAAATGACTTAAATGCAAATATACATATTTTAATTAGTGATAAAGAAAATGCACCTGCTTTACAGAAAGCAACCCAACAAGATATAAAAGCTGTTTATATAAATCCAAAAGATTACCCCGATAAAATTGAATACGAGAAAAAATTACTTTCACATTTGCAAGAATATAATATTGATTTAATTGTACTTGCAGGTTATATGAGATTAGTAGGAGCGACATTGTTAAATTCTTATAAATTAAGGATTTTAAACATTCATCCAGCATTATTACCTGCTTTTCCCGGGCTAGATGCACAAAAACAAGCTTTAGACTATGGGGTGCGTTATAGTGGGTGTACTGTTCACTTTGTTGATGAAGGAGTAGATACAGGACCAATAATTATGCAAGCAGTTGTACCCGTGAAAGATGATGATACGGAGGAAAGCCTATCTCAAAGAATTTTAGCTGAAGAGCATAAGGTTTATTGGCAGGCTGTACAAGCTATTGCTGAGGGAACAGTATATATAGATGGAAGAAAAGTATATATAAAAGATTAGTGGAGGAGTGTATAAAATGAAGAGGGCATTAATTAGTGTTTCAAACAAAACTGGAGTTGTAGAGTTTGCTCAAGGTTTAGAAAAATTAGGCTTTGAGATTATTTCTACTGGTGGTACTTATAATACCTTAAAGGATGCAGGTATAAGTGTAGTGAAAGTAGCTGATATTACTGGATTTCCTGAAATTTTAGGTGGCAGGGTAAAAACTCTTCATCCTAAAATACATGGTGGAATTTTAGCAATGAGAACAGATGATCATTTAGCAGAATTAAATAATAACAACATTACTCCAATAGATATTGTGGCAGTCAATCTTTATCCATTTAGAGAAACTATAAGTAAATCAGATGTAACCTTAGAAGATGCTATAGAAAACATTGATATTGGTGGCCCGACAATGGTTAGAGCGGCTGCTAAGAATTTTAAAGATGTTGTGATAGTAGTAAAGCCAGAATATTATAACAAAGTATTAGAAGAATTAGAGAAAAATGGTGATGTTAGGCAGGACTTAAGGTTAAAACTAGCATTAGAAGCTTTTAGTCACACAGCAAGTTATGATTCAATGATTTCAAGTTATTTAGCTAGAATTAATGAAGAAGTGTTTCCCGAAAACTATATATTAGCCGGAGAGAAAGTATATGACTTACGTTATGGAGAAAACCCTCATCAAAAAGCATCTTTTTATAAAAACATGAATCCAGGAAGTGGATTGCCAGATGCTAAGCAGCTTAATGGCAAGGAACTTTCCTATAATAATATAATTGATACCGAGGCAGCATGGGAATTAGTTAAAGAGTTTGAAGACACTGCATGTGTAATTATTAAACATACAAATCCTTGTGGAACTGCAATAGCAGAAACATTAAATGAAGCATTTGATAGAGCTTTTTCCGCTGACCCAGTATCAGCTTTTGGGGGAATAATTGCTTTTAACCGTAAAGTTGATAAAACAACTGCACAAAAGGTTGCCGAACCTTTTATGGAGGTAGTTATTGCACCTGACTATGATGATGATGCTTTAGATATTTTGAAAACAAAGCAAAATTTAAGAGTACTAAAACTGCCAATTTTAGAATCTGAGGTTCTTCAGGTGAGAACTGTTGAAGGTGGATTTGTAATTCAAGAAACAGATGAGGCTGTAACTGAAGCTAAAGATTTAGATATAGTAACAGAAACCAAGCCAACTGATGATGAAATAAAGCAGATGTTATTTGCTTACAAAGTTGTAAAGCATGTTAAATCAAACGCTATAGTTTTAGCTAAAGATGGTATGACTATTGGCGTTGGTGCAGGGCAAATGAATAGAGTGGGTTCTGCGGATATAGCTTTTAAAGCAGCGGGAGACTGCGAAGGAGCTGTTTTAGCATCAGATGCATTTTTCCCATTTAAAGATACTGTTGAATTAGCAATCAAAATGGGAGTAAAAGCTATTATCCAACCAGGCGGTTCAGTTCGTGACCAAGAAAGCATTGATGCATGTAATGAACATGGTATTGCCATGGTGTTCACTGGAAAAAGACATTTTAAACATTAAATACTAAGCACGAAGGAAGCGCGGGGACGGTTCTCTTGCTTCCTTCGGGAAGCAAGAGAACCGTCCCCGCGTTTCCCCGATTAAGAATAATAATGACAAAGGCGATGGAGGTATTTATGAGTAAAAAGATACTAATAGTAGGCTCCGGAGGAAGGGAACATGCCTTAGCATGGAAGCTAGCTCAAAGCTCTCAAATAGAAAAACTGTATGTTGCACCTGGTAATGCTGGTATAGCAGAAGTAGCAGAGTGTGTTGATATAGCTGTAACAGACATTGATCAAATGGTGAGTTTTGCAAAAAACAAGCAAATTGACCTTGCCATCGTAGGACCGGAAATACCTTTGATGGAAGGTATTGTTGATAGATTTAATAATGAAGGATTAAAAATATTTGGACCAACTGCTGCAGCGGCAAGGCTTGAAGGTAGTAAGGTTTTTTCTAAAAACCTTTTTAATAAATACAATATTCCAACTGCTAGTTATGAAGTATTTGATGATATTGATAAAGCAAGAGAGTTTGCTAGAAGTTTTGTAACTAGTGATAAATCTGTTGTTATAAAAGCAGATGGTTTAGCAGCAGGTAAAGGTGTAATAATTGCAAATACTGTGAATGAAGCAGATGAAGCTATAGATATTATTATGAAAGATAAAAGCTTTGGTGAAGCAGGCAATGAAGTTGTAATAGAAGAGTTTTTAACTGGTGAAGAAGTTAGTGTGTTCGTAGTTACTGATGGAAAAGACTTTGTTTACTTAACATCAGCACAAGACCACAAACGTGTTTTCGATAATGATGAAGGTCCAAATACTGGAGGTATGGGGGCATATACTTCTCCACCTATATATACCGAGGAAATACATAAAAGAACTATTAATGAAGTAATTATACCAACTATAGATGCTATGGAAAAAGAAGGTAATCCCTACATGGGGGTATTATATGCAGGATTAATTATAACTTCAGAAGGCCCTAAAGTTTTAGAATTTAATGCTCGTTTTGGAGATCCTGAAGCACAAGTTATAATGCCAATGATAAAAGGAGATATACTTCCACTATTTGAAGTAGCAGTAGATGGTAAGCTAAAGGATTACCAGATTGATTCTGAAAATGGTGTATGTATATGTGTTGTATTAGCATCTGGAGGTTATCCAGGTGAATATGAAAAAGGGAAAATAATTAAGGGGATAGATAATATTAAGCCTGATAATATTGTATTCCATGCTGGTACTGCAGTTGAAAATGGTGATTTTATCACCAATGGAGGTAGAGTTTTAGCTGTTGTAAGCAAAGGGAACACTACATTAGAAGCCATAGAAAATGTATATGAAGAAGTTGAAAAGATTTATTTTGAAGGAATGCATTATAGAAAAGATATTGGTAAAAAGGCAGTACGTTAAGAAATTCAAGTAATCGGCAAACTTAATTTAGTGCAAAGGGGGGTTTTTATTGGTTACACTTGATGAAGTTAAACAAAGTCCCATAGTCCAGCAATACATGGATATAGGCAACAAATATATAGGTACTATAGGAGCTATAGAACATAATGTTAAGCATGCAGAATTAGTTGCCTTTTTATGTTATGACATATTAAAAACTCTTGGGTATTCACAAAGAGTAGCAGAATTAGGTGCAATAGCTGGATATTTGCATGACATAGGTAACCTTATCAATAGATATGGTCATGGTTTATCAGGCTCAATTATTGCTTTTAAAATTTTATTTAATATGAAAATGAAGCCCGATGAAATTTCAACTATTATTGGTGCGATAGGAAATCATGAAGAACATGCTAATGGTAATCCAGTAAATCCTGTAGCAGCAGCACTTATATTAGCTGATAAGTCCCATGTACACAACTCAAGAGTTAGAAAAAGGGAAACATCTTTATTCACTCCTCGAGATAGGGTTAATTATGCGGTTTCTAGCTCAAAAATTTTAATAGATCCTATAGAGAGAGTAATTAGCTTGAAAATGGATATTGATACAGATGTTTGTTCTGTTATGGAATACTTTGAAATTTTCTTGACTAAAATGCTGATGAGTCGTCGAGCTGCAGAACATTTAGAATGTGAATTTGAGTTAATTATTAATGACTCAAGACTTTTATAAGGAAGGACAAAATAATATGACATTTGTACCAAAATGGAAGGATAGTAATAGTAAGCTTTTAGCAAAAGCAATTTTAAGCTTAGAAAATGAAGATGAAGTCTATAGATTCTTAGATGATCTTTGTACTATTAATGAGGTTAAAGCTTTATCTCAAAGAATAGAGGTAGCCCGACTTTTGTCTGAAGATATTACTTATAATTCCATTGCTTCAGATACAGGTGCTAGTACAGCAACAATAAGTAGAGTAAGACGTTGTCTTCATCATGGTTCAGATGGATATAAAATTGTACTTAATAAAATAACAAAGGAGTCAAAAGATGAAAAATAAAGAGATTCCTAAAGGAGTAAGAGATTTACTACCTGATGAGGTTAAAGTAAAGAGAAATATTGAACAAAAGGCAGCAGAAGTGTTTTCTAGCTATGGCTATCAAGAAGTCATAACTCCTACCTTTGAGTTTTTGGAGGTTATGGAACAAGGAAGAGGCAAAGATAATCGTGAAGAATTATTTTTATTTATGGATCGTGAAGGCGGCATCCTCTCTTTAAGACCTGAAATGACTGTTTCTATAGCTCGTCTAGCAGCAACTCACCTCAAAGATGTAGAGTATCCTCAGCGACTTTTTTATATAGGAAATGTTTTTCGTCATGTTCAACCACACTTAGCTCAATATAGGGAATTTTGGGAACTAGGAGTAGAACTGTTAGGTGCCGCTACTCCGTTAGCTGATGCTGAAGTAATTAATATTGCTGTAAAAGTCCTAAAAGAATTTGGGTTAAAAGATTTTAAAGTAAGTTTAAATCATGTTGAAATTTTTAATAGTTTACTTGAAGAAAGTGGTTTGAGCGCAGATGAAAAACAACTAATTAGACATCTTGTAGTTATCAAGGATTTAGTTGAACTATCAAATGTTTTAGAAAAATTATCAATTAATGAAGAACTAAAAGAGACTATTGGTATGTTGCCAATTTTGCATGGGGGCTTAGAAATATTAGAAAAGGTTCCCTATATACAAAAAAACCAAAAAGCCAGTAAAGCTGTACAAGAATTAATAAATGTTTATGAAGCTCTAAAAGCTTTCGGAGTAGAAGACAATATTGTTTTAGATATGGGTGTATTAAGAGGTTTAGATTATTATACTGGTATTGTTTTTGAAGGTTATTCACCTGAACTTGGATATGGTCTTTTAGGTGGAGGCAGATATGATAATCTACTTGAACAATTTGGATTTAGTTGTCCAGCAACAGGTTTTGCTTTAGGAATAGATAGGTTAGCTTTAATATTAGACAAAAATGGTTCAGAACCTAAATATTATCTTGTAGCAGGACAAGATATTAATTTAGTAGTTACTAAAGCCGAAGAATTACGCCAAAAAGGGTACAATGTACAAATAGATGTTGAAGGTAGAAGTGTTGAAGAACTTGAAAAAATTGCAACTGCTAAAAACAATTGCACTTTAGTTTATGTAGATAAGGATTAGGAGGATACATATGACACAAGATTATATAACTATAGCTCTTTCTAAAGGAAATCTACTAAAGCCTACTATAAAATTACTTAAGGAACTTAATCTACCTGTTGAAGGTTTAGCAGAAGATAGCAGAGCCATGATTTTTGATTTTAAAGGTAGTCCTAATATTAAATACATAATGTGTAGACCTACAGATGTACCGGCATATGTAGAGCACGGAGCAGCTGATATAGGAATAGTGGGAAAAGATGTTATCATGGAGCAAGCCAAGGATGTTTTTGAGATGGTTGACCTAAAGTATGGCTACTGTCGTGTAGTAGTAGCAGTACCAAACGAATTGCAAGGCATTAATTTAAAAGATATAAATTATAAACGGGTTGCAACTAAGTTTCCTACTATTGCAGAGAAATACTTTAGAAATGAAGGTTTACAAGTAGAAGTGATAAAACTACATGGTAATATAGAACTTGCACCGCTTATGGGTTTATCAGATGTAATCGTAGATTTGGTTTCAACCGGTAGAACCTTAAGAGAGAATAATCTTGGTGAACTGGTTAAAATAATGGATTCAACCACTAGAGTAATTGCAAATAGAGTGAGTTATAGAACTAAACATAAACACATCCAACCAATGATAGAAGAAATGCAAAATGTTGTGAAAGGTGGCTTGTTTGATGAAAATTAGAAAGTTTAATGGAAAGAGCGAAGAGTTTATGGCATTTTTAGAGGCTAATTATGCTGACATGAAAGAATACGAAGCTGGTGTAGCTGAAATTGGTAAACAGGTTAAAGAAAGAGGAAACCAAGCTATTTTTGATTATAATTTAAAATTTGATGGTGCCCAAACTAACAATGAAAACTTTATGGTTTCAGAAGCTGATATTGATGAAGCTTATGAAAAAATTGATGATGAGTATTTAATAGCTATACGTAGAGCTATAGATAATATAACAGAATTTCACTTGAAACAAAAAAGGAATTCTTGGTTAGAACCAGATGAATCAGGAACTATATTAGGACAAGTTTATCGTCCGCTACAAAGAGTAGGAATTTATGTACCAGGTGGCACGGCAGCTTATCCTTCTTCAGTACTAATGAATGCTATTCCAGCGCAAGTAGCTGGAGTAGAAGAAATTGTAATGGTAACTCCACCGGGTAAAGATGGAAAATTAAACCCTTATACACTAGTTGCGGCTGCAGAATTAGGAATTAGCGAAATATATAAAATGGGTGGAGCCCACTCAGTATTTGCCTTAGCTTGGGGGACCGAGACAGTTGAAAAGGTTGACTTAATTAGTGGGCCGGGAAATATTTATGTAACGATAGCCAAGAAGATGGTTTATGGTGACATTGATATTGATATGTTAGCAGGTCCTAGTGAAATTTTAATTATTGCAGATAGCTCTGCTGACCCTGCATATTTAGCAGCAGATTTAATGTCTCAGGCTGAACATGATGTACTAGCAAGAAGCTTATTAGTTACAGATGATGCTTCTTTAGTAGAAAAAGTAGAAGAGGAACTTCAAAAGCAAATACAAACATTATCAAGAAAAGATATTATAGAAAAATCACTAGAATCATATGGAGCCTTCGTTGTAACAACAGATATGGAAGAAGCGTGTGAGGTTTCAAACATAGTTGCTCCTGAACACTTAGAAGTAATGGTGGAGCACCCCTTTGAGCTTTTAAGTAAAATCCACAACGCAGGAGCTATATTCTTAGGTGAAAACACTCCAGAACCTGTTGGAGATTACTATGCTGGGCCAAACCACATATTACCTACTGGAGGTACAGCAAGATTCTATTCTCCGGTTACTGTAGATACATTTACAAAAGCATCCAGTATTATTTTCTACTCTAAGCAAGGACTTATGAATGATGCAGACCAAATAATCAAACTTGCTGAAGTAGAAGGACTGACTGCACATGCTAATTCAGTAAGGATTAGAAAGGAGAAGTAGATGTCTAGAAAAGTGGAAGTGCAAAGAAAGACTGGTGAAACAGAAATTTTATTAGAGCTTGAACTAGATGGAACGGGAAATCATCAAATAGATACCGAGATACCATTTTTTGGTCATATGCTAACTCTTTTAGCTGTTCACAGTCTTTGCAATTTAAAGGTTATAGCTAGAGGAGATATAGAGGTAGATGATCACCATACAGTTGAAGACATAGGTATTTGTTTTGGTAAAGCACTACAAGAAAGTTTAGGTGATAAAAAAGGTATAAAACGCTATGGTGAAGCTACTGTGCCTATGGATGAAGCTTTAGCATCAGTTGTAGTAGATTTATCTGGGCGTTCTTACTTATCATATACAGTAGATATACCAATGCAGACAATAGGAAACTTTTCTACTGAAAATGTTAGAGAGTTTTTCCAAGCTGTTGCGAATAATGCAGGTATGAATATTCATATTGACCTTAGAAAAGGTGAAAATTCACACCATATTATAGAAGCTATTTTTAAAGCATTTGCAAGAGCTATAAAAGAAGCTGTAGAGATTGACCCTAGAATTGGAGGGGTACTATCCTCGAAAGGGAAGCTTTAAATTTTTTTATCTTGAAAAATCAAAACCATTAGGGGTTAAAATTTTTTATAATTTTGGAGAGATGTAATAATGATAATATTTCCGGCTATAGATTTAAAAGAAGGACAATGTGTACGCCTTGTACAGGGGAACAAGGATAATAAAACAGTATACTCTGATTCTCCAGCAGATGTTGCTTTATCATTTCAAAATCAAGGTGCCGAATGGCTTCATGTAGTTGATTTAGATGGAGCATTTTCCGGAAATCCTACTAATCGCAATGCAATAATAAGAATAGCAGAAACAATTAATATTCCCTTCCAGGTTGGAGGAGGTTTAAGGACTTCAGAGGATGTAGAAAAAACCTTAAGTATTGGAGCTAGTAGAGTTATTATTGGAACTAAAGCTGTTTCTAGTCCTGAATTTGTTAAAGAGTTATTAGATAAATTTGGGCCTGAAAAAATAGTGCTAGGTTTAGATGCTAAAGATGGTATGGTTGCTATTGAGGGCTGGGTTGAAACATCTAAGCTATCAGCTTTTGAATTTGGCTTGCAAATGAAAGAGCTAGGAATCCAAACAGCAGTTTATACAGATGTTAGCAGGGATGGACTATTAAAAGGTCCAAATATAGAATCCATAGAAAAAATGGCTTTAGAAACTAGACTTCATATAATAGCATCAGGTGGTGTAACTAGTACTGAAAACATAAAAGATTTAAAACATATCGAATCCTTAGGTGTTAGTGGTGCTATTATTGGTAAAGCACTATATGATGGTAAAATAAGTTTGGCTGATGCACTTAAAGCAGCTAAACAATGAATAAGGGGTGAAGCTGTATTGGCTAAAAGAATAATTCCATGTTTAGATGTACATAATGGACGAGTAGTAAAAGGTATAAACTTTGAAAACTTAAGGGATGCTGGTGATCCAGTAGAATTAGCAGCATTTTACGATAAAGAAGGCGCAGATGAATTAGTATTTTTAGATATTAGTGCATCATTAGAAGAAAGAAAAACCATGGTGGATGTAGTAAGAAAAACAGCTAAAGAAGTATCTATTCCTTTTGCAGTAGGTGGGGGAATAAGTAGTATAGAAGACATCAAAAAGATTTTGGATGCAGGAGCAGATAAGATTTCTATAAATTCAGCTGCAGTTAAAAATCCGGAGCTAATTACAGAGGCTTCTAATAAATTTGGCAGTCAATGTATAGTAGTAGCTATTGATGCTTGCCTTGCTGATGATAATAAATGGGAAGTTTATATTAATGGCGGTAAAAAATCCACTGGTTTAGATGCAATAGAGTGGGCTAAGAAAGTTGAAAAATTAGGTGCCGGAGAAATTCTATTAACTAGTAAGGACAAAGATGGGACTAAAGATGGTTATGATGTAGAATTAACTGCTTTAATAAGTGAATCAGTTAGTATTCCAGTAGTAGCATCTGGAGGTGCAGGAAATTTAGAACATTTATATGATGCAGTAGACAAGGGGAAAGCAGATGCTGTTTTATGTGCATCGATATTCCATTATCGTGAGTACACGGTTAAAGAAGCTAAAGAGTATTTATCAAGCAAAGGAGTACCAGTTAGATTATGATAGGTAAAGTGAAATTTGATGAAAAAGGTTTAATGCCAGCCATAATTCAAGATATTAATTCAGGTCAGGTCTTGATGATGGCTTATATGAATGAAGAATCACTAAACAAAACAATAGAAACCAATAAAACATGGTTTTACTCTCGAAGCAGACAAGAACTGTGGATGAAAGGCGAAAGCTCAGGACATATTCAAGATGTGAAAAAAATAATGTATGACTGTGATGCTGATACCCTTTTAATTCAAGTAGAACAAACTGGAGTAGCCTGTCACACAGGACACTATTCGTGTTTTTATAATGATATTGAAGGTAATGAAATAGAAGAAACCGTTTTTGATGCTGATAACATTTATAGCAAAGAAAGTGCTGCTATACTCTATGAGTTGCAAGAAATAATACAACAACGCAAAGAAGAAATGCCCGAAGGCTCCTACACAACATATCTGTTTGAAAAGGGTATTGATAAAATACTTAAAAAAGTAGGGGAAGAAAATGCAGAGGTAATTATAGCAGCAAAAAATAAAGGCAAAAACGAGCTTATATACGAAACATCAGATCTAATCTATCACTTACTAGTATTATTAGCTGAAAAAGACATAGAACTCTCTCAAATACTAACTGAGCTAAGAAAAAGAAGATAAAACGCGATGAGCAAGTCAAAAGAAAAGGAACCGTCATGAGTCAAAAGTGAGTCAAAAGGGACGGTTCCTTTTGACTCACTAAAGTTAATTGTAAGAATATTTTCCAGATGTCGTAGTTATATATAAAGGGGATAAAAACATAAGGGGAGGGCGAATATGGATTTTAAACCATTAAAACCGATAGCACTTATATGTCTAATAATTTTTTGTGTTAGTGTTGTTATTTTAATTGGATGCAATAGTGACTATGAAGTAAAATTAAAGGCTAACCCAGCAGGCGCAGGGCAGGTAACAGGTGAAGGTAGTTATAAGGCAGGCGAAACAGTTGAAGTTATAGCAGAAGCAAAGGAAGGATATGTATTTAAAAAGTGGACTGAGAATGGTGAGAAGATAAGTGATGATGAAAAATATCAATTTACTATTGATGATAATGTGAACTTAATTGCTGAATTTTCTGCAGTAGAGACAGGAGTGAAGACAAGAACTAAAATTGTGGATAATTGGACTATCTCTGAAACTATTATAGATGAAAACAAGTTGAATCCTGTTGTTAAAAAAGAGGGATGGTATAGTAATGAAGGCAATTATAGTATTGCTGATATAGGAGATAATTACTTAGCTAAATATTCTTATAGTACAGAAACAGTAAAGTTTATGAAAAAAGATAGCTTAGAAGTAGTAGATAAAATGGAACAAGTACTTGTTAGAGGACTTCGCAGCATAGAATTTTTAGGGGAAGACCATTTTTTATTTAAAAGTAGGAATAATGAAAAATCTTATATTTATAAAATAAACGATGAAGGTATAAGTATAGTTAAAGAGTTAGATTTATGGAAATCTGGCTTAACTAAAATTGATGAAGATGAAAGATTGTCGCAAATGTTATCTCAAGAGTTTATTTATATCACCCCTAAGCATAGTAATGTAGGTGAATACCTATTTATTTATGCTGATTATTATGGAATGTTTCAGGTTGAAGAACCTCCACGCTTAAATGAACCCTTTCTTAAGGTTTTTAAGTTTGAAAATGGTGAACTTATAAAGCTGGCAAATGATTTACTAGAAGAATCTTTACTAACAACAGATATTATTAAATATAATGATAAAAAAGCAATACTAGCAACTGGCTGTGAAGGTTTTATACAAATCAACTTAGATGATTTTTCTCTGGAAAAGTTAAATATTGGTGGTAAATATAATCTAGCTAAAGAAAATAGACCCTTTTCAGGTTCAGAACAATACGAAAATCATTATATAGCTCATTCATTCAGAGGAGTATCATCAGAAGGTGCTATATTGGTGCGTACACAGATACCATTACCTAAATGTCATGGATGGGTAAAACAACTGTGGGCTCCTACTAACGATGGTAGTTTTACTATAGTGGCACAAAGTGATGTCTACTCAAAAGGACAGATTGGTTCGAATGATGATTTACTAGGGGAATTTTTTCCTCATACATTACATGACGATAGGTGGGTGTCAATGTACAGAAGTCAAACTGATGTAGAAGGATTTGAAGGTGGGGGTGTTTTTGCCCTCTTAAAATTAGATAATGAAAAGGTTTTACAAGATGCTCAAACTAGTCTTGATAACGAACTTCCAGAAATAAGCCAATACTTAGATATGGAAGTAGACTTAAAACACCTATTGAAAAATGCAGGAATTACAAACTTACCTTACTTTATATCTTGGGAAGCAAATGATGGACAAAAATTTTCTAGTAATGAAAACCCTATAACACTTTCAGGTGAAGAAAAGTTCATTTTTGGTCGTATTACAGAAAATCAAATTGATATAACACAAGTAAACGGGGATATAAACTTAATAGGAGTTGACGAGGCTAAAGAGCAAGTTTACCTCCAGGTAAAACAAGACCTTTATATAGTAAGACTATGAGTCAAAGGGGACTGAGTCAAAGGGGACGGTTCTTTTTGACTCATAGGACAATAAAAATATAGAGAAAAATAGGTTAAAGGATAGAAGTTATGGGATTAGCGATATTTAAAGGAATACTTTTTGTTTTGCTTGTTATTTTAGCTTTGCTGATATTATTAATAGTAGTACCAATAGAGTATAAAATAGCAGGCGGATATAAGAATGCGGGTTTCATTACATTAAGCTCTAAAATAGCAGGAATATTAAAAATACACTTTAGGTATCAACCAAGCGAGTCTAAGCTTTATTTTAGTATTTTGGGCTTAAATAAAGAATTATCTTTAGAGGAAGAACATGAAAAACCAACAATAAAAAAAGAGGAAAAGAATAATAATAAGAAAGTAAAAAAAACCTCTCAAAACTCAAAAGCATCACCACCTAGCGAAATTATAAAATCATTATTAAGAAAGGATTTTATAAAAGAGGGATTTGGTCTTGTGATAAGTATTATCAATATAGTTAGACCTGAGAAACTAAAAATTAACGGCAATATAGGCTTTGATGAACCTCACTATACTGCATGGTTATTAGCCTTTTCATCTGCTTTTAATTCAACTTTTAACAATTTTGATGTAAATATAGTACCTGTTTGGGGTGAAGAATACTTTGAAGCGGAAATAGAAGTTGAAGGAAAAATTACAATTATATTAATAGTTTTTAGGGCTTTAAAATTTGTTATTGCAAAACCTTCGCGCAGAGTTTGGAAAAAAATATATCAACATAAAAAGAAAAGTAAACGTAACAATTTGAACACTAGTGGGGTATAAGATAATAAATAAAGGAGGAATTAAAATGGATTTTAATGAAAACATGAATACTTTGTTAGAAAGGCTGGAGAAATTTTTTAGAACGGAGACAGTAGTAGGAGAACCAATACAGTTAGGAAACATAACCCTAGTGCCAATAATAGGAGTTTCTTTTGGGTTAGGTGGAGGCGGAGGATCTGGTAAGGATTCTAGTGGAAACGATGGCTCAGGTGGAGGAGCTGGAGTAGGTGGAAAAATAACTCCAAATGCAATTTTGGTAATAAAAAATGAGGAAGTCAGTGTAATACCTTTAAATGAAAAGACTTCAATAGACAAAATAGTTAGTATGGTTCCAGAGATAATTTCTAAAATAACACCAGATAAGCAAACACAAGAAACTAATAGTTAAACTTAGATAGCTTAAACAAGGGCAAAGGGAGTTTTGAGTCAAAGGGGCGAGTCAAAAGGAACCGTCCCCTTTGACTCAAAACTCCCTTTGCCCTTGAATTTTTATAATTAAATTGGCACGGGGTTTATGCTATGATTAGGTAGGAATAATTATAGTAAGAATATAAAGGTGGTAAATAATGAATATACTTGATAATTTGAACGAGCAACAGCAACAAGCTGTTTTACATATTAATGGGCCTTGTATGGTGTTAGCCGGAGCCGGGAGTGGGAAAACTCGTGTGCTAACTAGGAGGATAGCCAACCTTATTGATAATGGTGTTTTACCTAATTCGATATTAGCTATAACATTTACTAATAAAGCAGCACAGGAAATGAGGAGTAGGGTGGCTGCTATGATTCCAGATTATGCTGGTCAATGGATTCAAACCTTTCATGCGGCATGTTATAAGATATTAAGAATGGATATTGAGAAAATTGGCTACAACAAAAACTTTTCTATTATTGATGATACTGAAGGAAAGACTCTTATAAAAGGCATTTTAAAAGAGGAAAATGACTATGAAACTAAACCAGAGGATATTCTTTATTCAATTAAGTTTGTAAAAAACGGCTTAATTAATGCTGAGAACTATTATAAGAATATAAATGCTCCCCAACATGTTAAGGAGAAATATTATAGGCTTTATAGAATTTATAATGCTAGGTTAAAAGAATTAAACGCTTTAGATTTTGAAGACTTAATTGGACTATGTATTCGCTTATTTAAAGAACACCCTGATGTTTTAGAAAAATATCAGCAATGGTTTAAATATATAATGATAGATGAGTACCAAGATACAAACTATGCACAATATCTATGGGCTAATTTATTAGCAGATAAAAATAAAAATATATGTATTGTAGGTGATCCTGACCAGTCTATATATAGCTGGAGGGGAGCTGAACCATATAATATTAAAAGGTTCTTAAAGGATTATCCTGAAACTAAAGTTATAAAGTTAGAGGTAAATTATCGCTCAACTAGACTGATTTTAGAGGCTGCAAATTCAGTAATTAAGAATAATCAAGATAGAGAAGAAAAAAATTTATATACTGCAAATGGACAAGGTGATAAAATAGTTCATTTTTGTGCAGGTGATAGTTATCAAGAAGCAAAGTTTATTGCAGATGCAATTAGTGAATTAATAGAACGTGAAGGCAAAAAATACAGTGATTGTGCTATATTCTATAGAACACATGCACAGTCACGTCTTTTAGAGGATTCCTTGTTGTACAAGTATATTCCTTACCGGATTATTGGGGCTAGGAAGTTTTATGAAAGAAAAGAAGTAAAGGATATAATTGCCTACCTTAAGGTGATATGTAACTATAGTGATTTAATTAGCTTTAGAAGAATAATTAATGTACCACGTAGAGGTGTAGGGGATAAAACCCTAGAAAAAATAGAAGAATATGCTGCTGTAAACGAAATAAATTTATTGGATTCACTTGCATATTCAACTTCAATACCTGGAATAAGCAAAAAAATGGGGGATAAACTAGAAGATTTTCATGGAATGATAAAATATTTTTCTACACTAGCAGATGCTAATATGCCATTAAAAGAACTAATAGATCAAGTTTTAGATATGACTGGTTATATAGAAGATTTGAAGAAAAGTAAATTAACTGATATTGAATCGAGAATTGAAAATATACAAGAGATAAAATCCCTTGCAGTTGAATTTGAAGCAGAGGGTGGAGAAGGCTTAGAAGATTTTCTAGCCCAGATTGCATTAGTGCAAGATACAGATGATCTAGACCATTCAGATGCAGTATCTTTAATGACTTATCATGGAGCGAAAGGTCTAGAGTTTCCAGTAGTGTTTATGACAGGAATGGAGGAAGGAGTTTTTCCATCTTATCGTACAGAAACTGCAGAGGAGATGGAGGAAGAGAGAAGGTTGTGTTATGTTGGTATTACTCGTGCTCAAGAACGTCTTTATTTAACGAATACTATATCTAGATTGCTTTATGGTTTCGAAAGAAATAATCCTCCTTCAAGATTTTTAAAAGAAATCCCAGACGAACTACTTCGCTTACCTAGTGAAAGGGTAATTAAGAAAGAGATTTTAAGTGAAGGGGACAAGGTTGCGCATCGAAAATTTGGAATTGGATTTATTACTAAAATAACTGATGATGAAATCGCTATTATTGATTTTGACCGTGCTGGTGTGAAAATGCTTCGGTTAGATATTGCTCCTTTGGAGAAAATAAGCTAAATAAAGTTATTTTAGGAGGGAATTTGTCTTGAGCGATATCGCAGCTCGTATAAATGAGCTTAGACAAAAAATATTAGAATATGATTATTATTATTATGTGTTAGATGATCCTCTAATCCCTGATTCTGAGTATGATAAATTGATGAAAGAGTTAGTACAATTAGAAAGTGTAAATCCTGATTTAATAACTCCTGATTCACCAACTCAAAGAGTTGGAGGAAAGCCTTTAGAAGGATTTGAAACTATAACTCATAGAACAGCACTATTGAGCTTGGATAATGCATTTTCATTAGCTGACCTTAAAGATTTTGACAAAAGAGTAAGAAGAGTGGTTGAAGATATAGATTATGTTGCAGAAATAAAGATAGACGGAGTTTCAATAGCTTTAGTATATGAGAACGGAATTTTACAAAGTGCTGCAACCCGCGGAGATGGGAGTATAGGTGAAGATGTAACTAGTAATGTTAGAACAATAAAAAATATACCGTTGCGCTTGCAAGAACCTATACCGCGTTTAGAAATACGCGGCGAAATTTATATGCCCAAAAAAGAATTTGTTAGGTTAAATAAAGATAAAGAAGAAAAAGGTGAAAAAAATTTTGCGAATCCTAGAAATGCTGCTGCGGGTTCACTAAGACAATTAGATCCTCAAATATCAGCCCAAAGAGCATTAGCCGGATTTTTTTATGATATTTTATATATAGAAGGTTTAAATATAGATTCACAAATTGAAGGATTAGATTTTTTGAAAAAGATGGGGCTCTCTGTAAATCCATCTTTTAAACGTTGTGCTAATATAGAAGATGCATATGAATATTGTCAGGATCTTTTAGATAAAAGACATGACTTGCCTTATGAAATTGATGGTGTAGTCATTAAAGTAAACAGCTATTCACCTAGAGAATTATTAGGACAAACTGCTAAAAGTCCAAGATGGGCTATAGCTTATAAGTTTCCTGCTGAAGAAAAGGAGACTAAACTGTTAGATGTAGAAATAAATGTAGGGCGTACAGGAATTATAGCACCTACAGCTTTACTTGAACCGGTATCACTTGCGGGAACTACGGTTAGTCGCGCGAGTATGCATAATTTTGATTTAGTTAAAGAAAAGGATATTAAAGTAGGAGATACAGTCTTAGTACATAAGGCAGGAGATATAATACCAGAAATAATAAAACCAATAGTAGAAAAACGTACCGGAGAAGAAGAAGAAATTACTCCACCTGAATTTTGTCCAGCATGTAGCAGTGAAGCTCAGCGTACTGAAGGTGAAGTAGCTTATAAATGTGAAAACATTAATTGTCCAGCTAGACTAAAGGAGAGTTTGATATTTTTTGCATCCAAAGCTGCTATGGATATTGGTGGTTTAGGACCTGCTGTTATAGAACAATTAGTTGAAGCTGGTTTAGTTAAAAATATATCTGATTTATATTCACTTAAGGAACAGGATTTAGTCAAATTAGAACGGTTTGGGCCCAAATCAGCTCACAATTTATTAAATGCAATTGAAGCTAGTAAACAAAGGCCATTATATAGACTTATTACTGCATTAGGCATAAAACATATAGGAGCTAAAACAGCAAGTATACTTGCTGAAAATATTCAACATTTAGATGAATTTGAAAAAGTAGAAGTTGATGAATTAACTGCTATTCCAGAGATAGGTGAAAAAATGGCAGAGAGCATAGTTGCCTTTTTTAATGAGCCTCGTAATTTGGATTTAATAGAAAAACTCAAAAAAGCCGGTCTTAACATTGAAGAAGAAAAAAAGTCACAAGAAGGTTCATTAAGTGGGTTAACATTTGTTGTTACTGGTACTTTATCAAGTTTAACTCGTCCTGAAGCAATTAAAAAAATAGAAGATAAAGGTGGTAAAGTTACAGGAAGTGTAAGCAAAAAAACAAATTATTTAGTAGTTGGGGAAGATCCCGGGAGTAAATATGATAAGGCTGTAAAGCTAGGTATAACTATTTTAACAGAAGAAGGGTTTCTGTCGCTTATTGGCGAATAAGAATATTGTATTACACTTATCTTGACATTATTATTTAATGATGAGTACAATGCTAAGAGTAAAGATTCAGTTTAAGGAAAATTCAAAACACCTGTGGGGAAGGTTTCAGGGGTTAGCTTTAGGGGAGGTTTTTATGAGAGAAAATGACCTTTATGTAGAAAAGAATGAAGTATCATTAGACAAGATATCAGTTATAAAAAGTTATATTGAAATAACAAAACCAGGTTCAGTTTTTTTGTTGGTGTTTACAGCTTTAGTTACAATGCATATGGCTTCGGTATATTATGATTTTACTTTTGGTCAGTTTACCATTGCATTTTTAGCAGTAACATTAGCTTGTGCAGGTGTTAATACAGTTAGTTGTTATGTAGATAGAGATATAGATGCGATTATGGATAGAACAAAGCATAGACCTATACCATCAGGAAGAATTTCTCCTGAAAATGCACTAGCATGGGGGTTATTCCAGTTTATTATTGGGATTATTCTTGCTTTAACTTTACACTGGATAGCGTTTGTTTGTTTAGTATTAGGCATGGTAGGTTATGTTGGAATTTATAATATGTGGTCTAAGCGTAGAACTTCTTTAAACATTATACTAGGTGGTTTTACAGGAGGATTACCGGCATTATTTGGTTGGACGGCCATATCTGGAAAAGTTGAGCTTTTACCGGTATTAATTGCTGCTTTAGTAGTTTTATGGATTCCTAATCATATATGGAATTTAGCCATATTTTTCAAAGATGATTATGCTAAGGCAGGAGTTCCAATGTTACCAGTGGTTTCAGATGTTAGTAAAACCATTTTGTATAGTTTAATAAGTACTGTACTAATGTTTGCAATATCTATAGGTATTTATTTTGCTGGTAATATGGGAGCTATTTATTTATATACTGCATTAGTTTCAGGAATAATAGTTGTAGTTGGCAATTTATATTTATATTTTAGACATTCTGATACTAAAGCATGGTTTTTGTACAAGCTTTCTAGCCCGTATTTGTTTGTTATATGTTTGGCTATGATTTTAGATACTATGTATATAATCTAATAATAGTTATTAATTTAATTAAGAAAGGAAAGCATAGCAAAGCTTTCCTTTTTTGTGTATTTCTTTAATTTTGTAGCTAACTTATAAAATCTAATTATGTGCAGGCTATATTAAAAAGGGAAACATTAGTTTAATATTAACGTTTAGATGGTATTTATTTTAGAATTATGATTGAATATGATGCGTATAATTTAGATAGCATATATAGGTTTAATTTGAGGTAAAATTGAAAAACATTAGTTAATTGTGTATCTTTTTGGTATAATATTGTGCGTAAATGTTTGGTGGATAAGTGAAGGAGGTAACAAAGATGGCACTTACTATAGAACAGATTGAACATTTAGCTTTACTTGTTAGATTAAATCTTACAGAAAATGAAAAACAAGATTTTGCTAATCAACTAAGCTCAATATTAAATTATGTTGAAAAACTTAATGAAATTTCAACTGATGATGTTGAGCCACTTACTCATATATTACCAGTTTCAAATATTTTTCGTGAGGATGAAGTTAGACCAGGCACCCCTAGGGAAGAGTTATTAGCAAACGCTCCTCTAGTAGAAGAAGGATGTTTTAAAGTCCCCAAAATTTTATAAACAAGGAGGAGTACTTTATGGAGCTATTTGAATTAACTGTTTATGAACTGCAAGAAAAAATTAAAAAAAGAGAAATAAGCTCTGAAGAAATTGTGAAATCAATATATAAGAGAATAAATGAAGTTGAAAATACCATAAAATCATTTATAACATTAGCTGATGAGAAAAATATATTAGAGAATGCAAAAAAAATAGATGCCAAGAATGAATATAATGGTTTAGCAGGTATTCCATATGCTTTAAAGGATATTTTTTGTACATCTGATTTTAGAACTACTTGTTCTTCTAAAATGTTGGAAAATTTTGTTCCTACCTATAATGCATCAGCTACTGTTAAATTAAGAGAGCAGGATGCTATACTTATGGGGAAATTAAACATGGATGAATTTGCTATGGGCTCTTCAACTGAACGGTCAGCTTTTCATCTTACATGTAATCCTTGGGATTTAGAAAGGGTGCCAGGAGGTTCTTCAGGAGGCTCTGCTGCAGCTGTTGCTGCGGGAGAAATACCGTTTGCATTAGGAACTGATACAGGGGGCTCCCTAAGACAGCCAGCAGCATTTTGTGGTGTTGTTGGTTTGAAGCCAACTTATGGTAGAGTATCTAGGTGGGGAGTAATTGCATTTGCATCATCTTTAGATCAAGCAGGTCCAATAACTAAAGATGTTAGAGATACTGCAATAATAATGAATGAAATAGCGGGGTATGATTCATTAGATTCAAACAGTTTAGATGTAGAAGTTCCAGATTATACACAATTTCTTAACCAAGATATTAAGGGCTTAAAAATAGGATACCCCAAAGAGTATTTCCAAGAATATGTTACCCAAGAAGTTAAGGATGCTGTAATAAATGCACTTAAAAAATATGAAGAGTTAGGGGCAGTGGTTGAGGAAGTTTCATTACCTTATACCGAATATGCTTTGCCTGCATATTATCTTATAGCTCCAGCAGAAGCTAGTGCTAATTTAGCTCGTTTTGATGGAGTAAGGTTTGGTTATCGAGATACAAATGCAGAAAATGTACTTGATATGTTTAAGCAATCAAGGTCGGCTGCATTTAACAATGAGGTGAAAAGAAGAATATTGTTTGGCACAAATAGTTTAAGATCGAATAATTATGAAGACTATTATTTAAAAGCTCAAAAAGTTAGGCGTCTAGTAAGAGATGATTTTACAAGAGTTTTTAAGGATTATGATGTAATTGTTGCACCTACTACACCAACAACAGCCTTTAAGATAGGTGAACAAATAAATCATCCTATAATATTATATTTAAATGATATTATTACTGTACCAGTGAATTTAGCAGGGTTACCTGGTATGTCTATACCTTGTGGATTTTCTGATGGATTGCCCATAGGAATGCAGCTAATTGGCAAACCATTTGATGAGGGTACCCTCATTAAAGCTGGGCATGCTTTTGAGCAAAGCACAGATTATCATAAAGCTAAACCAGCAGTGGGGGTGAAGTAAATGGCTTATGAGACAGTAATAGGGCTTGAAGTTCATGTTGAACTAAAAACTAAGACTAAAATATTTTGTGGATGTTCTACAGATTTTGGAGCTGAGCCAAATACTCAAGTTTGCCCTAGTTGTGCGGGGTTTCCCGGCACAGTTCCAGTACTTAATAAAAAAGCTGTTGAGTTAGCTGTAAAAGCAGGACTTTCTCTAAACTGTGAAATAGCGAATTATTCTAAGTTTGATAGAAAGAACTATTTTTATCCTGATTTACCCAAAGCTTATCAAATATCACAATATGATTATCCTATTTGTGGTAAAGGGTATATTGATATAGATATAAGTGGAGAAAGTAAGAGAATAGGTATAACTCGTGCACATTTAGAAGAAGACGCAGGAAAACTTGTTCATCAAGGTAGTATTACAACAACTACATCATCACTTGTTGACTTAAACAGATCGAGTGTTCCCTTGTTGGAAATAGTTTCAGAGCCAGAAATGAGAAGTGGTATTGAAGCTCGTTTATATCTAGAAAAACTGAGATCGATATTACTATTCGCTGGGGTATCAGATTGCAAAATGCAAGAGGGGTCACTGCGTTGTGATGCTAATGTGTCAGTTAGACCTTATGGTCAAGCAGAGTTTGGAACAAGAGTAGAAATTAAGAACTTAAACTCTTTTAAAGCATTAGAAAAGGCAATTGAGTTTGAAGCAAAAAGACATGTAGATGCTATAGAAGATGGTGAAGAACTTATTCAGGAAACACGAACGTGGGATGATGAAAAACAGGTTACTAAATCCATGAGAACAAAAGAAGATGCTGAAGATTATAGGTATTTCCCTGACCCAGATTTACCACCTATAAAGCTTAACGAGGCGTTTATCAATGATATAAAAGAAAATTTGCCAGAACTTCCTGATGAGGCTCAAAAAAGGCTAGTAGAAAAATATAATCTACCTAATTATGATGCTTCACTATTAACTATGACACCAGATGTATTGACATTTTTTGATGAATGTATGAAAGAATACGAAGATGCAAAAGTTGTTTCTAATTGGATGATGGGAGAATTGACTCGTCTATTAAACCAAAATAATATAGAACTAAGTGAATCAAAAATAAATCCAGAACATCTTATAAATATGCTTCAGCTTATAAACAAAGGAACTATAAGTGGTAAAATGGCTAAGACTGTATTTGAAGAGATGTTTAACTCAGGTAAAGATCCAGAAGCCATTATAAAGGAAAAGGGTTTAGTTCAAATTTCTGATGAGGAAACCCTTTTAGCTACTATAGAAGAAGTAATAAACAATAACCCTAAAGTATTAGAGGATTATAAAGCAGGGAAGGAGAAAGCATTCGGATTTTTCGTTGGACAGGTAATGAAGGCAACAAAAGGCCAAGCTAATCCAGCGATAGTAAATAAACTGCTTAAAGAAAAACTAAACGGGGAGTGATAAAATGACATGGAACACTATGAACAGGGATTGGTTCCTTGAACAAGGATCAAAGGTATATATGGTTGATACAACTCTTCGCGATGGTGAACAAACTGCCGGAGTAGTTTTTGCCAATGAAGAAAAGCTCCGAATAGCAAGATATTTAGATAGTATAGGCATAGATCAGATCGAAGCAGGAATACCCGTTATGGGTGGTGGCGAAAAGGAATGTATAAAGCAAATAGTTCAAATGGGATTAAAATCAAGCATTATGGCATGGAACAGAGCAGCTATCGGTGATGTAAAGGAGTCTATAGATTGTGGAGTTGATGCTGTAGCAATTTCTATATCTACATCCGATATTCACATTGAACATAAACTAAAGACATCTCGAAATGATGTCTTAAATAGAATGTCTGATACTGTTAAGTTTGCTAAAGATAAAGGTCTTTATGTATCGGTAAATGCAGAGGATGCATCCAGATCTGATGTAGAGTTTTTAACAGAATTTGCACTTGTAGCCAAGCATGCAGGAGCAAATAGGTTAAGATTTTGCGATACAGTAGGCACACTAAATCCTTTAACAACTTATCGTTATATAAAGACATTAATAGATGCAGTAGGAATAAACATAGAGATGCATACTCACAATGATTTTGGTATGGCTACAGCTAATTCTTTAGCAGGAGTATATGCAGGAGCAAATTATGTAGGAGTTACTATAAATGGTCTTGGTGAAAGGGCTGGCAATTCTTGCTTGCAGGAAGTTATTATGGGCATGAAATATTTAATGAATTTAGATTTACATTATGATACCAGTCTATTTAGAGAGGTTGCTGAATATGTTGCTCGGGCTTCTGGTAGAAAGCTTCCAGCAAGTAAACCTATTGTTGGTTCAAACATATTTGCTCATGAATCTGGTGTCCATGGTGATGGTGTACTAAAAAACCCGCTTACTTACGAAGTTTTTACACCTGAAGAAGTAGGGCTAGAAAGGCAAATAGTAATAGGCAAACATTCGGGGACTGCAGCTGTACGCTCTAAATTTCTTAATGAATACCAAATAGAGCTTGATGATGAAGAAGCACAAGATATTCTTGCTAGAATTAGGGCTGCCTCAATTAATTTAAAAAGGTCGTTATTTGATAAAGAACTAATATATATATATGAGGAATTTTTGAGAGAGAGGGGAAAAAATGGGCAAAACAATAGCGGAAAAAATATTATCTAAAAAAAGTGGTCAAAATGTTAAAGCAAATGATATAGTCATTGCTGATCTAGACTTTGTAATGGGGCAGGATGGAACTTCACCTTTAGCAATAAGAGCATTTGATGAGATGAAAGCATCTAAAGTATTTGATCCAAATCGAGTAGCGATGGTTATTGACCATAGTTCTCCTAGTCCATTAGAAGGTGTATCTGAATTACATCAGCAAATGAGGACTTTTGCTAATGACAAAAATATTATTTTATATGATATTGGTGATGGTGTATGTCATCAGTTAGTTCCTGAGCAGGGACATGTAGTCCCTGGGGATTTAGTGATTGGAGCAGATTCACATACTTGTACTTATGGTGCGATAAATGTATTTTCTACAGGAGTTGGGTCAACAGATCTGGCTGCTGGGATAATATCAGGTAAAATATGGTTTAAGGTGCCTGAAACATTTAAGTTTGTACTAAATGGTAAACTACCTAAAGGAGTTTATTCTAAGGACTTAATTTTATACTTAATTGGAGATGTTACGGCAGATGGTGCCACTTACATGGCAGCTGAATATGTTGGAGAAGCAATAAAAGAGCTATCAATTGATGATAGGTTTACTATTAGTAATATGGCTATTGAAATGGGTGCAAAATGTGGCTTAATGGAAGCTGATGGTAAGACTATAGAATGGGTTAAGAAACATAGTGATAAAGACTTTGAAACAGTAAGTGCCGATACAGATGCTGTATATGCACAAGTTAAGGAATACGATGTTTCTAATTTAGAGCCTCAGATTGCAAAACCCCATACAGTTGACAATGTTTCACCTATTAGTGAAGTTGCTGGTTTACCAGTGCAACAAGGTGTTATAGGCACTTGTACTAATGGCAGATTGGAAGATTTGCGTATTGCAGCAGAAATTTTAAAAGGCCAAAAAATAAATAAGGATAGTCGTTTAATTGTTGCTCCTGCCTCACGTAATATAATGCTTCAAGCAATGAGAGAAGGGACTTTGGAGGTTCTAATAGAAGCAGGTGCAGCAGTTGTTACTCCTGGTTGTGGACCATGTGTTGGAACTCATAATGGAGTACCATCAGATGGAGAAAATGTTATATCTACTGCTAATCGCAATTTTAAAGGAAGAATGGGCAATAATAAGGCATTTGTATATTTAGGGTCACCAGCTACAGTTGCAGCATCAATGATAACTGGCAAGCTAACAGATCCTAGGGAATTTATTAAGTAGGTTAGGAGGAGAAGAATGGAGTTAAAAGGGAAAGTTCACAAATTTGGTGATGATGTAAATACCGATTATATAATATCGGGAAGATATAAATTTAAAACTCTTGATATGAGGGAATTGGCCAAACATGTAATGGAAGATTTAGATCCAGACTTTTACTCAAAAGTTAGCAAAGGCGACTTTATAGTAGCGGGTACCAATTTTGGTTGTGGTTCTTCTAGGGAGCAAGCACCATTAGCTATTATAAATGCGGATGTTAGTGCTGTTATAGCAAAATCATTTGCTAGAATTTTTTATAGAAATTGTATAAATACAGGTCTGCCTCTTATAGAATGTGATACTGACCAAATAGATCCAGGAGATGAATTAGAAGTGGATTTACATGGAGGTATATTACACAATAAAACTAAAGGGATTGAAATACCTATAACACCACTCCCTGAGGTTATGCTGAAAATACTTTCTGATGGTGGTTTAGTGGAACACTTTAAAAAATATGGTACCTTTAAATTTGATTAAATAAGTTAATATGCAATGTTATGTAAGGAGGTAAATGAAATTGGCAACCGGAGAAAAAATAACTGTTAATAATGGAGTTATAAATGTTCCAAATCATCCTATTATACCTTTTATTATAGGAGATGGCACTGGACCAGATATATGGAATGCAGCTTCAAGGGTGATAGATGCAGCTGTAGCTAAAGCTTATAATGGTGAAAAAACAATTGAGTGGAAAGAAATATTAGCTGGTGAAAAGGCATATAATGAGACTGGTGAGTGGCTTCCTAATGAAACATTAGAAGCAATTCGTGAATACATAGTAGCTATAAAGGGGCCTTTAACAACTCCAATAGGTGGTGGAATTAGGTCATTAAATGTAGCTTTAAGACAAGAACTTGATTTATATGTTTGTCTTAGACCAGTACGCTATTTTCAAGGAGTACCATCACCATTGAAAAAACCTGAAGATACTGATATGGTTATTTTCCGTGAAAACACAGAAGATATATATGCTGGAATTGAGTATGCAAATGGTAGTAAAGAAGTAGATAAGCTTATAAAGTTTTTACAAGATGAGTTTGGTGTTAATAAAATAAGATTTCCAGAAACCTCAGGTCTTGGAATTAAACCTATCTCTGTAGATGGAACCAAGCGTTTAGTAAGAGCAGCCATTGAATATGCAATTAACGAAGGTCGTAAGAGTGTAACCTTAGTACATAAAGGCAATATAATGAAATTTACTGAAGGTGCATTTAAGCAATGGGGTTATGATGTTGCTGAAGAGGAATATGGAGACAAGGTGTTTACTTGGCAACAATATGATAAAATTGTTGAAGATAAAGGCAAAGAGGCAGCAAACAAAGCTGAAGATGAAGCTAAAGCAGCTGGTAAAATAATAATTAAAGATTTAATAGCAGATAACT
This sequence comes from Candidatus Syntrophocurvum alkaliphilum, assembly GCF_009734445.1. Taxonomy (NCBI): domain Bacteria; kingdom Bacillati; phylum Bacillota; class Clostridia; order Eubacteriales; family Syntrophomonadaceae; genus Candidatus Syntrophocurvum; species Candidatus Syntrophocurvum alkaliphilum. Next base: position 239,524 of record NZ_CP046457.1, read on the forward strand.
TTTTACAACAAATATTACTTAGACCTCAAGACTACGATGTAGTTGCTACTATGAACCTCAATGGTGACTATATTTCAGATGCATTAGCAGCTCAAGTTGGTGGAATTGGTATAGCACCTGGTGCTAACATAAACTATATAACTGGACATGCTATATTTGAAGCTACCCATGGTACAGCTCCTAAATATGCTGGACAGGATAAGGTTAACCCATCATCAGTTTTACTATCTGGTGAAATGATGCTACGTCACTTAAATTGGCATGAGGCTGCTGACTTAATAATAAAATCAATGGAAAAGACAATATCCAGTAAAGTTGTTACTTATGATTTTGCACGTGGTATAGAAGGGTCAAAAGAAGTAAAAACATCTGAATTTGCAGATGCCTTAATTAAAAATCTTTAAGTTATTTTAATAAAATTAAAAACTCTGGATAATTGAGTTGTTATCCGGAGTTTTTTTTAATATATTAGTAAATATATGTTTATGTAATAAAGTTTTTGGAGTGGATTATATGAAAATAGTAGAGATGTATGAGAGTAAGAAACCGGTATTATCATTAGAAATTTTTCCTCCTAAAATGGATTATCCATTAGAAACAGTATTTAAGACATTAGATGAACTAAAAAAATTAAATCCAAAGTACATTAGTGTAACCTATGGAGCTGGAGGAAGTAATAGGGGAAGAACAGTTGAAATTGCTTCAAGGATAAAAAATGAATATAAAATTGAGTCATTAGCACATTTAACATCTATTGGACATAGCAAAGAAGAAGTTTATTCGATTTTAAATGAACTGTTAAATGAGAACATAAATAATATTATGGCATTAAGAGGTGATATTCCAGGAGGTGTGCAAGAATTTGATATTAAAAATCAAGAATATATGTATGCTTCAGATTTAATAAAAGATATTAATAAACATAGTGGTGACTTTGGTATTGCTGCTGCTGCTCATCCTGATGGACATCCAGAATGTTCACGATTAAGTTATGATCTAAATAATTTAAAGCAAAAGGTTGATAGTGGTGTAGATTTTTTGACTACGCAATTATTCTTCGATAATCGTATTTACTATGACTTTATTGAAAAATGTACTCAAATAGGCATTAATTGCCCAATTGTCCCTGGAATTATGCCAGTTTTGAATGCAAAGCAAATTAGAAGAATAATTTATCTATGTGGAGCATCAATGCCAGCAAAATTACTAATATTAGTTGATAAATATGAAAATAACCCAGAAGATATGCAAAAAGCTGGTATAGAATATGCTAGTCGACAAGTAGAAGATTTAATTAAAAACGGTGTACCAGGTGTACATTTATACACAATGAACAAATCTCAACAAATTGCTGAAATAGTCCAAAATGTAGGGTTAGAGATAACAACTAAGTAAAAAAATTCTAATAACGCTAAAAAGATATTCACTGTGTTAAGTTGTCAAGCATATGCCGTTAAATGATGTTTCCTCTAGGTAAAAGAAATTATTATCATTATTGGTGGCGTTTGTTATAATTAAATTGCAAATTATATTAGATTGTTATTGGTTATGTAAATTTAGGAAAGAGGCTACGCATGAATAAAAAAATAATTTTAAATATAATTATTTTTTCTTTCTTAGTAATGTTAGCCGGTATTATTTTATATTTTCATATTCCAGATATGACTATAAATTTAAAAGATATAAATTTAGCTACTAGTATTGTTTCAGCATTTTTTTCATTAACAATTATTTTTATTGCTATTACAATATTTTTAGAAAAACATGATTCGAATAAAACGGTAGCATGGTTATTAATATTAGCTGTTTTTCCAGTTGTAGGATTTATATTATATTTATTTTCAGGGCGCAATATTACTAGGCGACACTTTTTTAACAAAAGAAATAGTTATGATTTAGAGGTTCCAGATGAAATACTAGAATATCAATTAAAACATTTGCAGGAAGGTAGTTTGTTTAACCAAATTGAACTTGACAAATATAAAAATTTGCTTACTCTTTTACTAAACAATGGCAGATCACCTTTTACAACTAACAATGCGACAAAAGTACTTAATAATGGTGATGAAGCATTTCCGGAAATATTTAGATGTATAGAGCAAGCAACTCATCACATACATGTTGAATCATTTGTTATAAAAGATGATGAATTAGGTAGACAGTTTAGAGATGCTTTAATTAAAAAAGCAAAACAAGGTGTCAAAGTTAGAGTATTATATGATGGTGCAGGTAGCTGGAAGTTAGGTCGAAAATACATCAAACCACTTGAAGATGCGGGTGCTGAAGCTGTTTGTTTTGCACCGATTTTTATACCGTATCCTGGTTATAGGGTGGATTACAGAAACCATAGAAAAATAATAATAATTGATGGTAATGTTGGATTCGTAGGTGGGCTAAACATTTCTGATGATTATGTTCATAAAGGCCGTTTGGGTTTTTGGCGTGATACCCATTTGAAAATAGAAGGCGAAGCAGTAATGTTTTTGCAAAGAGTATTTGTGAAAGATTGGCTATTTGCAACTGGTGAAAATATACAAAACCTTTGTTATTTTAACACTTATAAATATTATGGTTATGAACTTATACAGATAGCAGACAGTGGACCTGACTCACATTGGGAATCAATCAGTCAGGTTTATTTTGTTGCCATGGCAGCTGCAACTGAAAAAATATATTTTTATACTCCTTATTTAGTTCCAAATGAGTCAATATTAACAGCTTTAAAAACAGCCGCTCTAGGAGGAGTAGATGTAAAACTAATTGTTCCAGGAACACCAGATAAATTTATAGTTTATTGGGCTACAAAGTCATATTTTGAAGAATTACTTGAAGCTGGAGTTAAAATATATCAGTACCAGAAGGGGTTTGTTCATTCAAAGGTATTAATTGTAGATGGGGTAGTAGCTTCAGTAGGAAGTGCTAATATGGATATACGAAGTTTTCAGCTTGATTTTGAACTTAATGCAATAATATATAAAAGCCTACGAATTGAAGAACTAGAAAACGACTTTATTGAAGATATAAAAGATAGTAAAGAAGTTAGTTTATCTGATTATAAAAATAGAAACCTATCAGATAAATTTAAAGAATCAGTAGGCAGATTACTTTCCCCATTATTATAGTAAATAAAGATGAATATGAATATATACGTTAAAAAACAAATGAGGGAAAGCCTATCTTTCCCTCATTAATTGCATGATAAACATGTTTGCTCGGCCGATTCCATAGCCTTAGCTTAGCTTTTTGCAGTTAAACCAAAATTAAATTATTATTAATTATCTAATAATACGCTATACCAACAGTACCTGGACCTACATGTGAACCGATTACTGGACCTGGTTCGGTTACCACTATAGGTCCTGTATAGTGTGCCCTTAAAATTTCTTCTAATATTTTAAGTTCTTCTAAAGCATCTACATGTAATAATGAAATTTTTTCAATTTTATCAATATCAGTAATAAGATAATCCATCATTTTATGATAAGCTTTTTGGCTAGTTCTAACTTTTTCATGTAAACTAATTTTACCATCCTCTAAAGTTAAAATAGGCTTCATTTGTAGTATATTACCTAAAAAACCGCTTAGATGACTAACTCTGCCGCCACGCACTAGGTATTCTAGATTTCCCACAGCAAAAAACAGCTTACCATTCTGCTGAATTTTGTATATTTCATTAATAATATTTTCAGTAGTTTCATTTGAGTCTAACATTTCTTGAACTTTATAAATTTGAAAACCTAAGCCAATAGCTGCTGACTTAGAATCTACAAGATGTATTTTAATATTATCAGTCTTTAATAAATCCTTTGCCATTTCTGCAGATTGATACGTACCAGATAAAGCAGCAGACAAAACAATAACAAAAGCCTCATCACCTGGCTTTAGCTGTTCATATATTTCTAGAAATTCACCTACTGCTGGCTGAGATGTAGAAGGGAATATTTTTTCATTTCTTAATCTATTATAATAAGTTTTGTTATCATAATAACCTTCTTTAAATACTTCATTTCCAAGATGTACATTTAAAGGTACAACTTTAATGTTATTTTCTTTTATATAGTCATCTGGCAAATATGCTGTACTATCTGTAATTACAACCCTCATCATTGCTAACCTCCTTGTTGTCGAAAAATTCTGAATAATAACTAGCTTATAATACATATTTTTATAAACACTGTCAATAAATAATATTATTATAAAATATTTTATATGCTAGAGCTTGTTTAGAAAAGTGTAAAAAATAGAAAAGGAAACTATTGTTCCCTTTTCTATTATATAGTATTTTTACCTTTCTTTTTTCTTTTATAAAATCAGTATTAAGACACTTCTGAATTGATGTTTTCAAAATTGTTTTGTAATCTATTTGCTAATATTGGTAGTTTTGAATAATTGCCTTCAGTTGCTGCATTTTCAATAAATTCTGCGGTTTTTGATAGACTTGTATATCCATACATACCTGCTGTTCCTTTAATATCATGACTTATACTTTTTATTAAGTTTTTATCTTTTGTTTTAACTGCATGATCTAATTCATTTATCATTTCCCTCATTATTTCTATAAACTCAGGTATTAAGCTATCTATTAACTGGTTTGAATCATGATGTGTAGCTTTTTTTCTTAAATATTCGTGATTAGTAAATTTTTTAATTTCTTTAATAAGTTGTTCAGTTTTAAAAGGTTTTGCTACATATGAATCACATCCATAGGATAAACATTTTTCTTTATCTCCTGTCATTGCATTTGCAGTCATAGCTATGATAGGTATATGCTTTAAATTTTTATTTTGTTTAATAATTTGGGTTGCTTCATATCCATCCATTAGAGGCATTTGCATATCCATAAGTATAATATCAAATGAATATCTTTTTAGAATACTGATACATTCTAATCCATTATTTACTGCTTGTACTTCAAATCCATAATTACTTAAAGCCTGTCCTACAATACTTTGATTAAGCTCATTATCTTCTACTATTAAAACTGATATGGGAATGAAACCATTAAACAAATCATTGTCATCATATAAATTAATCTGCTCAGGTAAACACTCATGCATAGTCTCGTTAACTGTATCTACTGGTATTTGGAATGTAAATACAGACCCCTTATTTACTTGGCTTCTAACTTCTATTGTTCCGCCCATTAATTCTATTAATTTATTACAGATATATAAACCAAGACCAGTGCCTCCATATTCTCGTACTGTAGAACTATCGCCCTGAGTGAATGGGTCAAATATGAAAGGCATCTTATTTTCTGGTATTCCAATACCAGTATCGGTTATTGAAATGTATAACCAATTTTTATCGTCTGTAGTAGTTTGCCAATCAGTTTCTATATTTATATATCCTTTATGAGTAAATTTAACTGCATTATATAAAAGATTAGTTATTATTTGGCGCAATTTTATTTGATCTGTATAAATTTGTTTAGGGTCATAATCTATATTTATCTTTAAGTCTAAGCCTTTATCTCTAAGTGATGGCTCAATGACACTAATACATTTTTTTAGTAAATCAGTTATATCAGTTGGTTCAGGGTTTAACTCTATTAGTCCAACTTCAATTTTAGATACATCTAATATTTCATTAAGTAGCTGTAGAAGTTGTCCACCACATTCGCGAATTATTTTTACGTTTTCTACTTGTTCTTCACTTAAGGCATTTTGTTCTAATAAATCAGCACACCCTAAAATACCTATCATAGGAGTACGTATTTCATGACTCATATTTGCTAAAAATTGACTTTTTGCCACATTCGCACTTTCAGCTTTTCTGCGTGTTTCAACAAGTTCTGTGATATCTGTTGAAATAATAGTTATACCAGTAATAATATCATCTTGTCTAAGTGCATCTATTCGATGCATAAATGTTCTATCTTTATTATTTACTAAAAATGATGTTTCCTCTTGCCAACTTTCACCTGAGAGAACTAAGTTTTTTATCATTTCTAGTTTTTCAAGTGGAAGATTAACAATATCCAAAATATTTTGTTTGTATAGGAATTCTGATGATAGACCAAATAATTTTTCAGCTTGTCTATTAATATAAGAAAAATTTCCATCAGTATCCAATACAATTATACTTTCTTGTATATTAGCTAATAAATGAGCTTGATATTTAATTTTATCTTCAGCTAACTTTCGATCATTGATATCTATTATGTTAGTTTCAATTACTTGCATATTAGGATTATAACGTGCATAAAGCTCAAAATACTTTATTGTTCCATCTTTACAAAGTCCTTTCATTTCAAACTGACTTACAAAATGGTTATCTTTTAATAGAGACATTAGATGATCTCGATCTGATTTATTAGCCCAAAAATTTAGCGATGGTTTTTCTATTAGTTCATCTTTTCTACTATAGCCAAACATTTCAACTAGTTTTTGATTTACCATATATGTTATTGAGCCATCAATAGAGGTTGTAATTAATCCTACTTGAGCATTGTCATAGAGTGAACGATATTTTTTTTCAGAATCTTGTAAGAGCTTTTGGGTTATGTACTGCTCTGTAATGTTGTTTGCTATGAATAGCCACCCATTTATCCTATTGTTTTTGTCAAAAATTGGCTGGGCAATTTCACTAATATAAATATATTGATCAGGAAGCTGCATTTTATAATTAAATTTAAATTGAGTATTTTTAAAATTTGCTTGCTTTATTTTTTCTTGACGTTCTTGTTCATCTTTCCAATCTACCCAATCAGATGTATGTGTGCCGATGAATATTTCAGGATCCATTCCTAATTGGTTTTTAACTGCCTGATTAATATAGGTAATACACATGTTCTTGTCGGTTTTATAAATAATGTTATATGAGTTTTCTACTATGTATCTATATCTTTCTTCTGAATGCTTTAATTTTTCTTCCATTTCTATGCGCTCACTTATATTACGGGCAGTTGTAATAATTTTAACTTTTGAGTTTTTGGCAATAGGTGTAGAAGACATTTCTAGGTGGATATAATTGTCGTTTTTACATAGGCACCTTATTGTAATAACTGGTATAGAAAAAAACTTATTTTCTTTTTGCTTTTCAATAAGAGCATGTAGTTCTTTTATTTTTTCTCTATCTTCTGGATGTATAAGCTCAATGAGGTTTTTATGTTTTATTAATTCATCTGTTGTATAACCTAGAATATTTTCAACTGTATTACTAATGAAGGTAATTCTTTTTTTATTGATATCAAATATAAAAATTATTTCAGTTAACATGTTAATTAATGATTGATAATCGTTATTATTAAATCTTAGAGAGCTTGGTTTTACAATATTATAAATGGCTTTTTCATGGAGTGAATTAGTAAGCTCCATATAAATTAAAACTATGGTACTTAAAGTGATTAAAACAAGAGGTATGATAATTATGTCAAAAAATGAACTACTAAGGCCTTGAATTGCCATAATACGTTCAGCTAATACAATGATTACGATTATACTTAGTAATAAAAGTGCTATACTTAATCTATTTCGATTTATAATGTGCATCATTTTCTTGTCCCCCCATTAATCTCCCCATACTGACATCCAAATTAAGCGTAAATATACGATACACTATAAATGGCAAAAATCTTGTCTCCTTATGACTCCATTACAGCGAAATTTTTTAGATTTAATGACGAACACGGTCTAAACTAGTAAAAATTAATAATATTAGTCTATAAATATTTTTAAACACGGTTATAGAGTGTTTGATTTTCAACAGCTGTAAGTTTGTAACCATAATTTTGTAGTATATATAAGGTAATTTTTTCAACAATTCTTGTCGAAAAAAAAGGATTAAGCCATGTTGATAGGGAATATGTTCAATATCTGTAAAAACACTTCATTTAAGGTAAGCTTTTATTATTTGCGGGAGGGATAGAATTGAGTCGTTTTAAGTATTTTAAGGTAATAGCCCTAGTAACATTTTTTGCTTTTATGTTTCCGTTATTAATGTTTTCAAAAAATGTAGATGCTAATTTACCAGTTAAAGTTTTTGTTGATGGTGTAGAATTAGAAACCGATGTTCCACCAACTATAATTAATGATAGGACAATGGTTCCACTAAGAGCAATTAGTGAAGGACTAGGTATGAAGGTGGATTGGTTAGAAGAAGATAGATATGTAATTATTGAAACCAAAAAGGAAGAGACACCTAAAGAGATACTTACAAGTGAAGAAATTTTTGAGCAAACTATTTTTGGAGAATCATTTGCTACTTCAAAACAGATAACGAAGGTAGCTTTAAAAGAAGGTGTGGTCAGAATATATCCTAATATTTCTGATAATGAATTAGATTACTATGTAACTAGGGCTCAAATTAATGTAACTGCTGATAAGAATGAGCTTACTACAGAAGAAGTTAAGCTTTTAAATAAGATAATTACTAAGAATTCAAGTGAATTTAAAAATTTAACATCAGCTAAAAAAGATGAATACCTTAGCTCTATTGCAACTACTTATTATAAACTAGCACAACTTTATTTAGATGTCGGTGAGGACTATGGTATTAGAGGAGATATAGCATTTTTCCAAGCAGCACATGAAACAGGTTGGTGGAGGTTCGGAGGAGATGCCATTGTAGATCAAAATAATTATTGTGGTTTAGGGACCACTGGTAGTGTAAAAACTGAAGAAGATATTGACATTAGGGGAGCGGATCCAAATCGAGTATGGTATAAACCTGATACTAAACATGGAGCATTTTTTGATAAACCTGTTACTGGTGTAGAGGCTCAAATGCAACATTTATTTGCGTATGCTTCAACCAAATCTTTACCCTCAGATAAAGAGCTTGTAAGCCCGCGTTTTAGATTAGTTAATCGAGGAAGTGCTCCTAATTGGATAGATTTAGGAGGTAAATGGGCATTCCCGGGTTATTCAAGAACTAGTTATTCTAGTTTAGAAGAAGCTATGAGTGCTAATGATACATATGGTCATACTATATTGAAGCATTATATGAAAATACCGGATCTTACTAAAGCTGTAAAAGAATTAACACTGGAACAGAGGATTGAACAGTTAGAAAAAGAAAACCAAGAGCTTAAATTGGAAAATGAAAGATTAAGAGGCCTACTCTATAAATAAACCAATAAAAAAGCAGTCTAGAAGAAAACTATATCTAGACTGCTTTTTATATTGTCGAAAAAAGAGATGACAGACACCATACTTAGTGGATAATATTTATTCTTGATATTCCCGAACTTAATTCAATATAAATTTTCGATTCGGCTTTTTCATAATTACTTGATACCACATAATCTTCTTTTTCAAACCACTCTCCAGCCCAGTTTTTTGTGGCAAGGGGGGCATTTACCTTTGCTTTAACACCTGCACTAGAAGGTACCTTGATATCAATATTGGATGCACCTGTATCTATAAATACGTTTGATTCGGTATTTTTTGCAGATAGCTTAATATCTAAATTAGTTGCTCCCGAATTAATATCTAGCTTATTTATAATAAGGTTACTTAGATCTAAATTTGCGTTTGAAGCTCCATTATTTAAAGTGATATCCCATGGGATGTTATCATAAAGGTTTAAGTTAAAAACATTCTTAACGTTATTAGCATATTTAAGCTTCATATAAATTTTGGCTGTATCATTAATATAATCCTCATCTAATATGAAAGAACCTTGATGAGATATAATTCCAGATAATAGTTTACCCTCTGAAGAAGAAGCCATATTTATAGTTCCTTGATCAAAATCAATAACTAATGATGATGTTTCAGCTTTTTTATCATGAGAAACAGCAAAACTTTCACTTTTAGTTGCTGGGTTTGTATAAAAATACCCTATAAATGATGAATTTGGATATGGAAAAAAATTAGCTGTTAGTGGTAATAAAATAACAACCATCCAAAGTATTATCTTGAGAACTATTTTTCTACTAAGTAAAATATTTAGGCCAATAATTATAAATAAAAGGGGCCAGTAGCTTATATAAAATGCAAGTATTGGCCAGTTTATAATATTAAATGTATTTAATAAAAGCATGGTACCTATTACAACGAGAAGAATGCCTGCAAATAAACGATTATTGTTTTCCATAAAAAATGTTCCTTTCTAGAAGAATAAGTAGTTGATTCTGCTGCAAAAAGTAACTACAAAAAACATAAGACTGAGCAAACATGTTTATCTAAGTTCTTAAGTAGCAAGGTGTGGTGAAATGATCACGTCTAAGTGTAAATAAAATAAAAATCATTTTAGATAATAAGTGCTAAGCTAAAATGGAGGTAAAGACCGATGAGTGGCGTGATAAACAAGTTAGCTCAGCCGATTCCATAGTCTAAATTTAGCTTTTCACAGTAAAACCAGTAGTTACTTTCGTGCATTAACTATAATATAAATACCAAGTACAACGATTATAATAGGCCATAACTTAGCTAAAGATATATAATAAAAACTGTTTAAAAGAAAAAGAACACCAATAAGAATTAAAGCTATGCCCATAAATTTTGTTGCATTATTATTGGTATCGACATTACTAGTATCAATATTATTAGCAGTTTGATTTGCTATATCTTCATAAGGGGAAATAGGTACAATAATCCAAGCAATCAAGTAAAAAAGCAAACCTAATCCCGCAGGGGCTAAAATAATCAAAACACAAATAAGTCTAACTAGTGTTACATCAACTTCAAAATATTCAGCTAAACCACCACAAACGCCCCCAAATATTTTTTGACTTGAAGAACGATACAATTTCTTTTGCATATATATAAACTCCTCCCTGCGTTTTTTTAAGTATAACACCCTGAAATATAATAATGGTAAGGTAAACTTTAATTAATATGTTTATTATTATGCATTGAGTGAAGAATTAGTTAATTATATTAGAAGAATTGCTTGAAATGATAATTCTTCTAAAAAGATGGGTTTAACAAAGAAATAAATAATTAGAATTAGGCTTATAACTTAATTACTAATATTATTTTTCAACAATTGTAGCATAGCATATAATTTGAAAAGAGTTGTAGTTGAATGGTTGCTATAGGGCTTTTCTGAATAATGTTCTAATTTATCTATATGTTTTTTAAAATCTTCAAGAAGATTTTGATCGGTATATTTATACTCACTTAATAACTTATAAATATCTTTTTGCTTCTTTATTAAATTTGGAAAGTAGTTAAAATCTTCATGTACTAACTTTATTTCATGACTAACCTGTAGTTTAGATTCGATAAAATTTAAGTAAATATGTACTGTATCAGGTAATTCGTTTTTAGAATGAATGAAATCTAAGACAATATCTTGGCCACTAAATCTTTGTTGTGAAAAATAGCTTTCATCTTCTTCCTCTACTTCATAAATTCTAAATTTGACTTCATCAGAGTAAGGAGATAAATTATATGAACTTGTTTTATCAAGAGATATAATTTTGTAGCTTTGGTTAAAATCAAGCTCTATATTCTTAGTATCAAAAGGTATTTTTTCCAGAGATGAATTCTCATTTTCTAAATCATAAGATTCTATATAGAAATTAAAGGGATAAATACTCTTAATGTTTGAAAAATCATAATCTTTATTCTTATATGCACATAACCCTTTTAATACATTAAACTCTGGTTCTTCTGGTATTACTATAAATACATCTTGAAAAGTATCTTGTATTAGCTCTTTTACACCAGAAGCGAGTGATCCACCTCCAACTAATAATACATAATCAAAATCGAATTTATTATCATCAACTAATCCTAGATGTCGTGCTTTATGTAGAACACGATTATTTAGGTAATTCTCTAACCGGTTATATATTTTTTCAAGACTATTTAGGTATTGATTTTTATCAACAAACATAACTAGTGAATTATGATCATAAAAATCCGCTTCATTCAGGTAGAATTCTTCATTTGCAGTAAAATCAATTTTTAATTTTTCAGCAGTTCTTAACATACGATTAAGAATATAGCTTTGTTTAGGGTTTTTTATTTTTTCTGTGACGATTTCTTCTGGTATAACTTTTCCTGTTTGTATTGTATAAGCAGGAAATAAAATATTTCTTAATATTCCGCGATCTATCTCTGAACCACTAAAAGCATCATGGCCAGCTTGAAATTGAGTTTCTAAAACAACTTGATTATTATCTGCGGCCACTGTTAGAAAACTAAAGTCACTTGTACCACCACCAATATCAATGCTTAAAATATCTCCAGAAAGGGGTAGGTTTGTAGAATGGTTATAACCTATAAGAGCTGCTATTGGTTCGGGTATTAAATAAACATCGTTTATGTTAAAGGCTTTTCTGATACTATGAAGCAATATATGTCTAGCATTTAATCCAAAATAATTAGGAATTGATATACTAATAGATTGAATAGTTGCTCCTAAGGGATGTATGTATGTATTATTTAAATATACAAAAAACTTATAAATAATAGACTTTAAATTATAATTACCAAGCCTAAAATTAAGATTTCTTTTTAACTCTAACTTAAAGTATTGAGCTGTTATTGCATTTGGTTCATTTAAGCGTAAAGCAACATCACCAAAATATAGTTTGTCTTGAATAGGTATATAAGAAACAACGCTAGGTATTGAATTGCCTTCACCTAATATATTAACTATTTTACCTTCTTCAAAATAACCTAATTTAGTATAAGAAGTACCAAAGTCAATTCCTAAATGCATTTATATAGCTCCTTATAACGCTTTGTTTTGATAATATATAATTTATATAGTTGTTAAGCACTAACAACTATATAAGGAACTTCTTCTTCTATATTCTCATCTACTGTAATAATAAAAATGTCTCCTTCTTCATGCAAAACAGTATTAGGTTTTACATTAGGAGATATTTTTGTTTCAATTCGTGCTTTATCCAATAGATATAAATAGTCACTTGGAAATTCTTTATCTTTTTCTATTTGTATTCTTTCTACTCGAATATTAATATCTTTCCAAGTACGATTAATATTCCTTGGGGCTAACAGCCTTTCTAAGTCCCCTCTGATATTAGATAAGGTATTTAAATATACATTAAGGATATTAATAATATTTAAAAATTGATTAGTAACATTAGTAGAGTGGTTAACTTTTTCTTTTAGTAAATTTAATTTCGTTTCTAACAATGAAAGTTCCATATTTACTTTTATTGTTGCTGATGAAATGATTCCAAATGATTTTAACACTGGGTTATTACTAATCATATTAAAAAATTCAGTTACATCACTAAGTTCATCTATAGTGTGTTTGGTAAAAAAATCTAGATCGGGTTCACTTGAATCAGATAAATCATTTATTATATTTTTAATTTTATCCGATGTCTTAGTGTTTTTTGATTGTAATTTTGAAATCATAGCAAAATCTAATTGAATAACTTGGGATATGTTATCTAATAAGAACTTTTTTTCATTTGTTTCATAAACAACTGTTTTTTCAATTAGCTTAACAAAAGAAACTAGCCAATCCTCAAATTCTTGGGATATTTTAATTACTTTATCTTTATCCTTGACTTTAATATACATGGTTAATAACTCTAAGTACATTAAAAACTGATTTTTTAGGTGATGCTCATAAAAAATTTGTAAATTAGCAGGGGTTTTTTCTTTTAATAAGTTTAAGGTGTTTTCTTTAAGCTCACTAATAATTAATGAAGCATTGTCAATAAAATTATCATTTAAAACTTGTATTTTAACTAATAGCTTAATGTTATATTGTAGGTTAATTAGAAGTTTATTAATAGTTTCTGCTTGCTTAGAGTCACTCATATCTATTATATTAAACAGCTTGACAGCTGACACATGACCCGGATATTTATTTAAAATATTAATCAAATCTTTATCTTTATGGAATTCATTAACTAGCTTTATTAAATTATCTAGCTCGATTAAACTGTCTTCTACTTTTTTAAGTGCATATAATAATTCATATGTACGTTTATCCTGTTCGCGAATAATTTTAAGCAAATGACTATTTACACTTTCATAAGACTCAGACAACACAGACGTAATTGATTTAAGTTGGTTATATAATTTAGCATAACGTTTAATATTTGCCATAATATCTTTTTTAATCATATCTTCTTGGCGACTAATGCCATATAAAGTAGATATATCTTTTTCGATTTGTTTTTTATAAAACGGAAAAAATTCTTCATGAAAACTTTTATAGTAGAATGTGTTAATTTCATATATGTAATTATCTATATCTGAATTAGTTAATGAATTAGTTATTTTAGCCTCAATTTCATTACTAAGCTTTTCTATAAAAATGTTTAGATTTTCTATATAATTTTTATTATCTTTTAAATTAGTGTTCATTATATTGCCCCCATCAACTTTGCTAGTACTAGTTCTAGTTTTGCGTTAGCATCTTTTTTAAGAAACAATTTAGGTTTTAATTTAAACTCAGAGAATAAGTCATTCATATTTTTCATGTTAGAAACTAAAAATTCTGTTTCTTTGCGCAAATTATCGTCATCTTGTATTGCTAATTGATCTAAAATTTCTTTGTGTAAAAATAAGTTGCAAGGTATCCATTTCCATAATTGATAGTAATTTTTCAAAAGACTAGAAGCTAAATAAGGGTCACTGATATTCTCTTGTTGAATTATTAATCTTAATAATTCAAAAATTACAAAAGCTTCATTTGGTAACGAGTATATCCTTTGTTCTCCTATATTTTTTAGCTGGAATAAAATATTATTATTTGGTTCATTAATATAAATATTATATAGTTCTACAAAATCATCATGAGGTCTATAGCTATATATTTTGTTTATAATTTCTAAAAACTCATAAGATGCGAATTTGTTTATTTCATATAAATTTGTTCTTACTCTTTCATAAATTAATAAGTAATGCAATGAAGCAGGATCTGGTGAAAACTTCTCAAACAACTTCTTATAAATCATCTGGGCATTATTGTAAGGAGAGGTAGAGCTAGCTAAAAGAGTGTAAGTGGGAACTACTTTGCGTAATAGTTTATTCATATTTTTGTATACGGTTTCTTCGTCAATAAGGTTTACTAAACGATTCTTATTACTAAAGTCTTCATATAGTTCTAACAAAGTAGCAAGAGAATCTTCTATAAGACCAACCATAAAAATATTATCACAAGCATTTAAAAGTGTGTTTACTCTTTCAGGACCATAGGGGTCTTGAAAGTTAGACACTGAACTAGAGGTTACTAAATTAATTGCACTAGAAACAAGTTCTGATTTTTTTCCAAAAGGTGTATCTTCAAATATAGGGAGATCGTTAAGTTCAAGCAAACCATAATGATTGCTTTTAGATTGGTTAATAATATACGATTCTCGTTCTTTTAATAAGTTTTTAAAGTTTTGATTTCCGGTTCGGGATAGTAGATAAGTGCAATTATTAATATCTAATACATTAACAATCTTAGTAAAGCTACTCAAATATTTATCTTGATAAATATTAATTAAGAAATTAAGATCCTTACCTTGTGGATTTGTTTTTATTATATGATAAGGAATAAATTCTAAAAATTCTTTGATAATAAAAGGGGTTTTTTGTAACCATTTAACTGTTATTAAATTATTCATATTATTGTATAAAATTTTATAAAAGATCTCTTTTTTATGAGAATAATAAAGAGATCTTTTTAATAGCTCAATTGTTTCTTCATTTTCAATAACTATATTATTAGGCTGTATATTAGAATTTCGGAGTTTGAGGCGAATATCAAGTTCTTTTTCCCAGATTTCAAAAAGGTTGTCCGATTGAAGAGAGTGTTGAAACTCGGCAAGTATTTTATCCACAATAGATTCTCCTAAAAAATATCTTTTGACTTAGTACTAGAATATAGAGTTCTATTAAGTATTCTACAAGCGTTTTTTGCTTTAGACTCTTCTGCTTCAGTCAAGAATATATAATAGTAGATTGATTTCTGTTTGTTAGTAAAAATTCCTCCTAATAAATCGGGGCGGATGAATTCAACTCGATCATTTTTGGCTTTATTTTTTGTTAAATAACGAATACTTTGCAAACGGGTAACGAAAGAGTAACGCCCAATTCTTTCGAAGTGTGTTTTTAAACCTTGTTCTTTATAAGGGTTAGAATCTTCATATTTATAAACTATTTCTTCTAACCGTGGTCTAGGTATATCTTCAGTTAATGAAGGATGAAATATATCCTTAAGTTGTTCTATTGTTTCATAGTTTATGCAACCACCAAATACTTTAATAATGTATTCGTGCATGTGAGTTGGGAATAAATCATAAGTTATTGAACCATTTGTTATTTTATTTACTAATTTAGGATTAAATAACAAATGATTTATTAAATCATCAAAACCACATGTGAACTCAGTTAAATAGATATTATAATAATCATTTAAAATCTTACTATATTTAAAATAAAAAACTCTATAAGATTCAGGAGAGTTTTCTTTTAAGTCTTTAATATAATTCATTAATTGACTATACTCTAAACTTGATAATTGAACATGTTTATTTATCTTTCTTAATAGACTTCGCAACAAAATCACCACAAGGATTTTATTTTATTGTAACTTACTTATAAAAAGTTTTATAGGATAAATAAAAATGGTTAATTTGAGAAAAAGTATTAACATTAATATAAACATTTTATATCTAGTATTAATTCATCTTCAAGATTAGAAAAAGAAATAATAGTTCCATCATCAAGCATAATAGATATATGTGTTTCAGTAAATTCAATAATTTGAGTTATAGATTTATTGACTATATGTTTAGCGATAAATTTATAGTCATCTATTAAAAAACTAGATATTTTATAGGTTTGTTTCATATTTTTCACCTCTATTTACAGTATAAAAAAATAATTAAAAGTGTTACTAAATAGATTTGGGAAAATGAGTAAAATGTTGATTTAACCTAGAAAAATTTTAATGTTTTATTAAAATAGATATAAAGGGGTGTATTATAATGAAAGTTAAAGATGTTATGCAAACAAATGTTATTACTGTGGATGCGCGTAAATCAATAGATGGTGCATTATGTATCATGAATGAAAATAAAATAAGGAGACTTCCTGTATTAGAAAATGATAAGTTGGTCGGTTTAATTGTTCAACACGATATAGAAAAAGCAATAAGAAGACCTGGTATAATTCCTGAGACACCAGTTGAATGGGTTATGACTAAAAATCCATGGGTAATTGGACCTGATGATGATGTAGTCGATGCTGCCATTCTACTAAAAGAAAAGAAAATAAGTGGTTTGCCAGTTATAGAATCAGATCAGCTTGTAGGGATTATAAGTGATTTTGATATTCTTGAGTTATTTATAAAAATTATGCAGGAAAAATAGATATTGTGGTATAACAATAGAATGAATCAAATTAAGCCATATAGGAATTATTATCCTCATGGCTTTTTTACTTAAAGGAGATAAACAATGTTGCTTAAGAAGTTGAAATTATTTGTATTTCCACTTGTTTTTATTTTTTTAACAACAATAATATTTTTTGATAATATTCATTTATTGAGCAAAAAAAATGACTCTATTATTAATACCTATATCCAAGGGGCTAAAGAAGGTAATTATGGTTATGGAAATCCTACTAATGCTAATAATAATATAAATTTCGAAAAACTTATTCTAGGTGACATTTTATTAGGTGGTTGGGAAAATTGTGCTTATGGTAGATTTTCTCATGCTGGCTTATATATTGGTAATAATATGGTTTTAGAAAGCTATATTGATTATGGTGTAACCCTAAATCCTGTACAACATTATACAAACTATCCTGAGATAGCAATTTTACGTGTTAATGCAGATAAAAAAGTAAGGCAAAACGCAGTTGACTATGCATTGAAGAAAGAGAATAGAATGTTTTTCCCTTTATCATTTAAAAACTCACAGCGGTATTTTAATTGTACTCATATAATATGGTTAGCCTATAATAAACAAGGTGTAAATCTTGATGAAAATAATGATATTTTAGTTGCGCCAGATGACTATTACTATAGCACCCTAACAAAAGTATTAGAAGATAAGGGGCAATTATGATGGGCATAACCATTTTAAGGTTGTTTTTTATACACCTAGGAGCTTTTTTGGCAATTATAGCTGCAACATATTTTTCAATAATTGATATTATCTTATCTTTTCTTTTTGTTTTTTTTATTTGGCATGAGGCTAAACTTGCCAAAAAACGATTAAAAGGATTTAGGTCTTTAATTGCAGTTACTATTTGGCAAATGCCAGGCTTGATAATGTCATTGCTGATTATAACGAATTTAACTGATTTATTTGGGTTTGGTGAATTTATTATTTTTTTATTGCAATTTTGGCATATGCCAATATTACCACTTTTATCAATATTGCCTGCTGTAGCTATTTTTGATAAACCCTTATATTACTATGGTATGCTAGGTTCATCATTATTTATAATTGGAGTATTTATAATAGGTTTAATGAAGAAATGACCTGTAAAATACCCGTTGATCGGTTTTATTGCACCGAAAACTGGATCGCCCAGCAACGATGAAATGAAAACTAACCAACGGGCTATAGTAAAGCCGGAATGAGTTTATATATTAGTATAGCTAAAAAAAATAAACTAGTATGTCCGGCTTCTAATTCTATTTTCTCCAGGTAAAATGGTTTTATTCAGTAAATCTATATAAAACATGACCTTTTAAATAGTGAATAATGTTACAATGAAAACATCAAAAAAATTTAGGAGGGGAATTTTTGCAATATAACTATAGCTTAACGCAACAAACAAAAAGTTGTTAGGAAAAATATTAACATTACAACATTTGGTTTCACTGCGAAAAGTTAAACTTAGGCTATGGAATCGGCTGAGCAAACATGTTTATCACGCCGCTCATCGGTCTTTATCTTCATTTTTGCTTAGCACTTATTATCTAAAGTAAAATTTATTTATACTTAGCTGTGATCTATGCACCACGCCTTGCTATTCGGGGACTTAGATAAACATGTTTGCTCAGCCTTAAGTTTGTTGTAGTTGCTTTTTGCAGCAGAATCAACATTTTTAATAATAGATAATATAAACGGAGGTTTAATAATGATACATATATCAATTCCAGGAAGGGAAAAAAACATAGAAATTAAAAATCTTCTTTTAGACTTAAATGGAACTTTAACTACTAATGGAGTACTGATTGAAGGGGTTAAAGAGCGTATAGATATACTAAAAGATAAGCTGAAAATTTTTTTATTAACCGCAGATACTTTTGGGGTAGGTAAAGATATTGCAGCAGAGCTTGGAATAGAGCTTATTGCTGTTAGTGGTGATAATGGAAGCAATGATAAATTAGATTTTCTAAATACATTAAATAGGGAACATACTGGTGCTATAGGGAATGGCTATAACGATGAATTAATGTTAGGTAATGCAGCAATTTCAGTTGCTGTTATAGGAAATGAAGGTTGTTCTTTTAGAGCTTTAAACAATGCTGATATTATAGTTCATAATATTAACGATGGTTTGGATTTATTCGTTTATCCATTAAGGATAGTAGCTACTTTAAGAGGGTAATAATTATAATAAACCTTTGGTTTCACTGCGAAAAGTTAAACTTAGGCTATGGAATCAGCTGAGCAAACATGTTTATCACGCCGCTCATCGGTCTTTATCTTCATTTTTGCTTAGCACTTATTATCTAAAGTAAAATTTATTTATACTTAGCCGTGATCTATGCACCACGCCTTGCTATTCGGGACTTAGATAAACATGTTTGCTCAGCCTTAAGTTCTTTGTAGTTGCTTTTTGCAGCAGAATCACCTTTTAATATTAGCTTAAACATCATTTAATTCAATAACATTGGCATCAATTAGTAAATTTTCAAATTCATTAACTAAGAAGCTGTCTAGTTTACCTTGAGCAGCTTCTTTTTTTAGTATATCCATAGCTTGTTTAACTGTTAATGCCTTTCGGTAGGCACGATCTGTTGTTAATGCATCAAAAATATCTACAATTGTTATAATACGGGTTTCAAAAGAAATCTGATCAGCTTTTAATCCATCAGGATATCCGCTTCCGTCTAATTTTTCATGATGGCTCCTAATGATTTTAGCAGTACTTTCTAATGCTTTTAATGGCCGACATATTTGTTCTCCCCAGATGGGATGCATTCTTACTTCATCTAATTCTTCTTCATCTAAATGTCCACACTTATTTAAGGTATTGGTGTTGATAGAAATTTTACCTATATCATGGATTAACCCTGCTATTCTGAGTGTTTCAATTTGCGAAGTACTTAAACCCACTCGTTCACCTAAAAACATTGCAAATTGACTTACCCTTTCCACATGTCCTTCAGTATATTTATCTTTAGCATCTAGTGTTCTAGCAAGTGATATAATTACATCTTCCATGTTTTCTGATTCAGCATAAGAAATTTCTTGAGCTTGCAAATTATTTTTATACATATCAATTGTTTTTATATAATCAACCTCAATTGTATAGTAGCCTAGAACTAAGAGGCCAAGTAATACAAACCATATAGTGAAATTAGTTGACTCTGGATGAAAAATAGTTGTTAATATATCGGTTCCTAATATTATTATTGTAATTATACTAATAAGTATTTGTAACAATTTTGTTGATGTATTCGTTGTTAGATAACTGCTTTTAAAAATAATATAGAAGATAAAAAGAACTAAAGTAAGCAAGCAAAGTATGATACCTGCTTTAACAGCTAAAGAGTTTTGGTGCATTACTAAGGCGGCTAATGGAATCAAGGTGATAAGTCCAAGTAAAAGTAAATAAATATTTTTGTTATATTTTATTAAATTATTGATGCAATACATACCTAAAATAAAAACTGCGCCTATGAGAACATAATCGAAAAATGGACTAAATACTTCAACTGGGTAATAAAGTTTAGAAAATGCCCACAAACCTATCAGAATAAAAAAAGGCAATAAATAACCATACATTTTATTGTTTCTAGTAATTATATTATTTGTAAGTAGTCTTATAACTAGCAAAGAAGCTAGAATTATACAAAATGTTAAAATAAAAAGATATATTACATCACTCAAATTCTGAGTAAATAACATTTCATAAAACCTCATTAATTATTACATATTTAATTATTGATTCCACTGCAAAAAGCTAAACTCAGCCTTAAGCGTGTTTGTAGTTACTTTTTTGCAGCAGAATTAATTATTTCTTTAGAATATCAAAAAAAAATTTATAATTCTATAAAAGTTGCCAAAAAAAGATAATGCAATCCGTGATATAGAAATTAAGGATTATATTTCATAAATGTAGTATACATTTATTTTAATAATATCTAATATAGTATGACTATTTACAAATTTTTTACACAGATATGATGAACATTGTATTATAATAGAGTACTAAGCACAGTATATGTTCCATCAAACATGTAGTGACATACTATGTTATTATGTTGCAATTTTCGCTATAGTCTCTTATTATTTTAACGTAAAGTAAGTTTTTTATCTGTGCTAGCCATGAGATAATTGGCTAAAAACAGTTTGGGCGAGGAAAGGAGTGGAGTACGGTGGGAAACGCCATTAACTTAACTACAGCAAATAAAGAAGAAAAATTGTTACTAGCAAAGGTGGAAAAGGAGTCAGGAACCAATATAAAACTTTGCTATCAATGTGGTAAATGTTCAGCTGGATGTCCCGCAGGGTTCGCTATGGACTATACCCCTAGACAAGTTATTAGGCTACTACAACTGGATTTATTTGACGAAGCTTTAAAAGCAGAGAGCATATGGATATGTGCTACATGTGAAACTTGTACTGCTCGTTGTCCAAGAGGAGTAGATGTTGCGTCTTTAATGGATGCTTTAAGAAGAGAAGCTTTAAGTCAAGGTATAGTAACCGATAAAAAGGTTGCAGTTTTTAATAAGTCATTCCTAAATACAGTCAAACAATATGGCAGAGTTCACGAGGGTGAATTACTGTTAAGATATAATACCTTTACTGGTCAGTTTTTCAAGGATGCTGAACTTGGGTTACCCATGATGACAAGAGGAAAAGTACATTTACTTCCGAGTATGATTAAGGGTAAAAAAGAAGTTAAGAAGATATTTAGCAGAATTGAAGAACTAGGAGGTGAATAATTTGAAGTTTGCATACTATCCAGGATGTTCACTTGGCAGCAGTGCTATAGAATATCATTTATCAACTAAAAAAGCTGCCGAATTTTTAGAAATTGAATTAATAGAGCTTGAGGATTGGAACTGTTGTGGTGCAACTTCAGCTCATAATACAAATAAACTATTATCTCTGGCGTTGCCTGCTAGAAATCTAGCTATTGCAGAAGATACAGGTTTAGATGTATTAGCACCATGTGCTGCTTGCTATAACCGCTTTAGAGCTACTGAGCATTCTGTTCGTGAAGATGCTGAAAACAAAGAAAAAGTACAAAAAGCAATAGATATGGAATACAGTGCGAGTAATGAAACAGTATCAGTATTAGAGTTGTTTGCTCAAAAAGCAGGTGTAGATGCGATTAAGCAAAAAGTTAAGAAACCTTTAAATGGTTTAAAAGCAGTTGCTTATTATGGATGTCTTTTAGTTAGACCAGTAAGTCATACTGGTTTTGATGATCCTGAAGATCCACAAACACTGGATGAAATTATTAAAGCCCTTGGGGCTACATCTATAGATTGGTCTCATAAAACTGAATGTTGTAGTGCAGCTTTGGCCACATCTAGGCCTGATGTAGCAGCTCCTATGATGTATGACATTTTAAGAGCCGCAAAAGAGGCAGAAGCTGATTGTATAGTAACAGTATGTCCTCTTTGTGTGATGAATTTAGACATGAGACAAAAATCAATTAAAAACAAGTATAAACTTGATTATGATATACCTGTTTACTATATAACTGAGTTAATGGCCGTTGCGTTTGGTGCAACACCTCAGGAGATAAAAACTGATAAACACTTTGTAGAAGCAGTTAAACTTCTAGAAAGATTACCTTTAGAAGATAATTCTGATATGGGTGATAACAACACTGATAATAAAAAAACTAAACAAGAAGCAGCAGCTTCTAAGGATGAAGATCCTGAAGCTTTACAAAAGAAAATAAATGCTTTTAAAAAAGGGTTTGAAAAGAATCCAGAAAAAATGAGTGCAAGGTTAATTGATGATGAAGAACGGGCTAAAATACTTGCTGAAGTAGTAACTGGTGATGAGAAAAAGGTTACTAAACTAGCTGAATTTATGGCAAGTGATAATGAGAAAGCGAAAAAAGCCGCAGAGGCTTATGTTACTGGGGAAATAAAAAAACGAAATAAGTAATGCGAAACACTTGTTCGGAGGAGGGAGACGGAGATGAAGAAACGAGTAGGCGTATTTGTTTGTGATTGTGGAACTAATATCGCCTCAACAGTTAATACAGAGCAGGTAGCTGAATTAACCAAAAAGATGCCTGGGGTTGTATACTCTACTGTTTATAAATATATGTGCTCAGATCCAGGGCAGGATCTAATAAAGAAAGCCATTCAAGAACAGAATTTAGAACAGGTGGTAGTTGCTTCTTGTTCACCTCGTATGCATGGGGATACATTCCGCAAAGCAACAAAAGCAGGTGGGATTAACCCATATTTATTTGAGATGGCAAATATTAGAGAACAGGACTCTTGGGTACATTCCGATGTAGAACAAGCAACCAAAAAAGCAATTGACTTAGTTAAAATGAGCGTAAGTAAAGTTGTACGTAATAAGCCTTTAGAAGTATCAACTGTACCGGTGACAAAAAAGGCTTTAGTTGTTGGTGGAGGCATTGCCGGTATGCAAGCGGCTCTAGATATTGCTGAGACCGGAAATAAAGTAATTCTGGTAGAAAAAAATGCAAGCATAGGCGGCAAGATGACTCAAATAGATAAGACCTTTCCAACTATGGATTGCTCTGCTTGAATAAGCACTCCCAAGATGGTTGCTGTGGCACAGCATCCTAACATTGAACTGATGACTTATTCAGAAGTAACCAAGGTTGATGGTTATATAGGAAACTTTACCGCTACCATTAAGAAAAAAGCTAAGTATGTAGATTGGGATAAATGCAATGGTTGTGGTGATTGTGAAGAAAAATGTCCATCTAAAAAGGTGGCAGATCCATTTGAAATGAACTTAGGCAAAACAACTGCTATTCGTAAGATGTTTCCTCAAGCCGTACCTGGAAAGCCTTTAATAGAGGCTGAACACTGTACAAAACTTACAAAAGGCAAGTGCGGAGTTTGTGAAAAGATTTGTCAAGCCGAAGCAATTCGTTTTGAGGATAAAGATGAATTTATAACTGAACAAATCGGGGCTATTGTAATGGCTACTGGTTTTGAACAATTTAAATGGGAAGAAACCTATGGTGAATATGGATATGGAAAATATCCAGATGTAATAACAAGTTTACATTTTGAAAGGCTAGTTAGTTCAGGTGGACCAACTGGAGGTAAGATTCAGAGACCATCTGATGGCAAGGTGCCTGAAAGTGTAGCATTTATTAAATGTGTAGGCTCTAGAGATGACCTAAAAGGAAAAAGCTATTGTTCACGTGCTTGCTGTATGTATACTGCAAAACATGCATCTCAAGTTAAGGAAAAACTACCTGATAGCGATGCCTTAGTTTTCTATATGGATGTTAGAACAGCAGGTAAGAGCTATGAAGAGTTTTACCAACGTTCTCTTGATGCAGGAGCTAAATATATTCGTGGTAGAGTAAGTAAGATTTACAAGCGTGGAGATAAATTAGTTCTTAAATCTGAAGATAGTTTAATCGGAAAGCCAATTGAAGCAGAAGTTGATATGGTGGTTTTAGCTGCTGGCATGATACCAGCCGAAGGTGCTAATGAAACAGCTAAGATTATTGGGTTTGGAACAGACAAGGATGGATTCTTCCAAGAAGCACATCCTAAGCTTCAACCAGTAGAAACATTTACTGCAGGAGTATATTTGGCCGGAGCATGTCAAGGTCCTAAAGATATACCTGATTCTGTAGCGCAAGCAAGTGCTGCGGCAGTTAAAGTTGCTGGTATGTTCTCTAAAGATGAACTAGCTACTGAACCAATGATATCAGAAGTTGATGTCTGGAAATGTTCAGGTTGTGAATTATGTGTTCCTATTTGCCCATATAAGGCTATTAGTATAAAAGAATTTGAAGATAGAGGCCATCATGGTCGATTTACTAGAAAAGTGGCTGAGGTAAATCCAAGCCTTTGCCAAGGTTGTGGGGCGTGTCTACCTGCATGTCGTACTATGGCACTAACACTAAAAGGCTTTACCGACGACCAATTAGTATCGGAGGTGGATGCACTGTGTCTGTAGAAAAGAATTGGGAACCTAAAGTTATTGTTTTTGCCTGTAATTGGTGTACGTATGCAGCTGCTGATTTAGCTGGCTTAAATCGCTTACAGTATCCTGCAAATGTACGTATAATAAGAGTTCCATGTTCCGGTAGAATGGATCCTCTATTTGTGCTACGTGCTTTTAATAGAGGTGCAGACGGTGTTCTGCTTTCCGGATGACATCCTGGTGAGTGCCACTATGGTAGTGGCAATTATTATAACCGTCGTCGTCACACGATTATGAAAAGCTTAATGGAATATATGGGTGTAGAGTCTGAAAGATATAAGACTGCGTGGATCTCAGGATCAGAAGGTAATAAGTTTCAAGAAACTATGCAAAATCTTGTAGATGATGTGAAGAAAGTAGGACCAAACAGAAAGCTGAGGGATGTGTAATGAAAGAAATAAATGCAAAAGTAAGAGAAATAGCATCCAAGCTTCTGGGAAATGGTGATATAGATGTATTCATGGCATGGGAACAAGGAGATTATGAATATCAAAGAAAACCTTTTTTTGCTAGAAGCAAGGATGAGGTAGAAAAAATAATATTTGATGAGTATTGCATTCATAACTTATCGACTTCATTGTTAAAGTTCAGAGATAGTCAACAGAAAATTGGTATAGTTGTTAAGGGTTGTGATTCAAGAGGGATCATAAGATTACTCGAAGATAATCAATTTTCTCGTGAAAGGTTATATATAGTAGGAATAAACTGTTCTGGGATGAAAGACCCATTAATTGCTATGAAAAGTGATTCTGGATTCCAAAAAACTTTTGAAGAAGAAGGATTAGCTGCTAAATGTTCATTCTGTGTTTATCCTAATCCAGTAATAGCAGATGAAGTATTAGGTGATGAGCAGACACCGCGCTCAAAAGATGAAAAATATGCTAAAGTAAAAGAATTTGAAGAAAAGTCAATTCAAGAGCGTTATGAATACTTTGAAAGTGTTTTATCAACCTGTATTAGATGCTATGCATGTCGTCAAGCTTGTGTAGCCTGTAATTGCAGAACTTGTATATTTGATGAAACTAAACCACAATGGGTAGGAAGAGAAACTAGTCTAAGTGATAATATGATGTATCATCTAGTAAGGGCCTTGCATATGGCTGGTAGATGTATTGAATGTGGAGAATGTCAAAGGGTTTGTCCGGTTGATATACCTTTAATGCTAATAAATAGCAAGCTTGCTAAAGATGTGGATAATTTCTTTGGACCTTATGAAGCTGGAATTAAGTATGAAGAAGGAAGCAAGCCACCTCTTAGCAGTTATCAAGAATCTGATCCGGATGACTTTATATAAGGGGGGACAAATATGAAGGTATTAAATAAGAGCAAACTAGATAATGTGTTTGAAAAATTATCAAAAGATACTGATCTTTATTTGCCGATGCAAAAAGGTAGGCAAACCGGATATTTTTCTTACAAAACATTAAATGATGATACTGATGATATCGTTCTTGATATATTGAATGTATATTTGCCTCCCAAAAACATTGTCTTACCCCAAACAGAGAGAATGTATAGCTTTAAAACAGAGGGAACCGAGGTTAATATTAACGAAGTATATGAAGTGCGTGAGCCCAAGGTGATTTTTGGAATTCGCTCTTGTGATGTAAAATCAATTGAATATCTAGACGAAGTTTTTTTCACCAAAGGTTATACAGATAATTATTATAAAGCAAGAAGAGAAGAAACAGTTATAATAGCTAATGCATGCTATTTTCCTGGTAAAAGTTGTTTTTGTGAGTCCATGGGAGTAGATCCCCTAAAGCCTGATACAGCAGATGTAATTATTCATGACACTGGTCAAGATGGCTATGTTTGGGAAGCAAAGACAGAAAAAGGGGAAGAGGTTACCAAATCAATTTCTGAGTTTTTAGAGGATAAAAATGTAGAATTACCTAAACCAACTCCTTTAAAAAGGTCAGTTAATTATGACGGTGTAGCTGAAAAGCTTAAAGATATGTTTGATCATCCTATGTGGGAAAAATTATCTGACCCATGTCAAACTTGTGGTATATGCACTTATATATGTCCAACATGTTATTGTTTTGATATACAGGTTAAATCATGGGGAGAAGAAGGGTATCGTTTTCGCTGTTGGGATTCCTGTATGTATGGTGAATATAGTATGATGGCAGGAGGTCATAATCCAAGAGAAGCAGCGAAAGAAAGATTTAGAAATCGCTTTTTACACAAATTACAGTTTTATAAAGAAAGATATGGGTCATCACTATGTACTGGCTGTGGAAGATGTGTAGTAGCATGTCCAACAGGTGTAAGTATAATTAAAATAATTGATGAAGTGAAGGAGGCGAATGCGGGTGAGTAATAATTGTAATTGCGAAAATCCTTTAGTTCCTAGTGTTGTTGAAGTTAAAGATATCGTTGATGAAACACCCGATGTCAAGACCTTCTACGTGACAGGAGAAAATGGTGTTCCTTTCAATGTTATGCCTGGACAGCTAGCTATGGTTTCATTAATGAATATTGGAGAAGGTATGTTTTCAATTTCTTGGCAGGAACAAAATGATCACCTTCAGTTTGCGATTAAGAGTGTTGGGTTAATGACTGATGAGTTGCATAGAATAGAAGTTGGTCAAAAATTAGGTGTTAGAGGTCCATATGGAAACGGTTTCCCGGTAGAAGAATGTAAGGGGAAAGATATGTTATTCATAGGTGGAGGTATAGGTTTAGCTCCTTTAAGATCATTTATAAAATATTGCTTTAAAAACCGAGAAGACTATGGAAAAATAGATATTTTATATGGAAGTCGTAGCTACGCAGATTTATGCTTTAAGGATGAGCTTTTTGACAAATGGCCTAAAGAAGAAAATACTGATGTACATGTAACTATAGACAATCCTGAAGAAGGTTGGAGTGGTAATGTAGGATTTGTTCCAGCATATTTAGAAAATTTAAATCCCGATCCTAAGAATAAAATAGCAGTAGTATGTGGACCACCTATAATGATTAAATTTGTATTAGAGTCACTTGAGAAAATGGGATATAGTGATGAACAGGTTATAACCACATTAGAAATGCGTATGAAATGTGGTATTGGTAAATGTGGAAGATGTAACATTGGTAGTGAGTTTATTTGTTTAGATGGACCAGTGTTTAATTTAGCACAATTAAGAAACCTACCACCGGAGTGGTAAATGTATACCATTGAGGGTAAGTCATAACTTACCCTCTTTTTTTGTGTTGAGAAACTAACTGTTTATGCAAAAAGTTAGGTAGATTTATTGAGTTTTAAACGGGTTAATGTTATCCAAAAATAGCTCCTCCGTACAAGTAACCGAGGTAAAATGTAAGTGCAATAATAATTACGTGAAAAATCCACCATCCTGTTTTTAAAAAGTGAAAAGTACCAATATCCAAACCATCATCTGTTTTTACTTGATTTTCTTCCACTAATTATTCCCTCCTTATATTCGACTTAAAGTTTTAAGTTATGATTCTAATTTTTCCAAATAAATTGTTTTTATGTAAGAAATCAATTTTTTATTTTAGATTTTTATAAGTTTTACTTGGTTCTGTTGCTAAAAGTAACTACAAAAACTTAAGGCTGATTTGTTTATCTAAGTCTTTAAGTAGCAAGGCGTGGTAAACATGTTTGCTTAGCCAATTTATAGTCTAAGTTTAGCTTTTTGCAGTGAAACCTTTACCTATATTTTACTTTATAACGAAATCTTTCTTGTATGTACTAATTATGCAGGTGAAAAATGTCTATACTATTAACTAAGCAAGGTTTATCAATTAAATTCTGATTCTTGCCAAAAGCAACTACAAAAAACTTAAGGCTATAGCTAACTTGTTTATCTAAGTCCATAAGTAGTAAGGCGAACATGTTTGCTCAGCCGATTCCATAGTCTTAGTTTAGTTTTTTTCAGTGAAATTATTTCTTTATTTTAAATATTGTAGTTATGTTTGACTTTTTGCGATATAAAGGTATAATTATTGCATGCAGATACATTGCACAAATGTGTGCACAGAGGAGGAAGGAAAATGTTAGATCACAAAATGGATCTACTTAACCCTACGATATATGAGCTTTTGAAGAATTTTCAATTAGATAAGGTGTATGTAAAAGGTGAGGGAAGTTACCTTTGGGATGATGATAATAATAGGTATTTAGACTTCATAGCACAATATGGTGCTGTGCCTTTTGGCTATAATCCAAAGTTTATCTGGGATGCAATTACTGAAGTTCGTGATAAAGGCTTGCCAAGTATGGTGCAACCATCACTACCTCCTATTGCTTTAAATCTTGCTAATAGGTTGATGGAGATTACACCTGGTGATTTATGTTATACAACTTTTACTCAAAGTGGTGCAGAAGCAGTAGAAGCAGCAGTTAAATTAGCTCGTTCATCAACCAAAAAACCTGTAATAATATCAACAATTAATAGCTTTCATGGTAAAACATTAGGAGCACTTTCAGCTACTGGTAGAGAGGTTTACCAAACTCCTTTTGGTGCACCAGTTAATGGCTTTATACAAATTCCATTCAATGATATAAATGCTTTAGAAGATGTACTTGTTAAGATGGGAGACAAAGTAGCAGCTTTCATAGTGGAACCAATACAGGGTGAAGGTGGAATGCTTACAGCTACTAAAGGTTACTTAAAAGCTGTTCAAGAGTTATGCAGAAAGCATAATGTCCTTTTTATTCTGGATGAAATTCAAACAGGGTTAGGAAGAACAGGTACCCTATTTGCTAGTGATTTTGAAGAAGTAGAACCCGATATATTACTTTTAGCAAAAGCCTTAGGTGGTGGAATATTACCTTTAGGTGTATGTATAAGTTCATCACAAGTATGGAATGATGAATTTGGTTCTCTTCATAGTTCTACATTTGCAAATAATAATGTTACATCTGCAGCTGGACTTGCAGTAATTGAGGAGCTTACTAAGGATAATCAAGCTTTAATTAATGAAATAAGCAAAAAAGGTGACTATTTATTTAACAAAGTTGTTAATTTGAAAGAGAATTATCCTGAAATAATAAGAGAAGTACGTGGTCGTGGGTTAATGATAGGTATTGAATTTAATGATTTTGATGATTGTGGTTCTTATGACATGACCTACTTAACCGATAAAGGTGGCTTTACAGCATTATTGGCTGGCTTTTTACTAAATGTTTATAACATTAGAATAGTACCGTTTCTAAACAATCCTATGACATTAAGATTAGAGCCAGTTTTAACAATAAGCTATGAAGAGATTGATTATGTACTTGATGCACTAGAAACGGTTTGTAAAATTATAGAAAAACAAGATTTTGCTCAATTATACAAATACTTGGTTGGTGACTATTCAAAGCCAAATGAAATAGTAAACTATCGCCTAAAAGGAAATAAAATAAAATCATCACAACTTATGGAAGGGGAAAAGCCATCCAAAAAATTTGCATTTATTATTCATTACCCTGCTCCAGAAGATGTTGTCCTAAATAATCCTTCTTTTGAAAGGTTTTCACGTCAACAACTATATGAATTTATGAAGTGGCAAAGTAATACTACTGAACCTGGTATAGTATGTCATATGCCAGCAATTAAATCATTAGATGGTACAGTAGTAGAAGGGTGGTTAATAGGTGTTCCGTTTGGTGGAAGAGAGATTATGGAACTTCCTAACAATGAAGTTGTTGATGTAATTGCTAAAGCAGTTGATATTGGCAGGGATTTAGGTGCTGATATAGTTGGCCTAGGTGCTCTAACATCTGTTGTTACTCGTGGTGGAAGAGCTGTACAAGGTAGAGGTGTAGCGATAACTAGCGGAAACAGTTATACTACACTTATAGCTATGGATGCACTTTATGCAGGGGCTCAAAAAATGAAAATAGAATTAGACAATGCCCAAGGTGCAGTTTTAGGGGCTACAGGATCAATTGGTAGAGCATGTGCATTAATGTTGTCAGATCAAGTTATTAACATGTCACTTTTAGGTAACCCAAAGCATCCCACAAGTAGCAAAAATAGGCTATCTTCACTCGCTCAAGAAATTTTTGAACGAGGAAAGCGTAGGTATCAAAAACAAAATTATAGTGGTATAAGTCTATGGCTAAATAATCTTGTGGTGATTTTAAGTAATAAAAATAAACAAAAAGCAGATGATTTATTAATAAGAATTAATGATAATAAAGAAGAATTAGAATTAGATTACATTAAATCTTTATGTAAATATGTTAATATTGACTTTCCGATTAAAATGAGTGTTGATATAGCTAACGAACTAGCTAAGTCTGATATGATAGTAGCCGCAAGTAATTCACCTGACTATTTGGTTTATCCTGAGCATCTCAAATCGGGAGCGGTAGTATGTGATGTAGCTCGTCCGGCAGATGTTTCACCAAGGGTTTACGAAGAAAGAAATGATGTACTAATTTTAGAGGGAGGGCTTGTAAGCTACCCAGACAAAATAGCATTTGGTCCTAATTTGGGTTATAGGGAAGGGGTTAGTTTAGCTTGCTTATCGGAAACAGTTTTATTAGCATTAGAAGGTGATAAAAAAGATTATAGTATTGGAATGAAGCTTTCTCTTGAAACAGTTGATTATCTTCGATTTTTAGCTCAAAAACATGGTTTTGGACTAGCTGGTTTAAGGATGGGGAATGAAGAAATAGATGATAAAAAAATAGAAAAAATTTACCAAAACTCATTAAATCTCGATCAAGTAGATAATCTTTAAAAACCTCAAGACTTATAAGCTTTGTTTATTTTGTGATAAAATTTTTGGGTAAGCAAATTTCATGTTATTGTTAAGAAAAGTCCATTCACTTTGCAACTTTGATAGTGAATGGATTATCTATTACTGTCATCCTGTTTATAAAATAATATTAGGAAATGCAGTGATATCATTTATTTAATTTTGAAAAAATAACTGGTACAATATTACAGACAATAAACATAGCCAAAGCAAAATGGATTGTTTTACCTTATGCTTCTAATATATTTAAAGTAATGCATGGAAAGGAATGATAATTTATTATGGATATTAAAGAAATTGTGATAAAAAGTAATGGCAAATGGTATTTTGGTGAATCAGAAATGTTTAGAAGAGAAATATTAAAGCTTTTAGCATCTAATATAACTAAAAACGATGATGGGACTTATAGTATTGTGCTAGGAGAAGAGACTAATCCTATAACAGTAGAAGATGTACCCTTTTATGCTACAGGAATTACTGAAGAGAATGACAAAATCAAATTAAGGTTTCATGACTTGCAAGAAATTATTTTAGATAAAGAAATGAAACTTACTTTAAAAGGGGATGTGCCGTATATAGACTTTAAATGGGAGGCAGATACAAGATTAAGCAGAGGAGTATACTGGAAGCTAAGTGACTATTTCGATTTTAGAGGAGATGAAATCTACATAGTACCTCCTGGAGTTGAAAGTTCTAATTAGTTAACAAGAAAAAATGTGGGAAGGTATAATAGCCCTATCCCACATTTGGTAGATAATTTTTATAATCTAGATGCATCTATCTGTCTAAATCTTGATTCATCGATATCAAAGGCCTTATCTATATGATTAAGCATTGCTTCTTTATCTTGAGGTATAATTCCTTTTACATTCCAATAGTTTGAAACATGGTCACTTAGTACTGTGGCATTTTCACAGGTTAGGTTTTCAACTAAAAGTCTAATTTCACGTAATGCTGTATGGGGGCTTAACAACTCGAATTTACCAACTTTGTAATCATCATATAGAGGTGTTCCTAGTGCGGGAACAAAAGTTCTCAGCCTAATGAAATCAGGTTTTATAGCATTTAATACTTTAGCACTATTAATAGCATGTTCTTTTGTTCTCTCTAAGCCACCAATTCCAACTAAATAGTATTCACTAACATCTATATCAGCTTGCCTTAACTTAATACCTGCCTCGATTAGTTCCTTTGCGGTAGTTCCTTTTTGTATTCTTTCCAGAACTATATCATCTCCGCTTTCCATACCCATATGGAGGCGAGTAAGCCCTGCTTGTTTTAAACGTTTTATATCAGCATCTTTCTTTTTGTTTACATATCTTGCTGAACCATAAACGGTAATTCTCTTAAGGTTAGGAAAAAGAGAATGTGCATATTCAAATATTTCTACAAGCTGATCGGTTTTCATTATTATTGTGTTTCCGTCAGGTAAGAATATTGAATCTATAAAATCACCATAGTAATTTTTTGCAGTAGCAAGATCTTCTTTAATATCTTCTACAGATCTTAATTTAAATTGGGTGCCTTTATATAGTGGACAAAAAGTACATTTGTTGTGTGGGCATCCAATTGTTGCTTGAATCAACAAACTATTTGCTTCACTAGGTGGGCGATAAACTGTGCCTTCATAACGCATTTTTTACACCTCCTTATCAAAATTATGTTACCAGATTAGTTAATTATTTTAAAGGGAAAAATTTTTATCTTAAGTAAATAAAAGTTTAAATCTAAGTTAAATATATTGTTTTAGAAACTAAAACAATATATATTAAGAAAAAGCATATTAATGGGCGGAATATATTGGTATGCAAGCATAGGGGTATGATAAAATGTCGGTGAAAGTTATAATTGTTGATAACGACCAAAAAGAAAGAATTGTGCTTCGTTATGTGTTAGAGCAAATAAAGGATGTTGAAATTACTGATGAAGCAATAACTGGTTTAGAAGCATTATTGTTATGTCAGAAAAAAAAGGTTGATTTAGTACTTCTTGATATAGCTATGCCAGAAATGGATGGTCTAGAAACAGCTAAGAACTTGAATGCTTTAAAAGACCCACCTTTATTTGTATTTGTTACCGTTAACCGAGATTATGCAGTTGATGCATATGAAATTGGTGCTATTGATTACATAATTAAGCCTATTGACCAGGTAAGAATGGAAAAGACTGTTGATCGAGTAAAAAGTAAAATAGCACACAAAGATGTTGTTGATGAAGTGGTACGAAAAAAACTTAAAGAGAAAATTGATTTTATGCTAGAGCGTTATAAAAATCATGAAATCTATTCAAACAAATTGCCAATAAGGGAAAAGGGTAAAATTAGTTTACTAAGCCAAGATTCAATAGTATATTGTGAAAGTCAAAGCAAAAAAGTATATATATATTGCTCAGATGGTGAGGGATTTCTAAGTAACTTTACATTAAGTGAATTAGAACAAAGGTTAGATAACAGTTACTTTTTTCGTGCTCATCAAGCATTTTTAGTTAACTTAAATTATGTTAAAGAAATAATTAACTTTGGAGAGGGATCATATTTGCTAAACTTAGGAATGTCCAATAAAACAATTATTTTAAGTCGATCTAGGGCTAAGATATTACGCAAGAAATTAGGTATACAATAATTAGAAATATAAATAAAACGAACCAAACGCACTGAAAATTCGACAAGGCAACCTATTAAGATAGCAAATCGGTTTAAACCATTTGTGTAATTTTGTATTTTCAAAAACCCCTATATAAGGGGTTTTTTATATAGAATTAATAAAAATTACTATTATAAAAGCTGTGGCTAACAATATGTAAGAAGTTAACCTTTTTACTACAAAGCATCCTACCTTAACAACAAAGTATAACTTTGATAGAGAAAAAAATCACAAAATGCTTTATAGTTAAAGTAGATATAAAATCGGTATAAAAGAATAGAAAGGAGGATAAAAGAGGAAATTAAGTTAAATAATAATTTAAGTACGTATAATAGGCAGTTGAGATGAGGTAAGAGAATAGTTGTAACTATTGGTTTCAACTAAAAAGATTGGAGAGATGCTCATGATACCTTTCTACAAATTAGAGCGTTATGAAGGTAATCAAAATTTATTTGATTTAGTTATGATGTCTATAGCCTCTACAAGTGTTGGGGAACCCTTGCATTTCCATGCTGAAGGACTTAGAGGAACAGGAAAAACAACTATCATGAGAGCTGCTAGAGATATCCTACCAAATATTACACGGATTAAGAATTGTGTATTTAATTGCAATCCACTTGACCCACATTGTCCACATCATAAGAATTTAAGTGAAGCAGAAATTAAAGAGATAGGTACAGAAGAAATACCTATGCCATTTTTAGAGATTTCTCATTCAGCAAAAGTTGGTACTATTTCTGGTAGTATTGATTTAGTAAAGTTAACAGATAATGACACGCCTGAAGCTCGCCTACTTCCAGGTTTAATTCCACAAGCACATAGAGGAATATTATTTGTAGATGAAATAAATCGTCTTGCAGATACCTCACCAGAAATTACAGATATTTTACTTGATGTTATGGGAAACAAACCAGGTCATATACAAATCGAGGAATCAGGTCTTCCGGTAGTAGATATTCCTGTTAGTGTATCGGTTTGGGCGGCTTCAAACCCTGATGAAGAACCAGGGGCACTAGAAGAAATAAGGCGACAATTATCAGATAGGTTTGATATGGTTTGTTATATGGAACGACCTAAGTCGGTTGATGTTTTAGCACATATGTTAAAGGAAAATTCCTATGCCAATAAGATTAGGAAAAATAGAGATATCAAACAAGAAGATTATCAAAAAAATGATGAGTTTCGTAATAACATTGTAGAATGGTCAAGGCGTTATGAGGAAACTGAATTACCTGATTTTTTAAGAAATTATATAGCTAGATTGTATCTTAAACATAATTTAGAAAGCATTCGAGCGATTGAGGCTATGCAACAAGGAGCTATTTTATACAGCATAATTAAAGGTCATGATAAAGCTTTAATTAGTGATGTTACGCAAATGATACCATTAGTTTTGAAGCATAGAGTTGATGGAGATACTTTACTTAAAGTTGTAAATGATATTGAGTCTAGAGGAACTAAAGAAGGAAGATTAGACTTTATGAAAGCACGAAAGAATAAAAAAGAACCTGAACAAGATGAAAACTACTTTCAATCAGGTCGGTCAATGAGAGATATTCCTCGTAACGATCTTATTAATACTGAGAAAACTTTAACCACAGGTGAAAACTAGGGAAAGGAGGGATGCTCCTATGACTAGTAAAACAAATATTGATATAGCGGTAGCTGTGGGAAACTACTTGAATCTGTATTTTGGCCAGAATCAAGGGGTTAGATTAGGAGAAAGTGCGGTTGTAAGTTGTAAAGCTCATGCAAAAATGCCGGAAAAAAAGTTAAAAGGGCAGATTAAAGTTTTAGCTAATCGAGATGCTGGGAAAACATACTTAGATTATGTTGATGCTGATCAAGTTGTTCATATTGATTTATTTCACCAACCAGGATATTTAGATCCAGTTAATATTGCAAAAGCTATTTTTAATAATCTAGATTCTTATATCTTAGAGAAAGATCCCCAGCTCAAATTTGCCGAAGACGAAAAGTTTAAAATATTAATTAATTATGCAAATCAAATTTATATTGCTAATAAACATGGTGCTGGAACACTATATGAATTGTATCAAAATAACGTAAAACCTTTAACTGATGAAGAAGAAGGACATGACCATATTCATATATTAGCTCGCTTAAAAAAAGAGGAATATTACATTGTTTACTTGATAGCTACAGCGGTTGAAGAAATTATATTAACATCTAATATTAACTTAGCAAAGGTCAGGAATATACTTCATGGAAATGAAAAGCAACAGGAAGAGAGTTTTGCAGGATATATAAAATTGCCATGGAAAAACTTTAGAGGCAAAGATGCGGCAGCTTTACCGGACAAAGAAAATGTTAATCAGCTTGTGATGAAATTAGCTGAAAAATTCGGTGGAGTAGACGAAATTGAAGAATTTATGGAGTGTTATTCAACAAACATTTTTAAGCGCAAAGGAATGGAGCAACAAAAGAAAAAATGGGGCGATGTTGAGCATTATGTAGAGCAATTAAAAGAGTTAGATTTAATAAAAGATACACCTTTTGGTCGAGTTGTTACTAATAAAGGTTTGAAATTGAAAAATTATGTAATTAACAATAAATGTGAATTAGAAACAGAAATACGTAGAAATATCCGTAAGGCTCCTAGTGGCGGAAGTAGCAGGTTTCAAAAGCTTGGAAAGAAAGACTCTCAAGTATCTAAAGTAGAATTTACTAATCGTAATAAGACTATAAATAATCCTGAGACTTTCAGGGGGGATTTGGCAGTACCTGAAACAGTAATTCAGGCAAAAAAGAATGCGTTTTTAAGAGGTGAAAATTGTTTAACTATACAAAGGCAAGATTTACACCACTATAAAAAGAAGAGTTATGTTCCTATAGATGTTTGCTTACTAATTGATGCTAGTGGAAGTATGGCGGGTGATAAACGACAAGCTGCGTGCTACTTAGCAGAACATCTACTATTAACTGGAAAAGAAAAAGTTGCAGTTGTTACCTTTCAAGAGCGAGAAAGTAGAATAGTTGTTCCATTTACAAGAAATCATAAATTGTTAAGTCAAGGTCTATCTACTATTTGGCCAGCTGGCCTTACTCCTCTTGCTGATGGAATAATGACTGCTGTTAAACACATTGAAAATAGTAAAGTTAGAAACCCATTACTAGTATTAATTACAGATGGAATACCAAATGCTCCATTATGGACTGTTGATGCGAAAACAGATGCATTAATAGCAGCAGGCCATATTGCTGAAAATAATACTAGGTTTATTTGTATAGGAGTTGAATCTAACAAATTTTATATGGAAAAATTATCTGATAAAGCTGATGGTGCTCTATACCTAGTTGATGATTTAAATAAAGATAACTTAATAAATATAGTTAGGCATGAAAAGAAAGCCATGTTTAATGCTATGTAATTAGTTTGACTTAGTTATACATTTTCAGATAAAATAATATTTATTACAACAAAAAATTTTTCAACTCTTGAGTTTATTATAATTTACTCCTCCTCCATAATTTTAGCACCATTTGGTGCTATTTTTTTTTAGCTTGTCATATTTTTAAGACAAGCATCGTATTCTATAGTATTAAAGTTTTTGTGAGGAGGGTTAGATATGGCAAAAAAAATTATAGTGATTTTTACTTTAATTGTATTAACAATATGCATATTAATTGGTGGTTGTTCAAATCCAGTTGAAGAGGAACTCAAAACTTGGAAAGAGCTTGTAAACATATTGCCTAAAGAAAAAGAAAAAGAAAATGAAAAAGAAAATGAAAATGAATCAAATAATATACCAACAGATTTTGTGATTGAAGAAAGTATTGATGTTACACTTTATTTTGCAACTAGTGATAAAAGTGATTTGAAGTCTGAAAAAAGAACAATTACTAAGGTTGAGGGGCTTGGCAGGAAAACCATGGAAGAGCTAATTGAAGGTCCACAATCCCCTGAGTATGTTTCGGTATTTCCTAGTGGTACTTCTCTTTTAGACATTAATGTTAAAGAAGATGGATTGTGCATTATTGATTTAAGTTCTGAGGCTCGATTTGTAAATAATGCCAATGAAGAGATGCTAATGATATCTGCTATTGCTAATACATTATGTCAATTTTCTACTATTGATGAAGTAGCTTTTATGATTGAAGGTGAATCAGTGAGTGCAATAGGTGGTTTTGTTGATTTATCAGAACCTGTTTCTGCAGAGTAACATAAAATATAATACATATAAATTATAAGTAAATGTTTAGTTAAAATAAAGCGATGTTTTAATAAGTTAACATCGCTTTATTTATTAGAAATTATAAATTAATTTATGTTAAGTATAATAATAAAGAACTTTTTTATAGAATAAAGTCAATAAAAGTGATAAATTATTTATGGATATTGATATGTTATAATTGCAAAAGTTTATATGAATTTATTATCATTAATGGTTCTACTATAAAAAAGTATAATACCTCTTGTGTTTCAATAGTATTGCTAAAATCAGCGAGGTGCAGTGGAATCAACTAATACATTAAATAATATATATTCTAATGAGGTGTATATTTTGAAAAATACCAGACCGATTGGTATATTTGACTCTGGTGTAGGTGGTTTAACTGTTGTTAAGGCTTTAATTGAAAAGTTGCCTAATGAAAATTTTGTATATTTTGGTGATACAGCAAATGTTCCTTATGGTAATAAGACTAAGGAACAATTAATGATGTATGCTGAAAACATTATAAACTTTTTTATAACAAAAGAGGTTAAAGCTATTATTGTTGCTTGTGGTACCCATTCCTCTGTTACCTTACCAGAATTAAAACAAGAATACGATATACCAATCCTAGGTGTTGTCAAGCCTGGTTCAAAAGCCGCGGTTAAAACAACAAAGAATAATCGAATAGGTATATTAGCAACTCAGGCAACTGTAAATAGTAAAGCTTATACTCATAATATTAAAGAAATTAATAGCCACTCTAATGTGCTAGAAATAGCATGTAAATCCTTTGTACCATTAGTGGAAAAAGGAAAATTAAGAGATAATGAAACTTATGAAGCTGTAAAAAAATACTTAGATCCATTAGTTAATAAAAATATTGATACTATAGTATTAGGTTGTACCCATTATCCGTTTTTAGAACCGGCAATTAAGGATTATATAAATGATAATATAAAATTAGTTGATCCAGCCGATGAAACTATTAATGAGCTTATTGAACTTTTTACTGCAAAAGACTTACTTAATAAACACAATGATCCTTTAGCTGAATTTTATGTTAGTGGGAATGATGAATCATTTTACAATGTTGGTAAGCTACTTATGGGTGATATTATTAAAGATGTCAAAAAAATAGATTTTCAAGAGGAATAGATATGAGCAAAATAGGATTTACCACTACTGTACCTGTCGAAATTATTTTAGCTGCAGGTAAAATTCCAGTAGATTTAAATAATATATTTATAGGGCATGATAACCCACAGTCATTAGTAGATGTTGCTGAAGAGGTAGGCTATCCACGCAATACATGTGGATGGATAAAAGGTTTATACGCAGTTTCTATTCAGGATGATTTAGAAGCGATAGTTGCAGTTATGCAAGGAGACTGTAGCAATACTCAAGCATTAATGGAAACATTACAATTAAAAAACATTAAATTAGTCCCATTTGCATTTCCTTTTGACCGTAATAAAAATTTACTTAAAATTCAAATGCAAACATTAATCGATTTTTTTAATGTAGATTTATCTTATGTAGAAAGAATAAGAGAAGAGCTAATTCCTGTTAGAAAATTACTACATAAATTAGACGAAATGACTTGGAAAGATAACAAAGTTAGTGGATTTGAAAACCACTATTATTTAGTTTCTTCTAGTGACTTTAATGGTGATGTTAAAAAATATAATGAAGATTTAAACGATTTTTTAGAAACAGCTAAAAACCGTGACCCTTTTAAAGAAAAAATAAGGCTTGCATTTATGGGAGTCCCACCTATAATAACTGATTTATATCAAGTTTTAGAGTCTTTAGGTGCTAGAGTTGTTTTTAATGAAGTACAAAGACAATTTTCTATGCCTTTTACGGCTTCTGATATTTATGACCAGTATATTCAGTACACATATCCATATGGTGCTTTTGCTAGACTTGAAGATATATTACCTGAACTTGAAAAACGAAAAATAGATGGAGTTATTCATTATACCCAAACGTTTTGTTTTAGACAGATTGAAGATATTATATATAGGGAGAATATTAAGGTGCCATTTATTACAATAGAAGGGGACAAGCCCGGTAAAATGGATGGAAGAACACGTATGAGATTAGAAGCCTTTATAAATATGCTAAAGTAATTTTATAGGTGCTTTTCATCTTTGCTATTTGAAATTTGAACATTATTTAGAATTAATTAAATGGGTGATTTGATGATAGGAATAGATTTGGGCTCAAGAAATGTTAAAATAATACAAATGGAAGAAAAACAAATAATAAATAAAAATATATATAATACTATTGATTTCTATAGAAAATATGGAGAAAAGGGCAGTGGAAGCCTTAAAATCAACTTGCAAGAATTAGGTTTTAAGGAAGATGATATTGTTGCAACTGGTTATGGAAAAATAACAGTTCAAGTTGATGGTGCTGAACATATACCTGAAATACAAGCTCACGTAAAGGGGGCTATATACCAAACAGGGCTGGAAAACTTTACCCTCTTAGACATTGGGGGACAAGATACTAAAATCATACAAGTTAGAAATAGTAAGATTGCGGATTTTATGACTAACGATAGATGTGCAGCGAGCTCTGGTAGGTATATGGAAAATATGGCTCATATTTTAGGTATAACTATGGAGGAATTGTCCAAACACTATAAAGAACCTGTGGAAATAAGCTCTACATGTGCTATTTTTGGAGAAACAGAGATTATTGGTAGAATTGTAGAAGGTTATTCAACTGAAAGGTTAGCAGCAGCGATTAATTATGCTGTATACCGCAGATTTTCATCAATGTTAAAAAAACTTAAAAGTGATTCTATTGTTTTATCAGGTGGTGGTTCACTAAATGATGCTATTGCTAAAATAATTGAGACTGAACTTTCAACTCAAACAGTGTCATTAAGCGAGCCCCAGTTTAATGGTGCTATTGGATGCTGTGTCAAGTGAGTCAAAGGGGACGGTTCTTTTTGACTCACCTTGGACTTACAAATAAAAAAAGGTAGTGGTGTTATGCAACTACAAGTGATTGGTTATTTGGCTCCATATCCTAAGATTAATGAAGCATGTTCGGGTTATTTGATTAAAAATAAAAATACTAATATATTAATAGATTGTGGTCATTCAGTATTTAGTCATTTACAAAAATATATTAAATTTACTGACTTAGACGCAGTTATAATCAGCCATTTTCATCCTGATCATTATGTAGATCTATATGCCCTTAGGCATGCTTTAGGGGGTGCTACAAGATCAGGGGAAATAACATTTAAGCCAAAATTATTTATACCATCTGAACCCTCAGATTTATATAATTATTTTTTAGAAACAGATGAGTTTGAAGTGAACTTAATTGGAGAAAATAAGAATTACCTAGTAGAAGAGCTTGATTTAACATTTCATAAAACTATTCATCCAAAAATGTGTTATGGAGTCAAAATACAAAATGATAATTCTAGTATGTATTATACAGCAGATACAGCCTATGATGAAAATGGTATAAAATTTAGTAAGGATGTCAACTTAATTATTGCTGAAGCTAGTTTATTAGAAGATGATCAACAATATTCTAAACAGTTAGGGCATATGACAGCTAAAGAAGTTGGTTTGTGGGCAACAAAAGCAAATACTAAAAGACTTATTCCATCACATATTTGGCCTGAATTTACAAGTGAACAAATAGTTCAACTAATTAAGCCGGTATATCAAGGAGATTTAGTTGTTCCGTATAGTGGTTTAATTGTAAATTGCTAAAAGGAAGGATTAAATTATGCGTCAAATTAGTGTGAAAAAAATACAAGAGGCTGTTACACAAGCTGTAGGTCAGGTGAATATATATTTACCTAGAGATATAGAAGAAGCATTAAATAAATCATTATTTAATGAAGAAAATGAGCGTGCTAAAAATATTTTAAATATTTTACTTGAAAATGCTAAGATTGCAAGAGAAGAAAAAATGGCGTTATGTCAAGATACTGGGATGGTAGCGGTAGATATTGAACTGGGTCAGCAAGTTATAATTTCTGATGGTGATATTTTGAGTGCAGTAAACCAAGGAATTAGTGATGGTTATGAGAAATACTATCTGAGAAAATCGGTAGTATCTTGCCCATTTGAAAGAAAAAATACAGGTGACAATACCCCTGCTATTATCAATATTAGTCTTTTTCCTGATGATAGGCTAGTTTTAAATATTATGCCTAAAGGAGCTGGTAGTGAAAATATGGGGCAATTAGCTATGCTAAAGCCGGCTGAAGGTATACAAGGGGTAAAAGACTTTGTTATAAATGTTGTGAAAAATGCTTCTTCGAATCCGTGTCCACCTATTATCGTCGGTGTAGGTATTGGAGGAAACATGGAAAAAGCAGCACATCTTGCTAAAAAGGCACTATTTCGAGATATTAATACTAAAAACAATAATAAAGAAATCGCTGTACTAGAACAAGAGCTATTAAGTAGTATAAATGCTCTTGATATTGGGCC
The DNA here is from genome assembly GCF_009734445.1 of Candidatus Syntrophocurvum alkaliphilum. Classification (NCBI taxonomy): domain Bacteria; kingdom Bacillati; phylum Bacillota; class Clostridia; order Eubacteriales; family Syntrophomonadaceae; genus Candidatus Syntrophocurvum; species Candidatus Syntrophocurvum alkaliphilum. The sequence continues at coordinate 282,773 of NZ_CP046457.1, forward strand.
CCAAGGATTTGGAGGAAAGACAACAGCACTTGCAGTAAATGCTGAAACATATCCTACTCATATTGCGAGTTTACCAGTAGCAGTTAATATAGGATGTCATTGTATGCGTAGAATTAGATTAGCTTTTTAAGATTTTTAGAGGTGTAAAAATGGCAACACATTATATGGGGAGTCCTGTTGACAATGCAATAATAGAAAAACTACATGTAGGTGATAAGGTAATAATAAATGGAGTAGTTTATACTGCCCGTGATGCAGCACATAAAAGATTAATTAATAGTATACAAAAAAAAGAAAAACCGCCCTTTGATTTGAAAGGGCAAATTATTTATTATACAGGTCCTTGTCCTGCTCCACCAGATAAGATTATTGGCTCAGCTGGACCTACAACAAGTGGCAGAATGGATCCATTTACTCCAACAATGATAGAAAATGGAATTAAAGTTTTGATAGGTAAAGGAAAGAGAGATAATTCAGTTGTAAAGGCAATAAAAAAACATAATGCTGTATATTTAGCTACAATAGGTGGTGCTGGAGCATATTTAGCTAAAAAAATTGCGTCTGTTCAGCTAATAGCTTATCCAGAATTAGGACCAGAGGCAATTTATAGGTTAGAATTAATTAATTTTCCATGTTTTGTAGCAATTGATAGTAAAGGTAATAATATTTATAATAAATTTTGAATTTAAAATTTTTAATTCTTAATTAATGATGAAAAGCAAAGCTTTTCTATATATTATTTAATATCAATAATGAAGGGAAACTTTGTTTCCCAACCTCAATTAAAAATTAAAAATTAAAAATTAAGAATTGATTCCACTACAAAAACATATTTGCAAAGCAAACAATGAATAATTATAAATGGACTTGCAAAAATAGTACTTCCGCAGTGGAATCTTAAGATAACTATCATTTAGCTATCTTTTATTTAATATAGTAAAAAAGAATATTTGGAGGAATAAATTATGATAAGACCTAATGAAAGACGTACTAACCAATTAAGAACCACTAAAATTAAACAGGGTTTTTCAAAACATGCTGCTGGATCAGTAATAATAGAATCTGGTGATACTGTTGTTTTATGTTCAGCAATGGTAGAAGAAAAGGTTCCCCCCTTTTTAAAAGGCACTAATAATGGATGGGTAACGGCAGAATATTCACTATTACCTTCCTCAACTGATACAAGGAGCCAGAGGGAAGTAAATAGAGGGAAGGTTAGTGGAAGAACATCTGAAATTCAAAGACTAATTGGCAGATCTTTAAGAGCAGTTGTAGACATGGAAGCTCTAGGTGAAAGAACTGTTTGGATAGATTGTGACGTTTTACAAGCAGATGGTGGTACTAGAACAGCATCAGTAACAGGAGCATTTGTGGCAATGTACCTTGCCTTTAAAGATTTAAAAGAAAAAGATATTTTGCAGGAAATACCTATTACTGATTATGTAGCTGCAACTAGTGTCGGTATTGTAGAAGGAGTACCAGTTTTAGATTTAGAATATGTAGAGGATTCAGAGGCTCAAGTTGACATGAATGTTGTTATGACTAGCAAAGGAGAATTTATAGAAGTTCAGGGTACTGCGGAAGGAAAACCATATTCGAAGGACGAATTGCAGCAACTATTAAACCTAGCTGAATCTGGAATTATTGAGCTTATTAAAATGCAAAAAAGTTTTTTAGGAGAGTAATAATTGAAAAAACATTTACTAATTGCGTCTAGAAATCAAAAAAAGAAATCAGAACTAGAAGACATTTTATCTGATATAGATGTAGAAATTATAACCTTGGATGATATAAATGAAATACCAGAAGTTATTGAAGATGGTAGCACATTTGAGGAAAATGCCATAAAAAAAGCAGAAATGACAGCAGAATTAAGTGGGTATATAACTTTAGCAGATGACTCTGGATTAGAGGTGGACTATTTAAATGGTGAACCGGGTATTTATTCAGCTAGATTTGCAGGTGATAATGCTACAGATGAGAAAAATAATGAAAAACTATTAGATTTACTGCAAAATATTGAAAAAGAACAAAGAACAGCACGGTTTAAATGTGTTATAGCAATATCTATTCCTAATGGTAAAACCTATATTGCTGATGGTGAATGTAATGGGATTATAGCTGATACACCTCGTGGTGATGGTGGCTTTGGATATGACCCACTTTTTATACCGGATGGTTATAATGAAAGTTTTGCTGAACTTGATAAAGAAGAAAAGAATAGTATTAGTCATAGAGGAAGGGCATTAAAAAAAGCAAAAAAAATAATTGATGATATATCTATTAAATAAAAATTGAAATTGATTAAAGCTGACCCTTCGGGCGCAGATTAACACTGTGTATATCTGAGGTGGTTTTTATGAAAATTTTTGTTGTTGGAGATACCCATGGGTCTATTACAAAGGTACAAAAAAAAATTGAAAATATAAAACCAGATTACATATTTTTTACTGGTGATCATTATAGTGATGGACTTGAGTTAGCCCAGAATAATAATATTGAGTTTAAAGGAGTAGTAGGCAATTGTGATAGGTATAGTAGTGGACCTGAGGATTCTATTATTGACTTAGAAGGGGTTAGATTTTACCTAACACATGGACATAATTATGGGGTGAAATCTAATTTAAATAGACTCTACTATAAGGCAGAAGAATTAAATGCTAATATAGTAATCTTTGGTCATACACATATATCATACTGTGAAAAGATTAATAATATTTGGATGCTCAATCCTGGTAGTGCATCAAGGCCAAGAAAATCACCTAGAGGAACCTTTGCTTTAATAGAAATTAATAACCAAAGTATTGATATAAAAATATTAGATTTAGTGGAATCTAATAAAACTAAATAGTTAGTATTATTTAGAAATTAGTTAAAACAATAATCTATATTAAACATAAGATTACAATTAGTATAAAAAATCTTACAAAACATTGAAAAAGTTATAATCGAGTTGTATAATCTGAAAAAAATTTATTTTAGGGTAGGAGAGGTTATTTCTCTCCTATTTTTATTTATCTACATAAAGTATACACACTTTAACCTAGGGAAACTATTTAAGTTAGATTATAATAACAATGTGAATAATTTAATTTATGCATAGGAGGTTAACTAATGTCTTTAAAAAGAACCCCTTTATTTACAGCTCATCAAAAAAGTGGTGGTAAATTAATAGATTTTGGTGGCTGGGAATTGCCGGTACAGTATGAAGGAATAATAAAAGAACATATGATGGTTAGAAACAAAGCTGGTTTATTTGATGTTTCACATATGGGAGAGATTGAGATTAAAGGAGAAAATGCTGAAAAATTTATTCAGTATTTAATGACAAATAACATAACTACGTTAAAGGATAACCAAATTCAATATACTTTTATGTGTTATGAAAATGGTGGAGTAGTTGATGATTTATTAGTATATCGCTATTCAAATACTCATTATCTATTAGTAGTAAATGCATCTAATAAAGATAAGGATTATGAGTGGATAAAAAAACATGCTATAGAGGGGGTAGAAATAAAAGATACTTCGGATTCCTATGCACAGTTAGCAATACAAGGTCCTTTAGCTGAAGATATACTGCAAAAGCTTACTAAAACAGACTTAAAAACTATAAAGTTTTTTTGGTTTGACCCCGAGGTTGAAATAGCTGGTGCAAAAACTTTAGTATCTAGAACCGGGTATACTGGTGAAGATGGATTTGAAATATATACAAGGAATGAAGATGCAGTTAAAGTGTGGGATGCCATATTAGAAGCAGGCAAAGATGATATAGCTCCTATTGGTCTTGGTGCTAGAGATACGTTAAGGTTTGAAGCTAAGCTACCATTATATGGTCAAGAAATAGATCAAGATATTACACCACTAGAAGCAGGTTTGGGCTTTTTTGTAAAGTTAGATTCTGATGACTTTATTGGTAAAGATGCATTAGTTAAACAAAAAGAAGCTAACCCAGACAGAATTCTAGTAGAATTTGAAATGATTGATAAGGGTATAGCACGAAGTAAATATGAGGTTGAAAAAGATGGAGTGAATATTGGTTGGGTTACAACTGGTTCACATTCACCAACTTTTGAAAAAAGTATTGGTTTAGCATTAATTAAAAGGGAATATTTTACCCCCGGAGAAGAAATAAATATTATAATACGAAATAGAAAATTAAAAGCTAAATTAACAAAAGGTTCTTTTTATAAGAAAAACACTAAAAAATAAATGGAGGGATTATTGTGAACATACCTAAGGATTTATACTACTCTGAGGAACATGAATGGGTAAGAGTAGAAGAGGAGAAAGTATATATAGGAATTACAGATTATGCCCAAAGCCAATTAGGTGATATTGTATTTGTTGAACTTCCAATGGTTGATGAAGAAGTCGAAGTTGGAGGAGAAGTTGGGGTAATAGAATCTGTAAAAGCAGTTTCTGATATGTATAGCCCTGTTAGTGGGAAAATAGTAGAAGTTAATGAAGAATTAGAAACATCACCAGAACTATTAAATGAAGATTGTTATCAAAACTTTATATTAGTTGTACAAATGGATAATCCTGATGACATAAATGAACTAATGAGTGCAGAAAAGTATGAAAAGTATTGTAGTGAATTAGAAGACTAGGGGGTTTTTATTTAATGCGTTTTACTCCTAATCCAAAACCAGTTGTAGAAGAAATGTTAAAATCAATTGGTCTAAACAAAATTGATGATTTATTTGTAGATATACCAAATGACGTTAAATTAAATCGAGACTTAAATATACCTGATGAAATGTCAGAGTTAGAGTTAACCAATCATTTAAAAAAATTAGCATCCAAAAATTTAACTACTGATCAACATGTATGTTTTATGGGTGCAGGTGCATATGATCACTACATTCCACCCGCTGTTGATCAAATGTTATTAAGGTCTGAGTTTTATACGGCTTATACTCCTTACCAACCAGAAATTAGCCAAGGAGTACTTCAGGCAATATTTGAATATCAAACAATGATATGTAATTTAACAGGTATGGATGTATCAAATGCATCCATGTATGATGGTGGTAGTGCACTAGCAGAAGCATGTATGGTAGCAAGTGATTCTACTCGAAGAAAAAAAATATTAGTACCTGATAGTATTCATCCTGAGTATTTAAAAACCATACAAACATATGCTATATCTGGAAAAATGGAAGTAGTGGTTGTACCTTCAAAAGATGGTATAACGGACTCAGAAGCTATTATATCTATGACAGATAAAAGTGTTGCTTGTGTTGTAATTCAACAACCTAACTTTTTAGGCAATATTGAAGATATTACAAATATAGAAAAAGCAATACACGAAAATAAAGGGTTACTAGTTATGGCTGTTGATCCGTTTTCATTAGGTGTATTAAAATCACCTCGTGAATGGGGAGCAGATATAGTAGTAGGTGAAGGACAGCCATTTGGCAATAGTCTTAGTTTTGGTGGACCTCACCTTGGTTTTTTTGCAGCTGATAAAAAATTTATGAGAAAAATTCCTGGTAGAATTGCTGGACAAACCCAAGACCCAGAAGGTAATAGAGGGTTTGTATTGACATTACAAGCAAGAGAACAACATATACGTAGAGAAAAGGCAGGCTCAAATATTTGTTCTAATCAAGCTCTAAATGCATTAGCAGCTAATATATATCTTAGCCTCATTGGGAAAGAAGGCTTAAAACAATTAGCTTTACGCTCACATCAATTAGCTATATATGCTAAAGAACAATTTGAGAAGGTAGGTATTAAGCTTAAATATAATCAACCTTTCTTAAGAGAGTTTGCAATATCTGTTAATAGTCCTACTGAATTAAACAAAAAGTTATTAGCTAGTGGCATAATAGGTGGCTATGAGCTGGATGGTGGTATGCTATTGGCCTTTACTGAGAAAAGAACTAAGGAAGAAATAGATAAGCTAGTATCTTTGATAGGTGGTGAAAACCATGGCTAGATTAATATTTGAAAAAAGTGTAGCTGGAAGCAATAAATTTAAGCTACCATCGTCTGAAGTAAATGAAGTAGCATTAGAAAATAATATTCCTGCAAATTTTTTAAGAAATGAAGACTTTATACTACCTGATATAAGTGAAGTAGAAACTATACGTCACTTTACTGATTTATCAACAAAAGCTTTTGGTGTTGATACAGGTATGTATCCATTAGGCTCTTGTACTATGAAATATAATAACAAGGTTGGAGAATGGTCAGCTCGCTTACCGGGCTTTACAAATGTACACCCATATCAGCCTGAGGAAACTGTTCAAGGAGCATTAGAATTAATGTATGAACTTGAGAGAATGCTATGTGAAATAGGTGGTATGGATCATTTTTCACTTCAGCCAGCTGCAGGTGCTCATGGTGAAATGGCTGGAATCGTTATGATTAAAGCATATCATAACAATAAAGGAGATACTAAAAGAACAAAAATGCTAGTTCCAGACTCAGCTCATGGAACTAATCCTGCTACAGCTAATGTTGTAGGCTATGATACCATTGAAATTAAATCTAATGAAAAGGGCATGGTGGACATAGAAGACTTGCGCTCAAAAATGAGTGATGAAGTCGCAGGTATAATGCTTACTAATCCAAATACATTGGGTCTTTTTGAAGAAGATATAGTAGAAATAGCTCAAATTGTACATGATGGCGGTGGGTTATTATACTATGACGGTGCTAACTTAAATGGAATAATGGGAGTATCTAGACCTGGTGATATGGGCTTTGATATTGTTCATTATAATTTACACAAAACATTTGGTACACCACATGGTGGTGGTGGGCCTGGTTCAGGGCCAGTAGGAGTAAAAGCATTTTTAGCGGATTACTTACCAGTTCCAATGATAGAGAAAAAAGGTGATCAATATAGCTTTAATTACGATATACCAAACTCTATTGGGAAGGTTAAAAACTTCTATGGCAACTTTGGAGTAATGGTTAAAGCTTATACTTATATTAGAGCCCTTGGTAAAGATGGATTACGTGAGGCATGTGAACATGCGGTATTGAATGCAAATTATTTAATGCATCATTTAAAGGATACTTATCATATACCATTTGATAGAGTATGTAAGCATGAATTTATTGCTACATCTAAACATCAAGTTGATAAAAACGGTGTAACAACTCTTGATGTAGCTAAAAGGCTTTTAGATTACAAATATCATCCACCTACAGTTTACTTCCCATTAATTGTAAAAGAAGCTTTAATGATTGAACCAACTGAAACTGAAAGTCAAGAAAGATTAGATAGTTTTATTGATTCATTAAAGCGAATAGCTAAAGAAGCTGAAGAAAACCCAGAGTTAGTTACAACATCTCCTCATGAAGCGGTTGTAGGTAGGTTAGATGAAGTAACAGCAGCACGTAGTCCGAAGGTAAAATGGGAGGCAACTTAAAAAGTGAAGGATTTAGTTATAATAGGTGGAGGACCTGGTGGCTATGTGGCAGCAATACGAGCTAGCCAGCTTGGTCTTAATGTAGTATTGGTTGAAAAAGATAGTTTAGGTGGTACCTGTTTAAATAGAGGATGTATACCTACTAAGTCATACTTTCAAAATGCAAGTGTACTAAACACTGTTAAACAATTAAATGATTATAACATATCAGTAAACGATATAAATTTTGATATGGCTGGAGCAAAACAAAGAAAAGATGCAGTCGTAACTAACTTGGTAAATGGAATAGAGCAATTACTGAAAAGTAACAAAATAGAAGTAATAAAAGGTAATGCAAAAATAATAGAGCCAGGGAAAGTTAAGGTTAATGACCAAGACATTAATACTAAAAATATTATCATAGCCACTGGATCTATTCCAGTAACACTTCCTATAAAAGGTATCGAAAATAAAGGAGTTTTAACTAGTGATGAAATATTAGAAATCACAAATGTTCCTAAAAGTTTAGCTATTATAGGTGGTGGAGTAATAGGATCAGAGTTTGCATGCATATTTAATACTTTTGGTAGTGAGGTAACTGTTTTTGAGTCGCAACCAAATATTTTGGGTATGCTAGATAGTGAAATAGTAAAAAGAATGAACATTTTACTTAAACGTCAAGGTATAAGTGTTAATACCTCAACAATAATAAATGACATAGCCCAAACAGAAAATAGATTGAATATAAATGCATCAACTAAAAAGGGTGACATATCACTTGATGTTGATATGGTTTTAGTAGCTGGAGGTAGAAGACCTAATACAAATGGACTTGGTGTTGAAGAACTTGGTATAAATACTAACAATGGATTTATTAGTGTAGATGAAAACTTTGCAACCAACATTCCGGGAATATATGCAATAGGTGATGTAACAGGTGGTCAGATGTTAGCGCATGTTGCGTCTGAGGAAGGGATAGTTGCAGTAGAAAGAATTTGTGATATAGATAATGAAGTCCACTATCATGCTGTACCTAGCTGTATATTTACTTTGCCAGAAATAGCTACTGTAGGAATGAGTGAAGAAGAAGCAAAAGCTAATAATATATCATATAAAGTAGGCAAATTTCCTTTTGTAGCAAATGGCAAAGCTTTAAGCATGGGACAAACAGATGGTTTAGTAAAGGTAATTGCGGATGATGAAAATACAATACTAGGAGTACATATACTAGGTGCTCATGCTAGTGATTTAATATTGGAAGCAACATTATGGGTTAAACAAAGACAAAAAACAGAAGATATAATAGGCACAATTCATCCACATCCCACATTAGGCGAAGCCTTAATAGAGGCAGTCCTAGACCTAAACAAACAAGCTATTCACATAGCACCAAGGAGAAAGTAAAGGTAATTACTTTCAATTTTGAATTGTTAATTTTGAATTTTTAATTAATGAAGGGAAACTATTGTTTCCCTATTTAATTATATAAAAAGGGAAACCTTGCTTCCCCACAATAATTAAGAATTAAAAATTGATTCTGCTGCAAAAAGTAACTACAACAAACTTAAGGCTGAACAAACATGTTTATCTAAGTCCCGAATAGCAAGGCGTGGTGCATAGATCACGGCTAAGTATAAATAAAAAATCATTTTAGATAATAAGTGCTAAGCTAAAATGGAGGTAAAGACCGATGAGCGGCGTGATAAACATGTTTGCTCAGCCGATTCCATACTCTAAGTTTAGCTTTTTGCAGTGGAATCAAAATTCATAATTAATAATTGTCTCGGAGAGAGTTTATGGAATTAAAGCATATTAGAGGAAATACATATTATTTTGATTTGCAAAGTGTAATTGGTGTTTACATTTTTAATGATTTATCATGTGTTTTAATTGATAGTAGTAATTCAATCAAAATAGTTAAGGAAGTACTCGAAACATTAAAAAAAGAAGGAATAACAATACAGGGAATAATAAACACACATGCCCATGCCGATCACTGTATAGGTAATCAACTAATACAACAGGAGACTAATTGCAAAATCTATGCTTCATCAATGGAGGCAGTTTTACTAGAAAATCCAATAATGTCGCCAATGAGTTTATACTCAGCAGCCCCTTTTAAAGCATTAAAAAACAGATTTTTATTGCAGCCTGAATGTAAGGTTACAGATATTGTCGAACCTGGATTTATAAAAATTAATGATGTAGATTTTAAAATAATAGATCTTAAAGGACATAGTATTCAGCATATTGGAATAAAAACACAAGATGATGTACTGTTCTTAGGAGATAGTATAATCCACTCTAAAATTATTGAAGAATATTACTTTACATATGCAGCAAATGTTAAAGAAATGATAGATAGCTTTACTACTATACAACAAGAAAATTATAGTGAGGTAATTGTTTCACACGGTGGAATTATAAGCGACCTTGAAAAAGCAATAAACCAAAATAATGATTTGCTAAACAATCTTTTTGAACTAATTCTTAAGGAACTAAATACTCCCAAAACAAGAGAAGTGATAATAGCCAATGTTATTGAAAACTTAAACCTACCTATAAATAGAAATCAGTACTTACTAATATTTGCAACTATATCAGCAATATTAACTTACCTAATAGACCTTAATAAAATTAAGGTTTACACTGATAAAACCCATCTTATGTTCATAGCCAAATAATGTATTACTGAAAAGGTATCTGGTGATATATTTAATGAAGTGACTTATTTAGTTTAACACCTAACTCTCTAGCAGCAGAATCTAAATTTTGCTTATCACTCAATACTTCAGCAAACAAATCTCCATATTGTTCAATTCGTTTAAAAACTGTTTTAATATTAAAATCTGTAGGAGTTACTTGTGTTACCTCTTCCCAATTTAATGGTGTAGATACTGGAGCTAGGTCGCGTGGTCGCACACTATAAACAGAGCTTAATGTTTTGCCTTTGACATTTTGCAAGTAATCTATATAAACTTTAGTGCCACGTTGATTAACTTTGCGTTCTATTGTTGATATATCAGGAAGAACTTCACTTACTATCTTGGCAATAGCATGGGTAAAAGTTCTTATATCTTCATAAGTATATTTGCTCATTATAGGAAGATAGACGTGTAATCCAGTTGCTCCAGATGTCTTTACATAACTTCTTAGATTAAGAGAATCAAGAAGTTTTTTTAGTACTAGAGTAATTTGAATTACATTTTCGTAAGTACTGCCCTCCGATGGATCTATGTCAAACACTGCAAAATCAGGAAAGTCAAGAGATTCAACACTTGATAACCAAGGATGCATTTCAATACAGGCTTGATTAGCTAACCATACTAAATCAGATAGCTTTTCAACTAGGATAAAATTTATATACCTTTTGGAATCACTTGAATAAATAGAATGTGTTTTTATCCACTCAGGTGTATGGGTAGGAGCATTTTTTTGATAAAAAAACTTATCAGTAATGCCATCTGGATAACGGGTTACCACTAAAGGTCGATTTTTCAAATGATTTATTAAATAGGGTGCTATTACTGAATAGTATTTAATCAACTCACCTTTAGTAAACCCTTGATCAGGCCATAAAAATTTATCTAAATTAGATAAGGTTAACTCATTACCTTGAATTTCTATACTCTCTTTTTTTGACATAAAAAGTTCTCCTTTTATAATAAACACTCTGATGGATTATTGTTTGTGAAGTTAACTATTACTGGTGATCTAAGGTGCATACTTTCAGTCCATTCAACATAACTTACATTTACTACTAATACAGGCTTTACAAAAGAAAATGTTTTATTAGGTTTTGCTTGGTAATTTACAAACGGTGAATTAGTAATTACTAACTTAGGTAATTCATTAGTTAAACTATTCCATTCATTTACTGTTAATCCGGAACCTACCCGGCCAATATAATAAAGTTCATTATCTCTATAAGCACCAAGTAATAAAGAATTGACAATATTACTCCTACAAGTATATCCTGCTACAACACATAATTGGTTACGGCGATATTTTATCTTAAACCAATCTTTATGTTTTTTTCCGGGTATATATAAACTAGTCTTTTTTTTAGCAACTATTCCTTCTAACTCTTGTCCCTTTATAGCTTCAAATAGTTTTATTCCAGAATTAAAATCTTCTACTAACTGAACAAATTGATTCTCAATTAAAGTATCTGTAAGAATTTTTTTTCGATCTATAAGTGGAGTTTTATGAAGTGGTTTATTATCTTTAGCAAGAATATCAAAAACTAAGTATGTTATTGGAAATAAACTTTTTAAATGATTTATTTTTTCCTTGCTTTTGGCTTTATCACGTCTAATTACTGATTCGAAACTAGGTTTACCAGCTTTAAGCACAACAACTTCACCATCAAGAACTGTATTTTTAGCATTAACTTGATTACTGAGAGTTAATAGTTCTGGATATTGAAGTGTTTTATATTTATAATTGCGATTAATAAGCTCAACTTTATTAGAATTAATGTTGGCAATAATTCTAACTCCATCCCATTTCACTTGATAAACATAGTTTTTATCATCAAAAGGTTCGTTGTGAAGAATAGGAAGCATTGGAGCAATTTTTATAATTTCTTCATATAGCAATATTAACTACCTGTTTTAGCTTTCTTTTTAGTTTTCTTTTTGGTAGTCTTTTCTTTTTTATCTTCTTGATTATTTTCTTCTGCTAGTTTAACACTAGCTTTTAATGCCTCCATTAAATCAACTACATTACCTTGTTCAACATCTGGAGTAGGAGCTACAACTTCTTTACCTACTATCTTAGCCTCTATTACTTCCCATAAAGCTTTGCGATGCTCATTTTCATATTTTTCAGGTTGAAAGTTTGTAGATAGATTTTTTATCAAGCTAACAGCCATTTTAATTTCATTATCATGTAATTTTTCTTTATCTACACCAAGGTTTAAAGATGCAGGAGAACGAATTTCGTCTGGATAAAAAATTGTTTCCATAATTAAAACATTATCTTTTATCCTTAAAGCAGCAAGGGTTTGTTTAGAACGAATAATAACCTTCGCAATTGCAACTTTACTTGTCTCTCTCATGGCCTCAACTAATAAACTATATGCTTTGTCGCCCCCCTCAGAAGGCTCTAAATAATAGGTTTTATCAAAATAAATTGGATCAACTTCGTTTAATTCAACAAAATCTAAAATATCGATTGTCTTTGTGTTTTCTAATGGAATCTTTTCAAAATCTTCTTCATTCATAATTACATAATTTCCTTTTTGATATTCATACCCTCTTACAATTTCTTCATTATTAATTTCTTTATCACAATTTGAACAGTATTTTTGATATTTAATTGGAGACATACATTCTTTATGCAAATAATTAAATTTAATATCTTTACGCTCTGTAGCTACATACATTTTTATAGGTATATTAACTAGACCAAAGCTTACTGCACCTTTCCATAAAGTTCTCATAATAATTACTCCTTTTCATAATATTACAAATGCAATCAAAAGAACCGTCCCCATGATTACCTATTTATTAAAAACATTTTTGATATTATGATTAATAATTATTAAAAATTTATTCTTATAATTGTATTCAATATTAATTATTGATAAATAATTAAATTTACGGTATATTTAAGCGGGGACTGTTATGAAAATAGTCTCCAAAAATTCAAAAAGGGATGTTGAGAGTGGGAAAATTACCTGATTATATTGGAATATCAGCTTTTGGTATTAAAATGGGTGTTATTATACCAGGTAGTGATGTTGTCAATATGGTTTATGAGGCATTACAAAAGTTAGAGAGTGATGGTTTATTAGATGATGGAGATACAATTTGTGTGACCGAATCTATTGTCGCAAGAGCACAAAATAATTACGTAACTGTAAAAGACATAGCTGATCAAGTAACAAATAAACTAAATTTAAAAAAAGACAGCAAAATTGGAGTAGTTTTTCCGATTTTGAGTCGCAATAGATTTTCTTTAATACTTAAGGGATTAGCTAAAGCTGTCCCACAAGGTGAAGTTGTAGTTCAATTATCTCATCCGTCTGATGAGGTTGGTAATCAAATTTTACCCTATGATTTTGCGGAAAATATAGGCAAAACTAATGGGGAAATAATTACATGTCAAGACCTTGGTAATAATCGTTATAAGCATCCTATTACCAAAGTTGATTATATAAGTCTATATGAAGAGATAATTAAAGAGCAGGGAGCACAAGCCAATATATTTCTATGCAACTCTCCTTCAAAAATAACAGAATTTAAATTAGATGGAATTGTAGTTTCTAGTGTGCATAATAGACAGAGGGTTTTAACTAAAATAAAAGAAACTAACCAAAATAGTATTACTCTGCAAGAACTATGTAATGAAGGTGATTGTTCTTCCGAGTGGGGATTACTTGGAAGCAATATATCTGCGGGAGATAAGTTGAAATTGGCTCCTAAAGCTGCTGATGAAGTTGCTAGATTAATACAGGAAAAAGTCATAAAAGATATAAATAAAAAAGTAGAAGTAATAATATACGGAGATGGAGCTTACTGTGATCCAACAACTGGCATATATGAGTTAGCCGATCCTAAGCCAACATTTGGAATGACAGATGGTTTAAAAGGGAAGTATCGAGAAGGAGTGAAATACAAATATTTGGTTGATCAACTTTATAGCGAAGGTGCAGATTTAGATAATATTGAAAAAACATTACAAGCTAAAAGCAAAGATTTTGATAAATATAGTATTGAGGCAGAAGGTACTACTCCTAGAAAAACTGAAGATTTAATAGCAAGTCTAGCTGACCTAGTTAGTGGATCAGCTGATGCAGGTACACCAGTAATTGTTGTAAAAGGATTTTTAAACGGTAGAATAAATTAAAATATATAAAACCCGTAACCTCTATTGTTACGGGTTTTATATTTGTCCCTTTTTCTGTTTTGCGAAACTAATTATTGATTCTGCTGCAAAAAGTAACTACAAAGAACTTAAGGTTGAGCAAACATGTTTATCTAAGTCCCGAATAGCAAGGCGTGGTGCATAGATCACGGCTAAGTATAAATAAATTTTACTTTAGATAATAAGTGCTAAACAAAAATGAAGATAAAGACCGATGAGCGGCGTGATAAACATGTTTGCTCAGCCGATTCCATAGCTTAAGTTTAACTTTTCGCAGTGAAACCATTATTTAATTTTGCCAGATAGTAGCAACACATGACCGTGTCCGATACCCTCTGAGATGCAAATCTACACCAGCATCTATTGGAATATGATTCATATATTGAACTCCACCACCTATCATAACATCTCCACTAAATCCGAACATTTGTGAACCATGATTGCTTTCCTGCGTGAGCAACAGCAGTACGTGTAGTTTCTACCACAAAAACTTTTCTCATACCTCCTATTTAAGGCTTCTTTAAACATAACAGCTCGAATTATTTTCAATTATACCTTAAACATTTTTTTGCTCATTAGTAAGTATTAATTGAAATTTCATTTTATTTTTCGAAATAAAATCTTAAGTAGCTACAAAAAAATTGGGGATAAATTAGATTAAGTGGCTTAAATTGAATTTTAAGAAAAAAATTGAAGGAAATAGATTTGTGTTGTCGAAAATTTATTATCGTGACAAAAAATAAAAGGGGATTGAAATGAGAGAATATATACTCTATTCAATACTAATATATCTACCTATTGGCTCTTTATTAGGTTATTTTTTGTATAGATATAACTTTTCTAAAAAAAACATTTATTGCTATATTTTAGCTATATGGTTATTAATAATGCTTTTTCCAATTAGTTTAGTTAATCTTGGTGTTTTATTAACTATGGCAGGGTATTTAATAGTTTTTAGTTTTTTGAGTTATTTTTTAATTAAATTTTCAAGCGATAATATGATTGATGTAAAAAATAAAAGAGAAGATGAAATAAAAAATGATGAAATTGATAATAACATAGAGGTTAGTGATCAAAAAAAGTTAAAAACTATTTGTAAAGAAGAAGATATAAATCTAAATACCTGTCCAAAAGAAGTAAATAATAATATATATCATATATATTCCAATGGAGTAGATAATGATAACACAAATGAAAATAATGTTAAAAATGATGCTGAAAATGATAAAGATTTAAATAATTTGCAGGATATTATTAATAAAGAAAAATTTAATATAAGTCATTATATAGAAGAAGTAGAAAATGCAGAACATATAGAGCATATAGAAGATGTAGAAAATACAGAAAATATAGAGCATATAGAAGATATAGAGGAAAATAAAAAAGATAATGATAATCTTAAAACAGAGGATATGAAAGATATAAATCAATTAAATGAGTCTATACCTGAAGCAGAAGAAAATATTGAATTTATGGAACATATTGAAGATATTAAGGAAGAACATATTGAGTCAGAAGAAAATAATAATCAGAAAATTGAAAGCTTACTTGAGATAGCTTTTGAACTAAAATCCAAAGAAAAACTATTAGAAGCTAGTAAGCAATTTTATGAAGCATGGAAATTAACAAATGAATTAGATTTAAAATACATGTTAACTTGGGAGTTAATAGGTATTTATCAAGATCAAGGTCTTTATGATGAAGTTAATGCTTTTTTAACAGAATATTTGAGTTTATTACCCCCGGATACCAGTATATATAAGGAACTACAGCATAAAAGGTTGTTTTTTGAATTCACTAAACAAGAATTAGAAAAAGTTGGTATGTCTAAGGTGCCAATATCAGACGTTCCTCGGTTAGTTCGTATTAGAGTAGCAGAGCAGTTACACTTGCAATTAGAAGATTCTAAAGAAGGGAGTATGTAACTATGAAAAAAAGTCAGGAAATTATTGGTCTTCCTGTTTTTTCAATCATTGATGGGAAAAAAATTGGACAAGTCAAAGATTTAGTTGTTAATCCAGAAGAAGGTAAAGTGGAATTTATTTTAGTTAGCAATGGTAGTTGGTATGTTGGCGCAAGAGTACTACCTTACAAGGCTGTAATGGGAGTAGGGGAACATGCGGTTACAACTGAAAGCGATAATCAACTTACTAATATCAGCGAAACCAATAATGCAAATAGTTTGCTAGAAAGAAATGTAGAATTAAAAGGTAATAGGGTATTAACTAATAAGGGTAATTTAATTGGAATTATTAGTGAATATTCAATTGATGAGGAAACTGGAGAAATTTTAAGCTTAGAGTTTAAAACAGCTCAAGATGAATCAGAAACTGAAAATATAGAGGCAAGCCAAATTTTAACTTACGGGGCCGATGTTTTAGTAGTAAAGGAACAAATTGCAAGCAGTGATACAGATACAAGTAATACCAATCAAGAAAATGCTGAAGTTATTACTGAAGATAATAAGTCAGAAGGAGCTACTTTGTTTCTAGAAAAACAGAAAAACTTTTTAATGGGGAAACAAGTGACTCAAGATATTAAAAATGCTGATGGTGAAATAATTATTACTAAAGGTGCAACTGTTACTGAAGATATTCTAAAAATTGCAGAAAATAATGATAAGTTTGTAGAGTTATCTCAATGTTGTAATTAAATCTTAGGAGTTTTGATATGACATATAATAAAAATTTTATACATAAGGTCATATCTTTAACATTATTAGTAGTTTTGTTAACTTTAACAAGTGTGTCGTATATATTAGCTGATCTGGACAGTAGATATTATCCATCTAATTTTTTTGTGGGTAATGTATCAGTTGCAGGTATGACCTATAACGATGCGTTTACAAAACTACAGAATGAGTTTGGGCAAAACAATTTAATAATAAAAAATGAAAAAAAAGAAGAAAAAGTTTCATTTGACCAAATCGGAATAACATTTAAAACTAATAATACACTCGAACAATTAGAAAGTTATCTTAATAAAGAAGATTTTTTAAGACATATTAAAATTAGAGGGGAAAAACAAGTGTTTTATCCCTTATTTAATTATTGTGAAGAAAACCTATATAAAGAGTTATTAAAACTCAAAAAGGTGTATGATAGACCTGCAATTGATGCAAAAGTTTTAATTAAGGAAAATGAATTGGTATATACACAAGAAATACATGGAAGTTTTTTAGATGTGGATGCAACTATTAAAGAACTAATAAATATTATTGAAGCTGGATATTTACGTTCAGCAAAAGCTAAAGTAATTGTTGAAGAACCTGAAATATATTATGAAGACATAAAGAATATAAAACACTTAATGGGAATATATATAGCTTCAGTGGATTCTATCAATGATAAAGAAGTAAAACAAATAACCTCACAATTAAATGAGACGATAATAATGCCATTAGAGCATTTTTATCTAGAGAAGAAATTTTCTGAAATTGATAGCTCTAGTAAACTTAATAATATAATTAAAAAAGGTTTATATGAAGCTTCAAAAACTACAGGATTAGAAATTATAAAAAAAGATAAATATAAAAATTTAACCTTAAAGAATAATTTACAAAACCCAATAATGTTGTCAACTAAATTTAAAGAAGATAAAATAACTATTAAAATATATGGGTATCAATCTCAAGAAGAAAAATCTATAGATGTAGTGAAAGAGATAGTTAAGCACCCAGCTGAGATTGATTTTATTATAGATAAGCAGTTGAAGCCAGGCGAAAGGATAATAAAACAGGAAGGTGAGCCAGGTAAAGAAATTAAGACATATAAGATTATTAGTAAAGAAGGTAAAGAAATAGAAAGATCATTACTTAATGTAGATTATCAATCAGGTGAAAAAACCATAATTCTTCAAGGATCAGATAATAAATAGACTGTTTAGGAGGCAAACTAATGGAAGAACTAGCTAAAAGAGTAAGACAAGATGTTATATATTCATTTGTTTGGATAGCAATTTCGATGGTGTTAGGTATAGCCTTATACTACTATCTTTGGTAGATTAAACATATAGTATAATATATTTATACTTACTTATTTAAGGAGGGGTTTTTTTGGCTGAGGTACTTACTTTAGAAAACAATAATTTTGAAGATCAAGTAATTAATTCCGAACTCCCAGTCTTAGTTGACTTTTGGGCACCTTGGTGTGGGCCATGTAAAATGATAGGACCTATAATTGATAATCTAGCAGTCGAATATTCAGGCAAAATAAAAGTAGGAAAATTAAATGTAGATGAGAATAAAGAGATTGCTGTACAATTTGGAATTAGAGGAATTCCCACTATACTTTTCTTTAAAGATGGAACTGAAGTGCAAAGAGTGGTAGGAGCGAAAAATAAGGAACAGCTTAATAAACTAATTACTGAAGTAATAGGACAATAAAAGCAATAAAGCGAGTCAAAGGGGGCGGTTCTTTTTGACTCGCTTTTTTTGAGTCAAAAAGAACCGTCCCCTTTGACTCTTTCTTCAAGAAATTTCTTAATTATCTCCTCATAACCATTTGAAGTTGGATTATAAAATTTATAGTCTTTAAGTTCTTCTGGTAAATAGCTTTGCTTGACATAGCCTTCGAAATCGTGTGGGTATTTGTAGCCTATTCCTTTATTAAGCAAATGGGACTTTGAGTGTGAATTATCTGCTATGTGTTTTGGCACATTTATATTACTTATGTTTTTTACAGTTGTTAAAGCATTATCAATTCCAGTTTTACTAGTATTACTTTTAGGCGCAGTAGCTAAATAAATTGTAGCTTGAGCTAATGGAATTCTTGCTTCTGGTAGCCCCACTACCTGAAGTGCATGAAAAGCTGAAGTTGCTACAACTAAAGCATTAGGGTCAGCTAACCCAATGTCTTCTGCAGCATGAACAATTATTCTACGAGCGATAAATTCTGGATCTTCTCCACCCTGAAGCATTACTGCTAACCAATAAAGAGCAGCATCTGGGTCAGAACCTCGTATACTTTTTATAAAAGCTGAAATTGAATCATAATGATAATCACCTTTTTTATCATATTTAATTAAAGGTTGTCCTACAATCTTCTCTACTAATTCCTTATTAATGAATAAAGTGTTGTCATTTGTATAAGAATTTGATATTGTGTCCAAAATGTTTAGAGCTGTCCGTGCATCACCTTTAGAAACTTTGCTAATTAAATCAAGACTGTTATCTTCAATAGTTATATCTAATTTACCTAGTCCCCTAGACTCATCATTTATAGCGTTTGTTAAAACCTTACTTATATCTTCTGCCTTTAAAGCTTCGGTTATATATATTTTCATTCTAGATAATAATGCATTATTAAGTTCATACAAAGGGTTTTCAGTAGTAGCACCAATTAATATAAGAGTGCCATCTTCAACAAAGGGTAAAAGAACATCCTGCTGAGATTTATTAAATCTATGGATTTCATCTAGGAATAAAACTGTTTTTTGATTGTGGTATTTCAGTCTATCTAGTGCATCTTTAGAAATGGTTCTAATTTCTGAAACCCCACTAGTAACAGCCTTAATATAATCAAAATGTGATTTGGTTACCTGGGATATTATTTGGGCTATAGTTGTTTTTCCTGAACCAGGAGGGCCATATAAAATAAATGAATGTAATTGATCCTTTTCTATTGCTTGTCTAAGAGGGGAACCTTTGCCAACTATGTGTTGTTGTCCAACTACTTCATCTAAGTTTTTAGGACGCATTCTAAAGGCGAGGGGTGCATTTTCGTTCGTTTTGTTTTTTATATTTATATCAAATAAATCCATTATATTTCTCCTTTGTCTATTTATGCTCAAATTATAAAGCAGTTAATAAACTGTAACAAGCTTGATTACTATTAAAATAGATGTTATAAAAATATAATATTGATTCCACTGCGGAAAGTAATATTTAGGCAAAAGCATTTTCGTTTTCTTTGCAAATATGTTTTGGTAGTGGAATCAATTCTTAATTCTCAATTCTTAATTTTTAATTGAAGTTAGGAAACAAAGTTTCCCTTTATTATTGATATTATATAATATATAGAAAAGCTTTGCTTTTCATCGTTAATTAAGAATTAAAAATTTAAAATTCAAAATTGATTTTGCTGTGGAAAATAATATTCATACAAGAACATTTAATAATTATTCATTGTTTGCTTCAATAGTAGGGTTTTTGCAGTAAAATCAATATTGTAAATAAAGGAGATAATTATGAAGGTAGCAGTATTAATGAGTGGTGGTGTTGATAGTACTATAGTTGCCTTGCTTTTAAAAGAACAAGGCTATAATATAATGGGTTTAACCATGATTAATTGGGATAAAGAGGTTGGTTATAAGGCGCAAAAGGTAGCTGCTAAGCTGGGTATAGAACATCAAATAGTTGATCTTAGCAGGCAGTTTTCTGATAATGTAGTTGACTATTTTTGTAAAAAATATAAAGAAGGTCATACTCCTAATCCATGTGTTGAATGTAACCGTAATATAAAATTTGGGGAACTGCTCAATATAGCTAAAAATTATGGTTGTGACAAAGTGGCTACTGGTCATTATGCACAAATTGAATATGATGAAAAGAAAAAAAGATATTTATTAAAAAAAGGTGTTGATACTAAAAAAGATCAAAGCTATTTTCTATATGCATTAAAACAAAACCAATTATCAAATATTATGTTTCCCCTAGGCGACTTAACTAAAGAACAAGTTAAACAATTAGCAATAGATTATAATTTTAGTGAAGTGGCAAATTCTGCTGAAAGCCAAGAGGTATGCTTTATTACAGGGGATTATAGAGATTTTTTAAGCACAAGAATAAATCAAAAAAGCGGAAAGATTATTGATACAGCTGGGAAATTGCTAGGAAACCATAAAGGTCTAGGTTATTATACTATTGGTCAAAGAAAAGGGCTAGGTATAAGTGCAGGTAGGCCATTATACGTAATTGATTTAGATATAGAGCGTAATCAATTAATAGTAGGAGATGAGCACGAATTATATAAAAACAAATTAACATCGACTAACAATAATTTTATTGCTATGAATGAATTAAACGATGAGTTGAGAGTTAAAGCTAAGGTTAGATACCGCGCTAAAGAATCTGAAGCAAATATAATACCGAAGCCTGATAAAACTATAGAAGTACAATTTGTAAAGCCTCAAAGAGCTATTACACCTGGACAAGCAGTTGTATTTTATGATGGAGATTATGTTGTAGGTGGAGGGGAGATAGCTAGGGAGCTCTAATATGTAAATTGGTAATTGGTTTCACTGCTAAAAGCTAAATTTAGACTATAGAATCAGCTGAGCAAACATGCTTATCACGTCACTCCTCGGTCTTTTTAAGTAGTGATTATTACAAGATAATTTAACTATAACAAAAAGTGCACTTTTTAAGTGCATTTTTTTTGTTATTTAAGGCAAAAATAGTAAATAAGATTATTCATCTACAGGGAGGTTTGCATTTGAAGTTGCGCAATTTAAAAAACTTACCTGTTTTCTATAGGGATACAGCTCAGGTAATTGGAAGAGTAGAAAGAGCTATAATTGGTGATTCGTTTGAAATAGCTTATTTAATAATAAACTCAGATGATAGAACCCAAAAAATGATAAAAAAAAGTGATTTTCACATTGGGCATAATTCCATTGTAATTAATGATTTAGATTGTATTAAATCATATGCTCATGGGGAAGAATTAACAATATATGAACAAAAAATTGGAGATACTTTATTTGATAAAGAAGGCAAAGAATTAGGTGTATTGAGTGATTTTGTAGTAGTAAAAGACCAAAAGCAAATTAGTGGTGTAGAAGTTTCTTCGGGAATAATACAAGATTTGCTTGAAGGAAGACAAGAACTCCCTTTAGATCAAATTCATTGGGCTAGTGCTAAAAGCGGTGTGATTAATGAAGAAGGAGGTGAGGAGACTGGATGGTCTTAAAATGTCCAGTTTGTAGAGGTTTGCAGGTAGGTAAAGTAGGCAGTGATCAGTTTTACTGTTGGGCTTGTTTTTTAGAATTTAATTATGATAAAGGAAAAACCAATATATATGAGGTAGCTGAAGACGGTACATTATTAGCTTGGGAAAAACCATCGCAATTGTTATAACAATAAATGGAGGTGACATTAGTGAAAGATTATTGGAGTGGTTTTGTATTTGGTGCAGTAATTGGAGCAGCAGCAACCATACTATATTTTAATGAAGAAAAGGATGTCAAAGCTGTAGCAAGGCAGGTAAAAGCAAAAAGTGGTCGGGCACAAAACTTTGTTAGTGAAATGGGTAATGAATTAGGTGATAGGATGAACAAAATGTAGGAGAATTTAAATGCTCAAAAGCAAAGTTTTTCGCTATATATTTTTTGCGGTGGTGGTTACGGCCACCATTTATTTTTTATATTTGTTAAAAGAAATTGTTTTTACATTTTTTATAGCAGGTATTTTAGCATATTTAATATTTAGACCAGTAATGTATTTTGAAAAAAAGGGAATAAAAAGAGTTTGGTCTATTTTAATTGTTTATTTTATTGTTATAGGTTTTATTTTAATAAGTGTTTGGTTTGCAGCACCTAGAATAATGGATGAATTAACTGAGGTAGCTTCTATGTTGCCGAGATATGCTGATCAGGCAGAACATATGGTTGATGAAGTGGAAAAAATGCCACTTCCACATAAGCTTGATAAGATAGTTGATGACAATATAGCTCAGATAGAAAACTATATTTATAATGGTATAAATAATTTATTAGGGGGTGTTTATGACTTTCTAACTAGAGTAATAGCCTTAATTTTTTCACCTATTTTAGCTTTTTATATATTAAAGGATTGGGAATATATTAGAGATTCATTTCTAGAGTTTCTACCTCCAGGTGCTAAGAAAGATACAATTGTAATAGCTGACGAAATTGATAGTGTTTTAGTAGAATTTCTCAAAGGACATCTATTAGTAGCAGGAATAGTTGGCTTATTAGTGGGATTAGCAGCTGTTATAATAGGTGTAAAATATCCGGTAATTATTGGGGTTATTGCTGGAGTAAGTAATCTTGTTCCTTATTTTGGACCTATACTAGGCGGGATACCAGCCATAGGCATTGCACTTTCAGAATCCTTAGCTTTAGCTATATATATGTTTATTGCACTTGTATTGGTCCAACAAGTAGAAGCTAATGTAATAACTCCTAGAATAATTGGAGATAAATTAGGTATAAATCCATTAACTATTGTATTCGCTCTTCTCGCTGGTGGCAAATTATTTGGTTTAATTGGATTGCTTTTAGCTGTACCAGTTATGGCATCTCTAAAAGTAATAGTGAAATTTGCATATTTAAAAATAGTTGAACAATAAACCGTCATTTATTGACAATCGGTGCCTAATAAAAGAAAATAGTATTCAAAGCGAGAGGGAAAGAGGAGGTAATGATGTGTGGACTAGTAATGAAGTAAGAAAACTTTTTTTGGATTATTTTGAAGAAAGGCAACATGCGGTGGTGGAAAGTTCATCCTTGGTACCAGCAGATGATCCAACACTGCTATTTACTAATGCTGGCATGAATCAATTTAAAGATGTTTTTTTAGGGATAGATAAACGCAATTATGATAAAGCAGCTACATCGCAAAAATGTGTCCGTGCTGGTGGTAAACACAATGATCTTGATACAGTTGGAAGAACACCTAGGCACCATACATTTTTTGAAATGCTAGGCAATTTTTCGTTTGGTGATTATTTCAAAGAAGATGCAATTATATATGCTTGGGACTTTTTAACTAATGTTGTTAATCTTCCCAAAGAAAACCTATGGGTAACAATCTTTCATGAAGATGATGAAGCCAAGGACATCTGGCTAAAGGTTACTGATGTAAAAGCAGAAAGAATACTTAGACTTGGAGAAGAAGAAAACTTTTGGAGTATGGGTGATACAGGTCCATGTGGCCCTTGTAGCGAAATCATGTATGATAGAGGTGAAAAGTATTCTTGTGGACATGAAAATTGTTTAATTGGTGTGTGTGATTGTGATAGATGGTTGGAAATATGGAATTTAGTTTTTATGCAGTTTAATCGCGAACCAGATGGAGAACTAAAGCCTTTGCCTAATCCAAGTATTGATACAGGTATGGGTCTTGAAAGGATTTGTTCGATTCTTCAACAAAAAGAAAGTAATTTTGAAACTGATTTGTTTATACCAATTATTAAAAAAATAGAAGATTTAACTGGCAAGAAATATAAAGCAGATGAAGAAGGTTTTCCTTTTAGGGTAATAGCTGATCATAGTCGAGCCTGCACATTTTTAATAGCGGATGGAGTATTGCCTAGTAATGATGGAAGAGGATATGTTTTAAGAAGGATTTTACGTAGAGCAGTTAGATTTGGTAGGCATTTAGGGATAAAAGAACCATTCTTATATCAGAATGTTGATGTTGTTACAAGTATTATGGAAACACCTTATCCAGAACTAAATGAAAAGAAAGATTTTGTTAAAGAAGTTATTAAGATGGAAGAAGAAAGGTTTTTTGTAACATTAAATGAAGGTATTAAAAAGGTCGAAGAAATGATTTCAACTGCTAAAAGTGATAATCGTTCAACAATAACAGGTCAAGAAGCATTCATGCTGTACGATACGTATGGATTTCCATTAGATTTAACTGAGGATATGGCAGAAGAAAATGGTTTTGAGGTTGATACTCAAGGGTTTAATCTAATGATGGAAGAACAACGTGAACGAGCAAGAAAAGCTAACAAAAGTGATGGGGCATTTGTTGAAGAACAAGTAATAAATGAAATACTTGAAAAAATACCAGCAAGTAATTTTAATGGATACAAT
Organism: Candidatus Syntrophocurvum alkaliphilum; assembly: GCF_009734445.1. Lineage (NCBI taxonomy): Bacteria > Bacillati > Bacillota > Clostridia > Eubacteriales > Syntrophomonadaceae > Candidatus Syntrophocurvum > Candidatus Syntrophocurvum alkaliphilum. Next base: position 307,801 of record NZ_CP046457.1, read on the forward strand.
AACCTTGAAGAAAAGAGTACTGTGCTAGCTTTGATTAAAGATGGAGAGGCTATTTCTAATGCTAAAGATATTGAAGTAAGCATAGTTACTGAAGCAACTCCTTTTTATGCTGAAAGTGGTGGACAAGTAGCTGATAAAGGTAATATAAAAAATGCAAAATGTGATTTTGCTGTAGAAAATGTACAAAAAGTGGCAAGCTGGATTTTACATCATGGTAAAGTTTCTGGAGAAATAACTGTTGGAGATACAGTTGAATTATTAGTAGATCAAAACCATAGATTAAATACAGCTCGAAACCATACTGCAACTCATTTATTACATAAGTCTCTAAGGAAAGTTGTAGGAGAGCATGCTCAGCAAAAAGGGTCATTAGTTGAACCAGAAAGACTTCGCTTTGATTTTTCACACTTACATGCATTAACTGAAGAAGAATTATTAGAAATAGAAAATAAAGTAAATGAATATATATGGAGTATGAGTAATGTTGAAGCAACCAATACAGATATTAATTCAGCAAAAGAAATGGGAGCAATAGCTTTATTTGGAGAAAAATATACTGAAGAGGTAAGGGTTGTTTCAGTTGCAGATAGCATTGAGCTTTGTGGAGGCACACATGTAAGTAATACCGGGCAAATAGGTTTGTTTAAAATACAGAGTGAGGGTAGTATCGGTTCTGGTTTAAGAAGAATAGAAGCTGTTACTGGAAAAAATGCATTTGAATATCTGAATCAAGCTGAAGCTAAATTACAAGAAATTTCAGCTTATTTAAGAACTACTCCTCAAGAAACCTTATATAAAATTGATGCATTAAACAAAACAATAAAAGAAAGAGAAAAAGAACTAGAATTACTAAAATCTAAACTAACTAAAGAATCTAGTGAAAGTTTACTAGACAAAGCAGTTGAAATTAATGGTATAAAGGCGTTAATTGCTCAAGTAGATGTAGAAGATGCAAATATACTTAGACAAAATGCTGAAATGCTTAAGGATAAGCTAGGTAAAGCAGTTGTAGTTTTAGGTGCTGTTACTGGTGATAAAGTAGGCTTGGTATGTTTTGCAAGTAAAGAAGCAGTTAACCAGGGTGTTAACGCTGGAAATATTATTGGCGCAGCTGCTAAAGTGGCTTCTGGTGGCGGTGGTGGTCGTTCTGACATGGCTCAAGCAGGAGGTAAGGATGTTACAAAACTACCAGATGCGTTATCTACTGCAAGAGAATTGGTAGAAAAAACCCTTTCTTAATTGAAGGAATCTAAAGTTTGTATGTAGAATGTCTTGGGTATAGAGGGGGTGTTGGTATGCCTCAAGTACCGAGAGAAACTGTAAGCTTTAAACTTGACAAAGAAGGAGAAGAAAAAGTATATCAATTAATAAAGACAGTATATGAGGCGTTGGAGGAAAAAGGTTATAATCCCATTAACCAATTAGTAGGATATATGATATCGGGAGATCCTGCTTATATTACTAGTCACAACCAAGCTAGAAACTTGATTCGCAAGGTAGAACGAGATGAAATTTTAGAAATACTTATAAAAAACTACTTAAAATAAGTTTACATTCTTAAAACCCATGCTTCTAGCATGGGTTTTATTCTGTTAGTTTTAATTTTGAGGTGAATATAGTGCAGTATTTGCAGTTAGGAAGTACTAACTTGATAGTATCAAAGTTGTGTTTTGGAGTATTAACAATAGGTCCATTACAAAGTAATTTATCAATTAATGAAGGATCTGATATATTATCTTATTCTATGGAAAAGGGAATCAATTTTTTTGATACTGCTAAAAGCTATAAAACTTATCCATATATTAGAGAGGCAATTAAAAAGACTGGTATAAGGCCAGTAATAACTTCTAAATCTTATGATTATACCTATAGAGGTATGCAAAGCAGTGTCGAGGAAGCCCTTGATGAAATGCAAGTAGATTATATAGATGTTTTTATGCTTCATGAACAGGAAAATAGTGCAACCTTACAAGGACATAAGGAGGCAATTAATTATTTAATAAAAGCTCGAGATAAGGGGATAATTAAAGCAATTGGTATTTCTACACATACAGTAGATGGGGTACTAGCTGGTGCATTTTCTAAAGATATTGAGGTCATACACCCATTGATTAATCGAAAAGGTATTGGAATAATAGGTGGCTCGGCAGAACAGATGATAGCAGCAATGAGCCATGCTTTTGATAAAGGAAAAGGAATATATGCAATGAAGGCTTTAGGAGGAGGAAATTTAATTAGCGAAGCTCATAGTTCCTTTGAATTTGTAAAAAATTTAGATTGCATACATAGTATGGCAGTTGGGATGAAAAGTACTGAAGAAATAGATTTAAATATAGCTTGGATGGAAAACAAAAGAGACTTAGTTTTAGAAAAAAAGGTTTCATCAGTAAAAAGAAACATTTTAATTGAAGACTGGTGTGAATTATGTGGGGAATGTATAAGAAATTGTAGTTATGAGGCTTTATATTTAAAAAACAGTAAGGTTGAAGTAGATTCAATAAAATGCATTCTTTGTGGTTATTGTGCTAAATATTGTGAAAATTTTTGCATAAAAATGGTTTAAGGAGCAGTAAAGGTGAGAATAATTGGATTAGACGTAGGTGATAAAAGAATAGGTATAGCTATAAGTGATCCGATGGGTTGGACCGCTCAGCCACATTCAGTATTAACTAGAAAAAATATAGAAAAAGACTTGGATGAAATTTTGAAGATTTGCAAAGAATATGAAGTTAATAAGATTATTGTTGGACTTCCACTAAATATGAACGGTTCATATGGGCCTAAAGCATCTGAAATAACAAATTTTAGTCAACAACTAGAGGAGTATTCTAAAATATCTATAGAGTATATAGATGAGCGGTTAACAACTAAATCTGCGGAGAGAGTTTTAATTGATGCAGATATATCAAGAAAAAAAAGAAAACAGGTTATAGATAAGATAGCTGCTCAAAATATACTGCAAATATATCTTGATAGGTTAAATCGATAAATCGGTTTGACAATACAATAGGAAAATATTAGAATAGCTTTAGTTTTCTAGAAAGAGGTGAATTTATGAGTCACGATGAACATCTACACGAAGAAATTCCTATACTCGTACTAGTAGATGAAGATGGAGTAGAACATCAGTTTGAATTAGTAGCAGAGATGGAGCTTGAAAATGAAACTTATAGGGTTCTAATACCATTAGAAGAAAATGAGGATTTAGAAGAGCAAGAGGTAGAAGTTGTTATACTTAAGGTTGTTTATGATGAAGAAGGTACTGAGTTCCTAAGTGACATTGAAGATGACACAGAATGGGAGAAAGTAGCCGATGCTTGGCAGGAACTAGTTGAAAGCGAACAAATTTAATCATAAAAAAAGAAGTCTAACATAGACTTCTTTTTTTATGATAAGCACAGGTATATCATTTAAAAGATTTAATATATAATTAAAAAATTCTTGTTTAATTGATAAAATATTTTATAAGAATTTTAATGCTTGTGAATTTTATCTAATGCTAATTTAGTTTTGCTTTTTGGGTATGGTACATTGGGGGGATAAGGTTTGGATAACAAAAAATTTAAATTAGGAATTCTTTTTACAATAATTTTTCTAATAGGGATTGTTATGTCAACATCTTTATATTTTTTTAAAAACTATTATGCCCCTGAGTCTTTTTTACCAGGAGTTAAATTATCAGATGTGCCTGTACAAGGACATAGTATTACTACTGCTAGTGAGGAAGTTGATGATTGGTTAGAAGAAAAGTATAATAAAAAAATAATTTTTTTTAGTGATGATTATATTTATAAAACAACTTTAGATTCTATTTGTTATCATATAAATACAGATGATTTAGTTAAAAGAGTCTGGGATCAAGAAAGAGAAAGAAGTTTAAAAGAAAAATTTTTAAATATTGATGGAACTAAAAAAATTATCTATCCTATAGAAGTAAGTTATAAAGTAGAATCTTTAAAAACATTAGAGGAACAGTTTAATGAGGAATTAAGTTTTCCCTCTAAAAACGCTAGACCCTATTATGATAATATTGATAAACAAATAAAAGTAAAACCAGGTGAAAAAGGACAGAAAGTTGATTTTGAAGCCACCTTTTCCATACTACCTACTAATTTAAATAATTTGGAAGATGAATTTATTAGAGTTCCGATTAAATTAAAAAAAACTGAACCGGAAATAACCAAAGAGGATTTAGATAATTTAGAAAAAATTGCTACATACTCAACATGGTTTGATACAAGTGATAAAGGACGTAGTCATAACCTAATTATTGCCACTAGTGCTATAGATTCAACATTATTAACTCCAGGAGAAATTTTTTCTTTTAATGAAGTAGTTGGAAAGAGAAGTGTGGAAACTGGTTATCAAAATGCACTTATAATAATTGATGGAAAGTTTGAACTTGGAGTGGGAGGAGGAATTTGTCAAGTATCATCTACTTTGTATAATTCAGCGTTATTAGCAGATTTAAATATAATCGAGAGAAATAATCATACCTTAGCTATAAACTATGTTCCTTTAGGAAGGGATGCATCAGTGTCGTATGGGTTACAAGACTTGAAATTTAAAAACAATCTAAATTCACCCATATATATAAGAGCATATACTGAGGGTGGAAAATTAACTATTTCTATTTATAGTAATTCTAAACACAATCAAAAAGTAGATATTATAAATAATGTTGATGAAATAAAAGAGTTTAAAACCAAAACAAAATTTGATGAAAGCCTCAATAATGAGGAAAAAAAAGTGAAGCAAGAAGGTCAGGAAGGTTATGTTGTAAGTTCATTTCGTGTAAGGTATGATGAGAATGGATATATATTAAATAGAGAATTATTGTCAAGAGATAAGTATAGAGCTATCGACAAAGTAATTGTTAGAGGACCTAATTTAATTGAAGAAGAAACTGAGGAGAAAGAAGAAGTTTATAATGGTAAACTCGATAATAAGGACTTATTAAATATAGATAATGAAATTATACAATAATATTGTTTGTTTATAAAAAGGTGAAGTGAGATGAGTGAAATAAAAGTGATAAGAGAAAGATCGATTTTAGTTTTAGGTTTATGTGCATTATTTATCATTATAACTGTTGCACTAATTGGATATAATTTAACCAATCAACAATACTTACCTGTAGATCCTGAGGATAAAACATTCAAGTTAGTTACTATTCCTGAAAATAGTACTGCTCCTAAAGTTGCTGAGATTTTAAAATCACATGATTTAGTACATAGTGAATCTGCTTTTTTAAATTATTGTAGAAAACACGGTTTAGATAGTAAGTTGCAAGCCGGAAATTATAATCTTAGTAGAAGTCAATCAGTAAAGGAGATTTCTGACATTATTTCTAAGGGTAAAGTAGTTACTGTTACTTTTACTATTCCAGAGGGCTATACAGTTCAACAAATAGGAAAATTACTAGTTGATAGTGGAATGTATGAAAAAGATGATTGGAATAAAGCATTAGAAGCGGAGTATAACTATAGCTTTCTACCTAATTGTGCCAATATTAATACTAAATTAGAGGGCTTCTTATTTCCAGATACCTATGTAATTTCTGAAAGTACAAGCTCTGAACAAACATTAAACCTTATGCTATCAACTTTTAAGCAAATTTGGGATGAGGAGTATACCGAGCTTGCAGAAAAAAAAGGTTTAAGTGTAAAGGAAGCTATTACAATAGCTTCGCTTATTGAGAAGGAAGCAACAGTAGACAATGAAAGAGCAAAAATAGCAGGGGTTATCTATAATAGATTAGAAAAAGGAATGCTCTTACAAATTGATGCAGCAGTATTATATGCTTTAGGTGAACATAAAAACCAAGTTTTATACGAACACTTAGAAGTAGATTCTTTATATAATACATATAAATATACAGGTCTTCCTCCAGGACCAATTGCATCCCCGGGGAAAGCTTCAATTGAAGCAGCTTTAAACCCAGAAGATCATTCTTATTTATATTATGTTCACAAGGGAGATGGAACTCATCATTTTTCTAAAACTCATACTGAGCATATTAATGCAAGGATTAAGTATGGAGTATAATAATACCAAATGGAGGTCAAAAAAAGATGTTAAAGCCCGAATTAGTACTCCCAGCTGGAAATCTTGAAAAGCTTAAGACAGCTTTAATGTTTGGTGCAGATGCGGTATATTTGGGAGGTAAAAACTTTAGCCTTAGAGCACATGCAGATAATTTTAGCCTTCATGAATTAGATGAAGGCTTAAAATTTGCACGTGAGATTAATAAAAAAGTTTACGTAACTGTTAATATTTATGCTCATAATAAAGACCTTGAAAAATTGCCAACATATTTTGAGTATTTGCAGTATCTAGATATTGATGGAGTAATAATATCTGATCCTGGAGTACTAAGGCTAGCAAAAAAATATGCTCCTAAAATACCAGTTACTATTAGCACTCAAGCAAATATAACTAACTATGAATCTGCACAGTTATATAAAGAATTAGGGGCTAGTAGAATTGTTTTGGCAAGGGAATTAAATATAAAAGAAATTAAACAAATAAAACAAAAGGTTGATATTGAATTAGAAGTTTTTGTTCATGGAGCTATGTGTGTTTCTTATTCAGGAAGATGCCTTTTATCTCACTTTATGACTAACAGAAGTGCAAACTTAGGGTCATGTGCTCATCCTTGTCGATATTCATATAGAGTAGTCGAGGAGAAAAGGCCAGAAGAATATTATCCTATAGAAGAAGACGATCGAGGTAGTTATATTTTAAATTCTAAAGATTTGTGTTTAGTTGAATATGTTCCAAATTTAATAGAAGCAGGAGTCAACTCTTTTAAAGTGGAGGGACGGATGAAAAGTCCGTTATATGTAGCTACTGTAGCAAACGTTTATGCAGAGGCAATTAATAAGTACTTAAATAATAAGTGTGCCTATACCGACCAAGAAGTATCTTATTGGATTAATGAACTACAAACAGTTGCTACTAGGCCATTTACAAATGGTTTTATAGAAGGTGAGTCAGAAAATATTCAAGATATTAAAAAGGGTAAAGAAGTACCTCGTACTGCATTTTGTGGGGTTGTTATTGGTTATGACCTCAATACAAAAAGAATTCAAATTCAACAAAGAGCTAATTTTGGCTTAGAAGAAAATATTGAAATTTTAACTCCGGAAGGGAAAACTATACCTTTAATTATTTCTAAACTTTATGATGAGGAAGATAATTTAATAGAAAGAGCTAGACATCCAAAACAAATTGTATATATCCCTTATAATGAAATAATACCAAACTTTTCAATACTTAGAAGGGTGGAATAAATATATATATTTATGCAAAGTTACAAGTAGAAGATATAGATATGTTAAATAAAATTATTGAAGCATATGATAACTTAGCTATTGTAACTACAATTAATCGTAGTGAAGGTTTAATAGCAGTAAGGCCAACTAAAGATACATATGAAGAAATACAAGATATATTATCAAACCTTCCATTTGAAATAAACTTCATAAACAAACCGTAGTATAAGAGCCTCCTTTTCAGCTAATGATAAATAATAGTCATGTTAAGGAGGTTACTTTATTGCGTACATCTAGGGCATTTATAATGCTTACTATTTTTCTATTTATATTCTCGTCTTTATTAGGACGAGTTTTTTATATTCAGATTATTAAAGGGGAAGAAATGGCAAGCCAAGCTGCAGCTATGAGAAGTAGGCAGATAGAGTTAAAAGAGTACGAACGTGGTGAAATTTTTGATAGAAATTTAATGCCATTAACGAGTAATGTTGTAGCGGCAGCTGTTTATTGTTTGCCCGGAGTTATTAGAAACCAACATTCGCCTCCAAGTTCTGATGATGAACATCTAAAAAATTATGGCTTTAAAATAGTATCTTCTTTTTTAGGTAAGGTATTAGAAGATAAAAAGCAGGATGAAATATTTAATATGCTTTTATCAGGATATGAATCGAACCAATCTTTTGTAAGAATAGATTCTAACCTAAGTATTGAAGAAATAGAACTAATAAATAATTCACAGTTTTCTGGAGTAGTGGTTGCTCCAATTCTCAAAAGGTATAGTGAAGATGGTTTTTTAGGTCACATATTAGGTTATGTATCAGGAGGACGCAACCCTAAAGGCAAATCTGGTTTAGAATTGGAATATGATGAAATATTAAGTAAAAGTCCGTCATCACAAGAATTAATTACTGTTTTAGATGCCAGGGGTTTAAGCATACAAGGCTTAATGTTTAAACTTCGTAATGAGCAGAATCAAGACAAAGGCTCTATAGTTTTAACAATTGATAAGCGTATCCAAGAAATTGTTGAGAAAGCTATGGATGATGGTATTGAAAAGGGGGCAGTTTTAGTATTAGATGCTGAAACAAAAGAAATCCTAGCACTTGCGAATCGACCTACTTATAATCCTTATAAAATTGCTGATACAATTAGTATAGATACTAATAGCTCTCTTGTTAATCGAGCTTTAACTCGATATTATCCAGGCTCTTTATTTAAGGTTGCAGTTGTAACTGCTGCCTTAGAGGAAGGTATTATAAAACCTGATGAAAGATACTTGTGTGATGGAAAATATTGGTTTAATGAAAATATTTCTATTACTTGTTGGGACAAAGATGGTCATGGAGACTTAGATTTAGAAAAAGCTTTTGCTATGTCATGTAATCCTACTTTTATTGATATTGGTATACGGTTAGGGCATCAGACGTTATTGCAATATGTCGATTTATTTCAATTAACTAATGAATCAATTACAGGCTATACCCAACAACGAGCAGGGAGCTATGTTGATATAAGTTCTTCTAATCCTGCAATAGGCAATGCTTCGATTGGTCAACAAGGAGTTAAGTTAACTCCGCTACAAATAGCAAATCTATTTGCTACTATTGCCGATGATGGAAGCTGGAAAGCCCCGTCGCTTGTAAGGAGTATCACAGATTATGATGGTAATAAAGATATGTTAAATAAAGAGACTAAGGCACAAATTATTAGTAAAGACACAGCACAGAAAGTTAAAGAAATGTTAGAAAAGGTAGTTATAGACGGTACGGGTCAAAATGCGGCATTAGCCGAAGTGCAAGTTGCAGGAAAGACTGCAACAAGTCAAACTGGTATGGTGAATGAAAACAATGAAGAGATATTAAATGCATGGTTTGCAGGCTATTTTCCTGCTAATAATCCTGAATGGGTTGTAGTTGTTTTAGCAGAAGATGGGAGATCTGGGTCACAGGATGCGGCTCCAGTATTTAAAGATATAGCTAGAGGAATTTTAAATTACTTTCCTACACATCATTAAATAAAATAGTAAGAAAATATTTTCAAAACATTGACAAAAAATACGTTAGGCATTAAAATAAATCCTACTAAAACAATGGGAATAATAAGTTATTCATTTAAGTTAGTGAGGTGAGTAGAATGTTCAATGATTTATATCAATTAACAGATAAAGATATAGTTTTACAAAAAGAAATAAAACACTTAAAAGAAAAAAACAATGCTTATATAATAGTCCATTTATATCAAAGACCTGAAATACAAGAAGTTGCTGATTTTATTGGTGATTCTTATCAAATGGCTTTAAAGGCAAAAGAATCAGATGCACAAATTATTATAGTAGCTGGAGTTACCTTTATGGCTGAAACTGTATTTATCTTATGTCCGGATAAAAAGGTATTAATTCCAGAGCCATTAGCTACTTGTCCTATGGCAGAAATGTTAACAGCTAAGCAACTTATTGAATTTAAAGCTAAATATCCAAATGCTGTCGTAGTTGCCTATGTAAACACATCAGCAGAAGTTAAGGCACTAGTAGATGTGTGCTGTACATCATCTAATGCAACAAAAATTATAAACCAAATTCCCCAAGATAAAGAAATATTATTTGTACCAGATAAAAATCTAGGTTCATACCTACAAACTATTAGTGGTAGGAATATTATTTCATGGCAAGGATATTGCCCGACCCATAATCATGTATCCGTAGATGAAGTGAATGCAATTAAAGATAAACATCCTCAGGCAAAATTATTAGTTCATCCAGAATGTATAAAAGAAGTAGTAGATCAGGCTGATTTTATAGGCAGTACTAGTGCCATTATAAATTATGCACTTAATTCTGAAGAAAGTGATTTTATAATTGGAACAGAGCATGGGGTTTTATATCCTATGATGAAAAACAGGAATGATAAAAACTTTTATTTAGCCAGTGAAAAGCTAATTTGTCCAACTATGAAGAGTATAACATTAGAAAAGATAATATATTGTTTAGAGAATCATAATAACCAAGTTACAGTTGAAGAGAATATAAGAAAAGATGCTGCAAAGAGTCTAAACCAAATGATAGAGTGGACACAATCATAATATAAAAAATCCCTTAATAGGTTTTAAAATTAAGGGATTTTTTAATTTTCTTCTTGGGCAACTCTTCTAAAACGATTTCTACCTTTCAAAATATATTTTCCAAATTAATTTGTCAAGCAAAGATAAGATATTACAAGTATAACTAAATGAAATTAGAATTCTTTGATTGTAATAATCTAAAACATATTTGCATATTCAATTATAAAGCAAAATTGGTTTTATCTTACATCAATTCTTTTTTTATGGATATATAACTTTCTATTTTTAGCCATAATATGAAGACTTTAGCCAAAAAAGGATTTAAAAACAAAACGAGGAAATTATAACCATAAAAGGAGGAATTATTCTTAATATGTAGAATATGAAATTTAAAGGGGGTGAGAGGGATTCCTGAGCAAAAAAAAGATAGCAAGCAGGGGATAGTTTTATTAATAACAGGAAATGGAAAGGGCAAAACGACTGCTGCTTTTGGCCAGGCATTGCGTGCAATTGGACAAAATTATCGCGTATGTATTATTCAGTTTATGAAAGGTAGAGAATATGGGGAAATTCGAGCAGCAAAAGAGTATTTACCAAATTTACAATTATTTCAGTATGGCTTAGACAGCTTTGTAATGCGCGACAATCCGGCTTCTGTTGATGTTGAACTGGCTGAAGAGGGGTTTGAAAAGGCCAAAGAGGTTATTGGTAGTAATGAATTTGATATGGTTATTTTGGACGAAATAAATGTAGTAGTAGACTTTGGTCTTGTTGATGAGGATGAAGTGTTGGAGTTAGTGAAAACAAAACCACCCGAGTTAGACCTTATTTTAACTGGTAGATATGCATCAGATGAATTAATTAAAAATGCAAATACAGTTAGTGAGATTAAAGAAGTTAAGCATCACTATAACAACGGAATTAAAGATAGAGCAGGAATAGAATATTAAATATTTGGGTGGTAACGTAATGAAAAAGTAGGGAGGGTTAAGATTGTTTACCAAAGATTTGTTAGATAAGTCCAGTCAGTTACGCAAAAAATGGGAAGATGAAGTTCGTAGAGTTATTGAAAAAAATCCTGACCAAAAAGAGCGTTGGACTACAGTATCAGATTTAGAAATAAATAGAATATATGGTCCAGAAGACATTAAGGATATGGATTTTGAAAAAGATATAGGCTATCCTGGGCAATTTCCATACTTAAGAGGTTGTCAAACTACAGGTTATCGTGGTAGATATTGGACGTATCGTATGTTTGCTGGTATGGGAGATGCTGAAGAAACTAACAAAAGATGGCATTATTTAGTTAAATCAGGTCAAACTGGTTTAAGTACCGCTTTTGATTATCCAACTTTAATGGGTTATGATACAGATTCTCCTAAAGCTAGGGGAGAGTGTGGAAAATGTGGAGTAGCAATAGATACTCAAGAAGATTTTATGAAACTAGTTGAAGGTATGCCGCTTGATGAAATAACAACATCAATGACGATTAATCCACCAGCAACTATATTATGGGCAATGTATCTTGCTGCAGCAGATATAAAAGGTATACCTTTAACAAAAATAGGTGGCACAATTCAAAATGATATGTTAAAAGAATTTATTGCTCAAAAAACCTTTATGCTACCTCCAGAGCCTTCTGTAAAACTAATAACAGATACTGTGGAATTTGGAACTAAATATGTTCCTAGATGGAATACAATTAGTATAAGTGGATATCACATTCGAGAAGCAGGGTCAACTGCAGTACAGGAGCTAGCCTTTACGCTTCGTGATGGAATGGAGTATGTTGAGGATGCCATGAAGAGAGATGGTTTGGAAGTTGATGCTTTTGCTCCTCGTTTATCTTTCTTTTTTAATTCACATATAGATTTCTTCGAAGAAATTGCAAAACTTCGTGCTGCTAGGAGAATATGGGCTAAAGCTATGCGTGATAGATATAAAGCTAAAAGTGAAAGATCATTGTGGATGCGTTTCCATACTCAAACTGCAGGTTGTTCATTAACAGCGCAGCAACCATATAACAATGTAGTGCGAACTGCTACAGAAGCTTTAGCTGCAGTTTTAGGTGGTACTAATTCATTGCATACAAATTCATTAGATGAAGTATTGTGCTTACCTTCAGATCATGCGGTACAAATTGCTTTAAGAACTCAGCAAATAATAGCTGAGGAAACTGGTGCTGCTAATACAATGGATCCATTAGCAGGTTCATATTTTGTAGAAGCATTAACCAATAAAGTCGAAGAAGAAGCATGGGAATACATTGAGAAAATTGATGATATGGGTGGTATGATTTCAGCTATTGAAAAGCATTTCCCACAAATGGAAATTGCAGATGCTGCATTTAAATATCAGCAACAAATTGATTCTGGTGAAAAGGTTATGATTGGAATCAATAAATATGAAAGTGATGAGGATCCCCCAATCCCATTAGTAGAAATTGATGATGTTGTTGAAGAAAATCAGATCAATAGATTAAATGAAGTAAAGAGAAAGCGTGATAATCGCAAAGTAGCAGAGTGCTTAAAAGACATTAAAAGTGCTTGTGAAAATAATAAAAATGTTATGCCTTACTGCATTGAAGCAGTTAAAAGCTTATGTACTGTGCAGGAAATCTGTGATGTTTACCGGGAAGTTTATGGTGAATATCGTGATCCTGGTATGTTCTAAAGAATTTTCAAGGGAGGTATAAATAATATGGCTGATAGAAGAATTCGTATTTTAGTTGCTAAACCAGGTTTGGATGGACATGACCGTGGAGCAAGAATACTTGCGCGCGCTTTCCGTGATGCAGGTTTTGAAACAATCTATACTGGTTGTCACCAAACATGTGAACAGATAGCTGCTACAGCTATACAGGAGGATGTTGATTTAGTTGGACTTAGTTGTCTTTCAGGTGCTCATAAGTATTTATTCCCAGAAGTAGTTAAAATACTAAAAGATAAAGGAGCCGATGATATTACTGTAGTCGGAGGTGGAATTATACCAGACGCAGATTTGCAATATCTTTATGATTCAGGGCTAAAAGCATTATTCACGCCTGGTGAAACTTTAGACTCTATTATTGACTGGGTAAATCAAAATATTGCTCCCAAGGAGTGAGGTTTATGAGCAAATTAGGCAAAAAAACTTTAGCAGGAGACATTAGATCAGCTTCGCGCCTTATAAGAAACATAGAAGATAATCTGCCTAACACAAGTGAAGATATAAAAGAAATATTCCCACATACTGGGAATGCACATGTTGTTGGTATAACTGGAGCACCAGGAGCGGGAAAAAGTACTATTACAGATCAATTAATAGAATCTATTCGCAAAAAACAAAAAAAAGTAGGAGTAATGGCTGTTGATCCTACTAGCCCTTTTACTGGAGGAGCTCTTTTAGGAGATAGAATTCGTATGTTAAGACATGCGGAGGATCCAGGTGTATTTGTAAGAAGCCTTGCAACTAGAGGAAGTATGGGAGGACTATCAAAAGCTGTTGGTGATGGTATTCACGTATTAGATGTTATGGGAAAAGATAATATAATTGTAGAAACTGTTGGAGTAGGACAACAGGAAGTTGATATTATAAACCATGCTCATACAGTAATAGTTGTTTTAGTACCAGGAATGGGTGACGAAATACAAGCAATAAAAGCTGGTTTAATGGAAATTGCGGATATCTTTATTATAAACAAAGCTAATAAAGAAGGTGGCAGAAAGTTATACCGGGAAACAAAAAATATGCTTGATATGGGAAACTTTAAAGATGGATGGACACCACCTATTCTTATGATTGAAAATAATCTTGATCATGTTGCTTTTGCTGAAAGCGTAGATGAAATCTATGCAAAGATTGAAGAGCATTATCAACATCTAGTTGAAAACGATCTACTTCAAGAAAGAATAATACGAAAAACAATGACTGAGTTAAATGATGCTTTACATTCTAATATTATGGATCCTATAATTAAAGAACTTAATGATTCTGGTGAGCTAGATAATATGATACAAAAACTAGTTAAAAAAGAATCAGATCCATATACAATATCTGAAGAAGTATCAAAAAGATTTATTGTTCAAGATGAGAAAAAACTGAAAATACTTTAACTGTAAAGTATTTTAGAGGGGAGGGGAAGTATGAGAGAGTTAACCCCATCTGAAGAAAGAATTAAAGATAAGGCCTGTGATGCTGCTAAAAATAATTTTAAATCCGGTCTTAATTGTGCAGAATCAGTTTACATGGCTCTTATTGAAGTGGGTTTAGTAGATTTTCCCTCAGAAACTGTTGCAATGACAACTGCGTTTGGTGGAGGTATTGGTTTAACAGGTGGTGTTTGTGGAGCCTTAGCGGGTATGGTTATGGGGGTTAGTGCTGTACATGGACGTTTTGAACCTTTAAATAAAAACCAACAGGATAATATTAAAGAATTGTATGGAAATCCAGGTCGCTATAGATTCTTTAATCAAATACCACATAAGTTCAAACAAGAATTTGGATCAACTCAATGTGATGAGTTAAATAAAGATTATTCAGAATGGGCAGATAAGGAAAGAATGCGTAATTGCATGAAGATTGTTCTAGCTTCTACTGAAATGGCAGTTGAATTTATATACCTAGGTAATAAAGAAGGATATACTCAACCGTTTGGGGATAATATGGCAGGTAAAGCCTAATAATTGATAGGAGGAATTAACGTTGCAACAACCTATATTAATGGATATCAATCAAACAGTTTTTTTGAAAGAAGATGCTGTAGTTATGGTTGACCGGCGTTATCTTCCTCATAAAATAGTCGAAGTAACTTGTAATAACTATGAAGATGTAGCTTGGGCTATAGAACAGATGGTAGTTCAAGGAGCTGGTGATATAGCTATAGCTGCTGGATATGGATTATATCTGGCAGCTATAGATATTGAAAAAAATAAAAGTGATCATATTAGTGATGTGCGAGCCTCGCTATGGTCAGTTAAAAAGCGATTAATAAATACTCGGCCAACTGGCTATCACTTAAAAGCATTACTTGATAAAACCTTCGATTCAGTGAATTGGGAGGATGATATAGCGTCCCAAATACTTAATAGTATTGAGAAAGCTATTTCTAAACAACAAAATCGTTCTAGATTAACAGGGAAAGTGGCAGAGAGGCTTTTAGAAAACGGAGACACCTTATTAACACACTGTTTTCCAGGTCCAGCTCTACTTTACATGCTTATGTTTGCTAAAAAAAACAACAAGACAATAAATGTAATAGCAACTGAAACTAGACCGTATCTTCAAGGAGCACGCCTTACTGCATGGTCAGTTTCCGAGATGGGAATATCAGTGGCATTAATTACTGATAATATGGCAGCGTATTGTATGAGTCAGGAGATGATTACTAAAGTCTTTACAGCTGCTGATCGTGTTGCTATGGATGGTACAGTAGCCAATAAAGTTGGAACATTTCAATTAGCACTAGCAGCTAAATATCACCAAATACCTTTTTATGTATTAGGTTATGGTGGACCTGATAGCACTTGCTTAAGTGGAAACTCAATAAAAATAGAATCAAGGGATCCCGAGGAAGTTTTAACTTTTAAGGGATCAAAAATAACTGGTGATGAGGTTGAAGGTATTTATCCTGCTTTCGATTTAACCCCAGCTAGTTTAATAAATGGAATTATTACAGATCGAGGGATGCTTAATCCAGGAGAGATTGGTCGTTATTGGAATATTCCTAAGATTGGATAAACCCATTAAAAAGGAGTGGATTAAAATTCCTATTATAAAAAAAGCAGTTATTCCACTAGGTCGTCCATTATATCTTAGCAAGGAAAATAATATAACTCAACAAGACTTAATAATCGAAGCTAGTGGAAACTATAGGTTGATAGATAAACCAAATCATATAATAATTAAAAATGATGATTGTTGTAGAAGTATTCAAGTAACAGTAAAAACGAAAGATGATTAATAAACAGAACACTAAGTTAAATTAATTATGAAAATATGAGAAGATGCAGGGTTTGAGCACCTTGTACGAGTGCCCAATTCTGCATCTTTTATTAATTTAATAATTATATTCCTAACCTCTATCTATTTCTAATCTTTAAGTTCAAATGCTTTTCTTTTTGTTTACTACCACAAGTTTTATTTAAAGTATTTAATTGCCAATTAATATCATGTTCATGTTATAATTTTTAACGGGCAAATTAGTTAATTGATTACATTCAAAAAATGCCGATACATAATTTTTGCACAAGGGAGGATTAAATCAAATGATATTTACTCCTAAAGAGGAGCTAATAAAACGGGTTAATAAATTACAAGAGAAAATGAAAGCTAATAATTGTGATGGGTTTTTAATAAGCCAAAATGTAGATTTATTTTATTTTAGTGGAACTATGCAAAATGCACAACTTTATATTCCTATAGAAGGTGAACCCATCTTATTTTGTAGAAAGAGCTTTGAAAGAAGTGAAACTGAAACACCTTGGAAAACAATAAATACAAAAAATTTCAAGCTAATTCCCGAGCAAATTAAAGATCTAGGCATACCAACACCTGAGTGTTTAGCCTTAGAATTAGATGTAATTTCAGCATCCTCTTACTTGTTTTTAAAAAAGCTTTTTAATAATCAAGAATTAGTAAATGGAAGTAATTGGATAAAAGATGTTCGTTCAGTTAAAAGTCCTTATGAAATTGAAATTTTACGTAACGCAGGGAAAAAGACAGCTGAGGCTTTTTCTCAAGTCGATAAAATAATAAAGCCAGGTTTATCTGAGTTTGAAATAGCTGCAGACATAGAAAATTTACTACGACAATCGGGGCACCAAGGAACAATAAGACTTCGTGGTTTTAACCAAGAACTATTCTATGGACTATTTTTATCTGGAGAAAGTGGAACTAAAACAAGTTCTAATGATGGAATCATAGCTGGTGCTGGTTTAGGACCATATTTTCCAATGGGTCCAAGTGAGAAAAAAGTTAATGTAAATGAACCATTATTTATGGATTATGTAGGTGTATATGACGGATATGCGGTTGATCAGACTCGAATGAGTGTTATTGGGGTATTACCTGATAAATTATATTATGCTTATAGAATATCTCTTGAAATTCAAGACTTAGTTATAAATCAAGTTAAACCAGGTTGTTTAGCTAGTAAATTATATAAAATTGCTGTTGATAAAGCTGAAAAGTCTGGTTTACAAGATAATTTTATGGGATATGGACAAGATGGTGTGAAATTTATAGGTCATGGTATCGGCTTAGAATTAGATGAAATGCCAGTTATAGCAAAAGGGTTTGATATTTACTTAGAAGAGGGAATGGTTTTTGCACTAGAACCTAAATTTGTGTTGCCGGGTTCTGGTATTGTAGGAATTGAAAATACTTGGGTAGTAACTAAAAATGGAGTTGAAAAACTAACTGTATTGCCCGATAGATTAATTACGATTTAATAGAGTCAAAGGGGACGGTTCCTTTTGACTCACCCATTAACGATAACTTTATGTTCAAAACTAGCAACCATAAAAAATATTTTAAAAAATCTTAAAAAATAAGTAGATTTAGAGATTCATAGAATGACTTATCTTTCACTTATGAAAACTAATTAATTAACAAAATGAGAATGCATTAAAAAAGACAGGAGAAACACGTCTTTGCTTCTATAATAACATTATTATGCCGCCTTTATTAGTAAATAAGGGTGGTAATTTATTTTTATTTAAGCTATTTTATACTTACAGAATAAATGTTTCATAAAATTATTAGAGGTTTTAGTATTCTATAGAATCTCGGGGGATAGTGAAAGATTTTGTGGTTAGCATAAAATTTTCAAATTTATTTAAAGCTAATGGATAAAGTTGAAACCTATAAAAATAGGAGATAATCTAATGAATAGCAATCTAAAGGTAGCAAAGGAACACAATAATTTAAAAGGGTTGTTTTTTTTATTTCCAGCGGCATTTTTTGTTTTTGTGAGTATATATACATCTATTATAGTCCTTCCACATTATGTGTTGGAACTTGGTGGAACAGAGTTTCATTCAGGACTGTTTAATATGCTATATTTTTTCTCAGCAGTACTTTTTCGAATTTACTTTGGACCTTTAGCGGACCAAAGAGGCAGGAAATTACCTTTATTAATCGGGGTTTTTGTATATGCGACTACACCACTTCTATTTTTCTTAGTACAGGATTTATGGTATCTAGCCCCAGTATATCTTTACCAGGCAATCGGACTAGCATCTTTTCTTTCCAGTGCTAGTTCATTTATAGCTGACTTAGCTCCATTAAATAGACGGGGAACCTTTCTTGGTGCTTATCGGATAGTCACAATTCTAGCCTTATTAAGTGGGCCTTCATTTGCTTTTTTACTTATCAACACATATGATTTTAAAACCTGGTTTATCTTTCAATTTTTTATGGGGCTTTTATCATTTATGTTGATAGCAATGGTGAAAAATCCGGAAATTCCGGTTCCGGGTGGAAGTTTTGGTTCGCTTGAACGAGTTGTAAGTGTATTAAGGGATCATAAATTACAGCCTATTTTTCTTGGTATTGCTTTAATTGCGGTTTCTTATGGGGCTCTTTCCACCTTTGTTTCTATTTATACTGAACAGTTTACCCAGATTTCCAACCCGGGAATTTATTTTACTTATTACGGTTTAGCGGGAATATTTGCTACTCTTAGCACAGGGTATATTGTAGATCGCTTTGGAGCACCGTTAGTAGCTTGGCCAGCAGTTATGATTATGGGGTTAGGTGTTGCTATTTTGTTTTTCCTTCCCAGTTTACCACTAATTTTTTATCTTAGCAGCTTTCTAGCTGGAGCAGGTATGGCCGGTGGTTTGCTGGCTTTTATAACTTGGCTAGTAAATAGCTCAGAATTAGAAGTAAGGGCGACAGCTTTATCGGTACAGGAAAGTACAATAGATTCATTTATGGCTCTAGGTTCTTTCGCGGTAGGAGTTTCAAGTGTTTTAATTGGTCTCCCTGTTTCTTTTGCGATCATCGGTTTGCTAGTTTTTGCCTTGGCTTCAAAAAAAATCAAACGAGTCAAGAAGAACTGTCACCTTTGACTCATATATAGTTGGAAGAAGGGAGATTATATATGAGGTATTACCAACTGTAAGAGGTTTTACACTTTTTCTGTTTATTAGCTGAAAATGTAGCGGATTTATCTAATAGAACTATAAATACCGAGAATAACGTGAATTATTTAGCTAATGCTATAAGATCAATTGGCTAAAAAAATAGATAATAATACTGAAAGACTTAAACGTATAGAAAATATGGTTGAAAAACATGACGTACGAATACAAGTTTTAGATAAAACTAAGTAAAAAAATATTAATATTTAAGTTGTATACTCAAACAGCATTTATAGGAAAACTATCTCACAAATTGCAAAATGATAATATTGATTTGATAACTAGTTTTGTTTGTGGTTATAGTTATACAACTCTACACGGGCGAGCAGATCCTCTTAGAGCACAAGTTAAACCAATGGTTAAAGCATTTTGAAGAAATATATAATCAAGAAATAGCAAAGGATATAGAAGATGCTTTAGAGCGCATTAGCAATCTTTTATTTGAAGTATTTGCCTTGTTTAGTTGCGAAAATGTTACCATCACAGATGAACAGGCTCTTGATTTATCATATAAGCTTAAAAATTTACATTTCTTACTCTCTGAAGTTGGAGCACCAAGAAACCATTATTTACATGTCAAATTAAGTCACATTTTAGTTACCACCTTCATATAGTATAAAGCACTGGATTTTTGGAGGTGGTATTTTGTCACTTGTTTATTGGGCGCTTGCCACTGTGGCAATAATAAATGGTGCTTTATTCTTAGTTGGTTATTTAAGCAATCAGGTGTTTCCTCAGCCTTTAGGTGAAGAGGATGAAAAAAAATATTTGAACCAGCTGAAAAATGGAAGCGAAGATGCTCGCAATAAACTTATAGAACATAATTTACGTTTAGTTGCTCATGTGGTTAGGAAATATGAAACTAGTGGAGAGGATTTAGAAGATTTAATATCAATTGGTACGATTGGACTTATAAAAGCAATAAATACTTTTAAAGATGATCATGGAGTTCGGCTAGCTACGTATTCGGCACGTTGTATAGAAAACGAAGTTCTGATGCATTTAAGAAATACCAAAAAGGTAAAACAAGAAGTTTCTATTTATGATCCTATTGGATATGATAAAGAGGGCAATGAGATTTCATTAATTGACATTTTAACTACTGATAACGAAATAGTAGAGATTGTAGAAGCAAAACTTCAAGAGGAAAAGATTCGTAGTAAAATGAATATTCTTTCTAAAAGAGAGCGTCAGGTTGTTGAGATGAGGTATGGGTTGTTTAATGGACTAAAAGAGACACAAAGAGAAATTGCCAAAAAATTAGGTATATCTAGATCATATGTTTCTCGAATTGAAAAAAGAGCATTGAGAAAATTAATTAAAGAGATAAGTGTATAGGTTTTAATTTACTTTATTAATATAAAAACTCCTTTAAAGTTAGCTTTAAAGGAGTTTTTATATTAATAAATACACATAATACCACAAGCTAAATAATATACTAATATGTTATACTGTTAGGCGAGCACCAGAGTGATCATTTTACATAACCTATATTAAAAGTAATACTAAAGGGAATGAGTTGAGGGAGAGGTTTATTCTGGTGAGAGGTTTAACTATTAGTACAAAAAGCAAAAATGTAGCAAAAATTATAGGTATTATTATAACAGCTATAATTGGTGCTTTATTAGCTATATACTTTTTTAGCTCTACTACATTTAATGTTCAAGGCTTATCTATAAACTTAAAAGCTACCCCAGCTTTAACTGGTAAAACTGTAATTTCACTACCACCAGTTGGCAGTTTGTCTGCAAACACGCATATTGCACCACTCGAATTTAATGCAAGTCTAGAAAGAATTGAAGCTGATACTATTAAAGAGGTTTTAGCTGATAGTGAAGGGCGGGAGAAATTAATATCAGAGTTGACCGAACCTAAGCTAACTTTCTTAGTTCCTTTTGCCTGGAAACAGTTAGCACTTGCTGCTGCAGGAGCCGTATTCTTAGTGATATTAATTTGGCGAACTCGCTTTTGGGCATCGATAGTTGCTGGAGTTGGTGGAGCATTTATGATAGGTATATTTATGCTAATTGCAATATATTCTTATAATTTAGAAGCTTTTAATGAACCTGAGTATGAAGGGGTCATTTCTTTTGCACCTGAGATGATTACTATGGGAGATGATTTCTTGAGTCAGTTTGATGAAGTACAAACTCAAACTGAATTAGTGGTAGAAAACTTGTATAATTTATTTGGAAATATTGATAACCTGCCGTTTTTAGGTAATCCAGGTACAGATGAGGATACGGTAAGGCTATTATTAGTTAGTGATCTACACTCAAATCCAATAGGTGTAGGGTTTATAAACGCTGTGGTTAATAATTTTTATGCTGATGCTATTATAGATGCAGGAGATCTTACTGATTTTGGTTCACCAGTCGAGGCACAACTAGCTAATGAATTAAAGGATATTGAAGTTCCTTATTTATTTGCACCTGGAAATCATGATACTCCTGAAATAATGGACTTAATTAACAACATGCCTAATGGCACTGTATTAGAAGGGCAAGTTGAAACAATTGAAGATATAAATATAATTGGCAATGCAGATCCATTGGCATATTCGTCGGAAGTAATGAATGATGAGCTAATTCGAAATAGAGACCTTAGAAGACAAATTGAAGAATTAAGGTTAACAGCAGCTGAGCTTGAGGAAATGGTTGATATAATAGTTTTACATGACCCCAAATTTTCAACAACACTTGAAGGGTTAGCAAATGTTGTTGTTACAGGACATCATCATAGACATTGGATTAAAAATGGAGAAAATACAGTACACATTAATCCAGGTAGTACAGGTTCATCGGGGGCTAGAGGTCTTTATTCTGAAACAAAGGTGCCTTACTCAGCAGTTTTACTGTATTATCAACCCGGTGAAGGTCCAATTGCAGCTGATACTATTGCATATCATCCTATTTCTGGACGTTTTAATGTTGAAAGGACATTATTGAATAGATAAAAACAATTTTATTAAACACTACCGAGGATATCCTTGGTAGTGTTTTAATTGTAGTTGAATTGATATTTATAATACAATTGGTTAATATATCATATATTATGTATTATGCTAAAGCTACTGTTTTGTTTTAGTTATATAAGATTTAAAACCTTTTTTACAATTGTTACTTAATAGGTGTAAAATATTAGTTGAGGTAGTTTGTTACATAAAGGCTTAAAGGAGGTAATCCTAGTTGCCAGAGCTTAGAAAAGATATGGTGCGTAATAATTGGGTAGTTGTTGCAACTGAGAGAGCATTAAAGCCAAACGATTTTCCAATCAACAAAAAGGACGTTAGCTATGAAACTGAAACTAGCTCAATACATTGCCCTTTTTGTGAAGGAAATGAATCTTATACTCCTCCTGAAATATTTGCCTATCGTGATGAAAATATCCCTAAAAACTATCCTGGTTGGTCTGTACGTATAATACCTAATAAATTTGCAGCATTTGAGTTAACAGGTGAATTAAAACAGGAAGTAAGTGGGGTATTTAGTAGCTGTAATGGTGTAGGACATCATGAAGTAGTTGTTGAAACACCAGAACATGGCACTGAATTCCACGAGTTTAATTTAAATAGAATTGAGTTGATTATTAATACATTTATAATAAGATATAATGTATTATTAAAGGATCCAAGGATCAAGTACATACAAATTTATAAAAATAGAGGTTTATTTGCCGGTGCTTCACTAGATCATAGTCATTCACAGATAGTTGGATTACCTATTGTTCCAGAACAAAACAAAGGGTTAACTGAGTATTATTTAGAGAATGAAAGATGTCTTTTATGCGATATAATTGAACAAGAGTGTATGTATAAAAAAAGGATAGTTTACGAAACAGAGTTATTCTTAGTTATTTGTCCTTATGCTTCACGTTTTTCGTATGAAATGTGGGTGTTGCCTAAAGAGCATAGAGAGCATTTTGGTGACATATCTGAAAATGAAGTAAAAGAGTTATCAGTAGTAATAAAAAAAGCTACGAGTGTTATTGTAGATTGCCTTAATAATGCTTCCTATAATTTTATTATAAATACGTCTTCAGTAAATACACCCCAAAATCCTAGCGATCATTGGTTTGTTGAAGTTATTCCTAGGTTAATTGTACCTTCAGCATTAGAAGTTAGTACAGGTTATTATATAAATCCGGCTGCCCCAGAAGTGTCGGCTGAATTATTAAGAAAAGAGTTTAAAAATATAGACTAAAATAATATGTGAGGTAATACTATGTCCAATATTTTATACCCTAATGTTTATGTAGATTCGATTTTTGATATTTCTTTGGAAAAATTAAAAAAATTAAAAATTAGAGCTTTAATAATAGACCTTGATAATACTTTAACAGAGTGGAATAGTAATATAATTGCATCAGAGATTGAAGAGTGGTTTGAACAAATAAAAGATGAAGGTTTTAAAGCTTGTATTTTATCAAACAATGGTGAAGAAAGGGTAGTAAAGGTTGCTGACAAATTAGGCATACCCTATATTCCCAAAGCTGCCAAACCAAGAAGGAAATCTTTCTATAAAGCAATGGCACTATTAGAATCATCAGCAAAAGAAACAGCTGTTATAGGTGACCAAGTTTTTACAGACGTATTAGGTGGTAATCGTGCTGGTTTATTTACTATATTAGTTGTTCCTATAAATAGAAAGGAATTTATGGGTACTAAGATATCTCGTGCTATGGAATATTTTGTCTTGCGCCGTTTTAAAAATAGTAAACAAGATATATAATTGATTGAAATATCAACAGAATAATGACATAATTTAACAATAGCGGATGCTTAAAGCATTCGCTTATATAATATTGGAGGTTTTTCGGTGTTTATCAATTCACATACAAAATTACTTGGAATAATTGGAATGCCACTAAGTCATAGCTTATCACCTATGATGCATAATCAAGCATTGCAGAACCTAAAATTAGATTATGCTTACATACCGCTAGAATTTGAAGAATATAATTTAAGTAAGGCTATAGATGCAATTAAGGTTTTTAATATAAGAGGAGTTAATGTAACTATTCCTTATAAAGAAGCTGTTATTCCTTATTTAGATGAGTTAACTGATAGTGCTTATAATTGTAAAGCGGTTAATTTAATAATTAATAATAATGGATATTTAAAAGGATACAATACTGACGGTGAAGGGTTTATGTTAGGAATAAAGGAGCATGATATTGAATTAAAAGATAATGCGGTATTTATTGGTGCAGGAGGTGCAGCTAGGTCAATTGCTTATGAGTTAGCTCATGAGGTTTCTAGAATAGATTTTTTAGATTTAGATAGGCAAAGAGCAGTAGAGCTTGCTGATTTTATTACAAATAAAACCGATTGTGATTCAAACGGTTATTTAATGTTAGAAGAATTGTTTGTAGATTTAACTCTTAAAGCCGATATTATAATAAATTGTTCACCAGTAGGCATGTATCCTAAAGTAGATATATCTCCTGTAAGTTGTATAAAACACTTAGCAAAGGAAACAGTTTTATGTGATTTAATATATAATCCATTAGAAACAAAGTTATTGCAAATGGGTAAAGAACATGGCTTAAAAGTAATAAATGGATTACCTATGTTCTTATATCAAGGTGCTCTAAGTTTTGAATATATGACAGGGCATTCAGCACCATTAAAGATAATGAGAGAAGTGGTTACCAATCAAATTAAATAAAAATGGATTTACATTAATAGAACTTATATTAGTTCTTTTTATATTATCAATTATATTATTGATAACAACTCCTTCTATAACAAAAACTGTTGAATTTAACAAGTTAAAAACAGATTCTCATGAAATGGCAGCATTACTCAGACTAATGAGACAAGAGGCCATTACTACACAACATCCAAAAACTGTAGTTTTTTACATATATGGAGATAGGTATAATATATTATTTGGTGAGAGCTTTTATTTAAGTGAAGATATACAGTTTGTGGGTGAAACTTCTTTTACCGGAAATGTAACGGGAAATCCAGCGGTTACATTTTTGCCTTCGGGTTCACCTAACTCAGGAGGTACAGTCATGTTAGGAAATAGATACGATGATATAATGTACATAATAGTAAATCCAGTAGAAGGTAGAGTAAGAGTTTCTAATGAACCACCTGATCATTGGTATTAGATGGGAGGAGGTATTATTTTAGTATTAGAATTACTTTTTATATTTTTTGCTAGGATAATTGATGTTTCATTAGGTACCATTAGAATGATTTTTGTTATTCGTGGAGATAAGTGGCCAGCTGCTGCTGTGGGTTTTATAGAAATCTTAGTTTATACTTTAGCTTTAGCCCTTGTGGTTGGAGCATTAGGTGATCCGATTAAGTTAATTGTGTTTAGTATAGGCTTTTCTTTAGGTGTAGTAGTAGGGGTAGTCATAGAAGAAAGGTTAGCTTTAGGTTATAGGGGATTACAGGTAACTATTGATAAAGAACATGGATACATAACAGACGAATTAAGGGAAGAAGGGTTTCCTGTAACCTGTTGGGAAGGTAGAGGTAAAGCTGGAGAAAAGTTAGTTATGAATATAATAGTAAAAAGAAACTTAGCTCCATTTGTAGCTGAAAAGGTTTACGAAAAAGCCCCTAGTGCATTTGTTGTTTTTATGGAACCGAAGCAGTTTCGTGGAGGATACTTTAAAAAATAAAAATAAAAGAGGCGATAAAAATGTTTAGATATACAACTGCGGGTGAATCACATGGCAAAGGGTTGGTAGGTATTATTGAAGGGATGCCCTCTGGATTACCAATTACGTCTGAATATATTAATAAACAGCTTAAAAGAAGGCAACAAGGTTATGGTCGCGGTGGGAGAATGAAAATTGAATCAGACTCGGTTGATATAATTTCTGGTGTTCGAGGCGGGGTTACCACAGGTAGTCCTATTAGCTTTTTAATACACAACAAAGATTATGAAAATTGGCAAGAAGTTATGGATGCAGATGAAATTGTTAAGGGACTAAAAGAAGTAAAACGTCCCCGGCCAGGTCATGCAGATTTACCAGGAGCTATAAAATTTAATCATTTAGATATGCGAAATATATTGGAAAGGGCTAGTGCTAGAGAAACTGCTGCTAGAGTAGCGGTTGGAGCATTTTGTAGGAAATTATTAGAATATTTTAACATATATATATATAGCCAAGTCTTATCTATTGGAGAAGTAAGCACTTTGCCTAAAATTGTTAATAAAGAAAACTATCAAATGTTTTGTGATGAGATAGAAACTTCTATTGTACGTTGTGCTGACAAAGAATGTGAAAAAAAGATGGTAGAATGTATAGATAAAGCAAAAAATGCAGGAGAATCCTTAGGGGGAAGCTTTGAAATAGGGGTAATAGGCGTGCCTGTAGGCCTTGGAAGCCATGTGAGTTGGGAAAATAGGCTTGATAGTCAATTAGCTGCATTAATAATGGGAATACCAGCAATAAAATCTGTTGAAATAGGTGAAGGCATTGAAAATTCTAAATCTTTAGGTTCTTATGTTCATGATGAAATATTCTATAACGATACTACTGGTTTATATCGTAAAACAAATAGGTCAGGTGGTATAGAGGGTGGAATAAGTAATGGTGAGACAATAAATATTAAAGCTTATATGAAGCCAATCCCTACTCTTTATAAACCATTAACTAGTGTGAATATTTCTAACTGGAAGGAAGAAAAGGCAGATATAGAAAGATCAGATATATGTGCAGTTCCAGCTGCATCCATAGTTGGAGAAGCAATGTTAGCTTTTGGTATTACTAAAGCATATATTGATAAATTTGGTGGAGATAGTATTGTAGAAGTTGAAAAGAACTACTACAATTACAAAGATTATATGAAAAAGGTGTGGAAATGGGAAAAAATATAATTTTAATAGGCTTTATGGGTACAGGAAAAAGTACAATTGGCTATAAATTAGCAAGTCGTTTAAATAAGCAGTTTGTAGATATGGATAGAGAAATAGAAAAAGTAACTGGAATGACTGTAGCAGACTTATTTAGGCAGTATGGTGAAATTCGTTTTCGATCAGAAGAACGATTAATGGCTAAAAAATTAAGTGTACAAAATGATATTGTGATAGCTACAGGTGGTGGAGTGGTACTTGATCCAGAAAACATAAATGCCTTTAAAGAAAACGGAATAATTGTATGGCTTGATGCTAGTCCAGAAATAATATTTGAACGAGTTAATCGAAAGAAAGGTACAAGGCCATTGCTTAGAAAAAAAACTAGTATTGAGGATATTGAAAAATTTTCAAACGAAAGAGAGCCACATTATTCGTGTGCAGATTATCGATTTGATACAGGAAAAAATTTAGATGAAGTTGTTGAAGAAATAATTAAAGTTATAAAAGATAAAATATAATGCTATTGAAAGGAAAAACCTTATGCATAAAGTTAACGTTAATCTTGGGGACAAGTCTTATAATATATATATTGATAAAGGTCTTTTAGCTAATACTGCACAGATAATTAGTGAAGTATCAAGCACTAAAAAAATTTTGCTTGTTAGCAATCCTACCGTTTATTCTCTTTATGGTGAAGTAGTTATAAAAGAACTAAGAAAAGCTAATTTTGAAGTAATAAAAAGTATTATTCCAGATGGTGAACAATATAAAAATATGAAAGAAGCTTTAAAAGTTATAGATTTAGCAATAAAAAATAATTTAGAAAGATCAAGTATAATCGTTGCTTTAGGTGGTGGAGTTGTTGGTGATTTAGCGGGATTTGTAGCTTCAATTTACCACAGAGGAATAGATTTTGTGCAGATACCAACGACACTTTTGGCTCAGGTAGATAGCAGTGTTGGTGGTAAGGTAGCAGTAAACCACCCAGAAGGAAAAAACATTATTGGAGCATTTCATCAACCTAAAGCTGTAATAATAGATACAAACACCTTAAAGACCTTAGAGAAAAGAGATTATAAATCTGGTTTAGCAGAAATAACCAAATATGGTATTATTTTTGATAAAGAATTTTTCACATTTATAGAAAACAATTTAGATAAAATCAAAAGCATGAAAGATTTATTTGCTATAGAAGAACTTATTTCAAAATCATGTATAATTAAACGGTCAATAGTTGAATTAGATGAAAAAGAATATGGAATAAGAGCAATATTAAATTTAGGTCATACCTTTGGGCATTCCATTGAAAAACTTACAGATTATACAACTTATAGACATGGTGAAGCTGTAGCATTAGGCATTCTTTATGCAAGTGAACTTGCTGCAGATTATGGTAGTATAAAAACTTCAGAAAAACATAAAATCCAAAATTTATTAGTAAATTTAGAGTTATTAACTAAATTGCCAATGTTAACAGGTGAACAGATTTATAATGGAATGTTAAATGATAAAAAAATGGAAAACAACAAATTAAACTTAGTTCTACCAAAAGGAATAGGTGATTACATAATTACAGCTGATATACCAGAAAATGAAATAATACAAGCAATAAATAAAGTTAATGAAAATTTTTGATAACTTGCTTCGTTTCTTAATATTATAATAAAAAGAAGGAATCTTTCATTTAAGAAAGATTCCTTCACAAGCCCACAATAATCTACACTAGAGCTACTGCAAATTCCTGCGTAGCCCCTGACAATCTTTCGACTGCCAAAGACCATTACGAAACTTACAATAACCTTCGCTTGATCCGTATAAATCCCATAGAAGCATATAACAATCTCTCGACTATTATAACCCTCAAAAGCAAAATTACTTTCGAAATTTATACAGATCTTAGCTCGACTAACAAGTATCTCTTACGATTATATAATAGTCCTTCGGACTACTATATAACCTGCCAAAACACTTATCAATCTTCCCTCCAGCTAATACTGAGCCTTTTTTAGACCCAATATTAACTTTTGGTCGACTACTACAGAGCCGAATAAAACCCTGTAATAATCTTTGCTCAACTATTGTGAACCTGTTAGTCTTATTATGAACAAAATTAATAAAACTATTCTGCCAACTAATGGTTAAACCTTAAAATAAAAGTCGAAAAAACCAAGAAAAATTTTCTTTATTTTTACAGAAAAAAGTGGAAATAAAGTAAAAATAATATAAAATTAAGAAGAGAAAAGAAAAAATAATATTCTTATTTTAAGGGAGTTATAATGGCTAAATTGCATTCAAGTGAACAGTCTTTTAAAAAAGTGAAAACTATTTATAATAATGTAGACTTTAATTATAGATACGAAAAATTAAGTAGCTTAAATATAAACCCACAATCGATTAAGCTTGTACCTAATGTCTTATTAAATAAATATAATTTTTTACCTATTTCATTGAAGGAAAACACCTTAATTATCGCAGTAACAGATCCATATGACTTAACTATGAAAGACGAAATAAGTATAGCAACTGGTATGGAAGTTGAACTAGTAATAGTTGAAAAAAAGGACTTAGAGAGAGCTAGAAAACAATATTTAGTTATTAATATAGAATCAGATATTAATAAATCATTAAGTCAAATAGGCGAAAATAATAATGAAGCATATTCGACATTAAAAAAATCATATAAATTACAAGAAGACGCACCTATAGTAAGTATTGTTAGCACTTTAATGATACAGGCAGTACAAGGACAGGCTAGTGACATTCATATAGAACCTCAGAAAGAAGAGGTTAGAGTACGTTTCAGAATAGATGGACATTTACATAAGGTTTTAAGTTTGCCCAAATCGATATTATCAGGTGTTATTTCTAGGCTAAAAATTTTAGCAGATATGGATATAGCAGAGAAACGAATTGCTCAGGATGGTCATATAAACATGACTATCGAAGAGAGAGAAGTAGATTTTCGAATATCTACTTTACCCACCATATTTGGTGAAAAAGCAGTCATAAGAATACTTGATAAAGCTAATGCAATAACACAAATCAATTCTCTTGGTTTATCTGAAAAAAATAGAGCAATATTAGTATCTCTATGTCAAAGACCACATGGATTGGTACTAGTTACTGGTCCAACTGGATGTGGTAAAACAACTACATTATATAGTATGTTAAATGAAATAACAGATGAATCTTTAAATATTATTACATTAGAGGACCCAGTGGAGTTTTGTATTGAGGGGATCAACCAAGTACAAATTAATCCTAAAGCTGGGTTAACTTTTTCAAGTGGTTTAAGATCTATTCTAAGACAAGACCCTAATGTAATTATGGTTGGTGAGATTCGAGATTACGAAACAGCACAACTATCAGTACAAGCTGCCTTAACAGGTCATTTGGTTTTGTCTACTTTACATACTAATAGTGCAGCATTAACTGTTGCTCGTTTAGCTGATATACAAATTGAAAATTTTCTTTTAGCTTCTTGTTTAGCTGGTGTAGTTTCACAAAGGCTAGTGAGGAAATTATGCCCAAACTGTTCAGAATCTTACATATTGGATGAACATACAGCAATAAGGTTAGGGATTCGGGAAGAAGCTGGTGCTCAATTTTATCGTGCAAAGGGCTGTAGTATGTGTAGAAACTTAGGGTACTATGGGCGAATTGCATTACAAGAAATAATGATTGTAGGAAAATCCATTAGTGATGAAATAAATAAAGGGAATACAACTGAAAACTTATTAGAGAAAATGGCTATAGAAGAAGGGATGTCAACGATAAAAAGTGATGGTGTTACTAAAGCTAAACAAGGAATAACATCATTAGAAGAAGTTCTCCAGGCTGTATTGCTTGAATCAAGTTAAATAAAAGAGGCAGGTATATGCTGTTATATAGTTATCGAGTAAGAGATGAAAATGGCAGAGTAAAAAAAGGCTATTTAAAAGCAAGTAATAAAGAAAATGCAATTCAAAGCCTTCTGTTTCAAAAATATTATATTTTAGATCTTAATACTACTTCGAATTACAATATTTTAAATAATAATTTTTTTGTTAGGGTTAAAACTCAAGATCTTATTAATATGACTAGACAATTTTCAACTATGTTATCTGCTGGGCTACCGATTGCTGATACCTTAAACATATTAGAAGAGCAAACTCGCAATAAAAAACTACAAACTACAATATCAGAAGTAAAAGAAGATGTTATTGCAGGTTTATCTATTTGGGAAGCTTTAAATAAACACCCTGCTATATTTAATAATTTATATATAAATATGGTAAGGGTTGGAGAACAGGGTGGATCCCTTAGGACAGTTTTAAATCGCTTAATATCTTATTTAGAAAGAGAGCAGACTATAGAATTAAAACTTAGGTCAGCATTCATATATCCTGCACTTATTTTAGTTTTTACTATATTAGTTATACTATTTATTGTTTCCTTTATTATGCCTAATTTAGTAAGTATGTTTGTTGCTTCAGGAAGCACAATTCCATGGATAACTAAAGCTTTTTTGTTAGTTAGTGAAACTTTAAAAGGTGATTGGTATTTAATAATAATATCTACAGTAATAGCTTTATTATTTTTTAAATTAATTATTAAAACTAAAAAAGGCAAACTGTACTGGGATAAATTCATAATTAAAGCTCCAATTATAGGCAGTTCGATTTCGCAGATTTTAGTGGCACGTTTTTCTAGAACCATGGGTGTCTTGGTTATGTCTGGGATAACCGTAATAGGTGCTTTAGAAACTGCAAAAGCTGTTATCAATAATAAAGTAATGGAAATGGCTATTATTGATGCTAGTAATAGTATAAAAGAGGGTAATTCTGTTGCTAAACCTTTTGCCGAGTCAGGTGTATTTGATTCAATGGTAATACAAATGATTGCAGTAGGTGAAGAAACAGGGACTTTAGATGAAATGTTAATCAAAGTAGCAGACTATTTTGACCAAGAGGTAATGTATGTTATTGATAATCTTATAACTATTTTACAACCAGCATTAATTCTAATAGTTGCATTTTTAGTAGGTATAGTAGTAATAGCTACTATTCTACCGATTTTTGATCTTATAAATATAATGGGGACAGGTTTTTAGATACCATTATGGGGGTGTAGGAGATTAAAATCAATTTGATAAACAATAAAAAAGGTTTTACTTTAGTTGAATTGATAATTGTAATGGCTATTTTAGCTCTTGTTGCAGCAGTAGCTGTACCTAAGTTTCAAAATGTATTAGAAACCTCTAAAAAGCAAGCTCATAATACTAATGTAATGGCAATAGAAAAGGCAGCTGAGATGTATTTTTTAGAAACTAATACTGAACTTGAGTCATCAGAAATTAAAGAAACCCATGACTTAATTACAAAAAATTACTTGCAAACAGTTCCCACCTATCCATTAAATGACGAGATTGAGTATTATACAGTTACTATAAGTGATAGAGGCGTTATTGAAGTTAATCCAAAAAGAAAAGAGATATCTAATGAATGATTACTCTAATTGAAATTATAGTTTATTTAGGAATATTTATAATAGGTTTAATAATTGGTTCTTTTTTAAATGTCCTTATAAGTAGATTGCCTTATAAAGAGTCAATTATATTTTCAAGAAGCTATTGTCTCCAATGTAAGAAAAAACTTAAACCATTTGACCTTATTCCACTTGTTAGTTTTCTTATTACCAAGGGACGGTGCAGATATTGTAATAAAAGTATTTCTTGGTATTACCCCTTGGTAGAAATAATAACGGCTGTTTGCTTTATATTAATTTTTGTCGAGCATAATTTATCACTAAATCTATTAATAGGCTGTTTGTTGGTTAGTATATTAATTTGCTCATCATTTACTGATATTACTACTGGTCTTATTCCTAATCGCTTAACTTATTTTGGAGTTATAGCAGGACTAAGTTTAAGTTATTTTACAATTGGTTTAAAAGAATCATTATTAGGGATTGCATTTTTATTTGGAATATACTTATTAGCTGCAATTATTTCTCAAGGTGGTTTAGGTGGTGGTGATATAAAGCTAGCAGCTGCTATTGGAGCTTTTACCGGATTAAAAGGATCTTTTTTTGTATTTATAATTGCTTCGATTATAGGTGGAGTATGGGCTAGTTTACTATTAATATCCAAAAAAGCTAGTTTAAAAACAGCTATAAAATTTGGACCTATTTTGTCAATTGCTGCTTTTATTGTTTGGATGTATTTAGAACAATTAATAAATTTATATATGAGCATAATATTAAATTAATTGGGATTAACAAAATGTATAAAAAAACAAAAATGATTTTTTCAGATAAAAAGGGATTTACCTTGTTAGAAGTTTTAGTATCACTACTAATAGTTACTTTAATAGCTATGATGACTTTAAGTATATTTACTAATTCAAGCTTATGGATTTTAAATGCATACAATAAAAATTTATCATCGCGTTATGCAGGAGTAGTTTTAGAACACATACGTTTAAACTCATATAACCTTAAAGAAGGTTATATTTCTGAAACAGAACTAGGCTTAAAAGCAAAGAATGGTGGATTTGGTGTTGATCAAACATTTTTCAATCAAGAGTTGGATGAGATGAGCATAAATGTATATGTTGAAAATCATCATGAAATGACTAACTTATTTATAGTTAATATAGAAGTTACATGTAAAAAGCAAAAGGTAAAATTATTTGAACTAGTAAGTATAGTGGGAAAGAAATGATGAACATACATAGTGGTGAACAAGGTTTTACATTAATTGAATTGGTTATATCCCTTGCTATGACAAGTTTAATAGTAATAGGGTCAATGTCTCTTTTATGGATTGGAAGTAATTCATTTGAAAGACAGCATATACAGGCTGAACTCCAGTATTCTGCTAGGAAAGCGCAAGAAGTTTTAAAAAAGGATATTAGAGAAAGTAGCAATATTAAAATCTCTAATGATAAAGAATTAGTTTTAATTACCGACAGAACTGTTTTATATAGGGTGAATACTAACCAAAACAACCGGACTGAACTTCTGCGCAATGGTGTACCAACAGCAGAAAATATAATTATGCTTAAATATACCTTAACACCTGATAAGATAGTTAACTATGAAATAACAGCTAAGAAAAATCAAATAGAATATACTCTTAAAGGTAGTTGTAGACCACAGAATGAAAACATATCATGGATTGCTGGTCAAGGGTCAACTGGTGATAACTAATGAAAAACGAACGAGGTAGTTTAATAATACTAACACTTATGGTTTTCTTACTATTAAGTATATTAGCAATATCGGCTTCTAAAATAGCATTTATGGAATACCAAATGGTTAATTATGATTATGCTAATGAGAAAGCTTTATATGCTGCAAATTCTGGAGTTGAAGTAGTACGTGATGTTATTATCCAAGGATTAAGAAATGAAAAAACTATAAAAAGTATAAGAAGTGAGGTTTTAGCACTAGATAAAATAAAACTAAGTGATGAATCAGAAGTAGCGGTAAATTCATTTAACATAAATAATTTTAATAGTGATGGTACAGTTGTAGTGGAAGTAGAAAGTACTTATAAAAATGCAGAAGTTAATTTAAATGTAGTGTTAAGCTTTAGAGG
The DNA here is from genome assembly GCF_009734445.1 of Candidatus Syntrophocurvum alkaliphilum. NCBI lineage: Bacteria > Bacillati > Bacillota > Clostridia > Eubacteriales > Syntrophomonadaceae > Candidatus Syntrophocurvum > Candidatus Syntrophocurvum alkaliphilum. The sequence continues at coordinate 342,668 of NZ_CP046457.1, forward strand.
ATATCCTTTTTATATTATAAGAAGCAACAAATTATCAGTTGCAGGAAAATACAATGAGAAAGAGTTAAACTCTTATTGGATTGACAATGAAGAAGACTCAGGTTGGTTTATAGAAACAGGTTGGAATCCTTGGAGTAAAATTAACTTAAATAATGAAGTTGTTGGTGTAAATAGTATAAATAATGCTATAGATGATATTTCTACTTTTTTTAATTATTTTAATTACTTAAATTCTAAAGAACCACCTATTTTGCACACCATGATTCAAGAGTCTAAAGCTTTTGATACAAGAGATTTTATAATTAATAGTGACTATATTATAACCTCTACTCACAATCCTTCTCTTAATAATGTTGAAATACAAAGTTTAGAAACTTTGAGTGCTAAAGACTTAGGTCAATGGGAAGTAATACATAAAGATAAATTAGAGAAGGTAACTGATAATATATATTATCTAAATTTAAATGATATCAAGGCTAATATGCTATATATTGATATTAAACAACAACAAACATTAAAGATTATATTAAGGCAAAATGATAAATTAGTTGATGATATTCTATATTCTTCTGGTAGTAATCCTATAATTATATGTTCACCTGCTAATTTAAAACTAGATTTTTATATTGAGGATTTATTTGATTTAAGTGATATTAGTTTGTTTTTACTAAGCAACTCTAAAATAAGCCTAAATCTTTATCCGAATGATCCTCCCCAATCAAACCTTTCATGCAGTTTATATTTGTATGTACTTTCTCATCAAGATATTAAAATTAATTCCTATATAACAAACTTAAATATAAAAGGTTCTCTAAATTCAAGGGAACACATTAATATATCTTTACATGATGATTTACTAGGTTTTGAAGATTATACAGATTGGGATAATACTCCTAGTCAAATAAACTTTCAATACTGCAATAAATTATTGGATGCTTTTGTGTATCGTCTTAGCAGTTTAGGGATAGGAGAAATTATTTCTTATTCTTACTAAACGGTAATGTCTTTATTATTACGTAGAGGTAATTCATTTGTAGGTACTATACCTTAGTTATTTAGCTAATAAAAATTATTATCCTTACGTAGTGAAGATAAATTATTTATGTACTAATGACAAATAAGAAGGTGATGTAATGGTGGTTCCAACAAAGTCTTTTGTGGGATTAGATATAGGTAGTAGACAACTTAAAATTGTAGAAGTAAGTATTAAGAAAAATACGCCGATAGTAGTACAGCATTTTGTAACTAATATTTCTGAAATGGCAGTAAATGCTGGAACTATATTAAATACTCAATATCTTGGGGAAAAACTGGGTGAAATTTCTAAAGATATAAATATAAAAGGAAAAAAAGTAATAACTCAAGTTTATGGTAAGCAAGTTTTTAGTAAAATACTGGTTATGCCTTACATGAATAAAAAAGAAATTAAAAAAGCTGCAGGATATATGGCTGCTACTTTTTCACCAATACCTATAAATAACACCTACTATGATGTCCATCCTATTAGAGTAATAGAATCTGAAAATGTTAAAAAAGTAGAAGTTTTTTATGTTGCGGCTAAAAGAGATCAAATTGATGCATTGAAAAACATATGTAAAATAGCGGGACTTAAATTAGCTGCTGTTGATATTGAACCCTTAGCTGTAAATAGATTGCTTAATGAAGATATAGAGTTTTATGCATATTTAAATATTGGCTCATCTTGTTCTACATTTGCACTTCTTTCTGAAGGGATACCTTTATTTATTAGAAATATTCCGTTTGGAGTATCTACTTTGTATGAAAATTTTAATATAGATGAACTAAGTCAGTTAAGTATAAATGATATTTTGCTGCAAGACCCAGACTTAATACGAAGTTTATTACTCGAATTGCAATATTCAATTGATTTTGCAGAAACAAAACCAGAAATACTTTATATAGTTGGAGGAGGAGCTAAAATCAGAGATGTATCAATGTTTTTAGAAAATTATTTAAGTATAAAAATAGGAAACTTGAATATGTTAGAGTCTTTAGCTTTAAAGTCGGTTGATAATTCTAATGAAAAAGATAAATTTAAATCAGATTTAGCTATAGCATTAGGATTAGCTATGCGAGGGGTTTCTTAATGGAGAAAAGTAAGATAAGGGTGAATTTATTACCAGAAAAGGATAAAGTTTTACTTTCACCTTTAAAAGTTGAAATTATAAGCTTTACCGTAATAAGTTTATTAATATGTGGATGCATATTTTTTTTATATTACTATCAAGTCAATAAAAAAAATGAACAAATTATATTAAATCAACAACTGGAAATTTCAGCAAATAATTTGATGGAATATAATGAAAACTTGTCTAAAGTTACCCAATTAGAAAAAGCATTTCTTAAAAGGCAAGAGGCTATAGATCAAATACACTCCCCCAAAATAACTGCTGATATTATAAAAGGTGTAATAATAAATATGCCTGCTAAAGTGAATTTATATAGAATTCAATTAACTGATGAAATGGTATTAATTTATGGAAGTACAGCACGATACAAGAATGTTTCTGCTTTTATAAACAATTTAAGCAATATAGAGGATTTGAGCTTAATTAAAGAAGTATCTACTAATCTTACTGATGAAGAAATTATAGATTTTAGTATTGCTGTAAAGTGGGAGGGGTAATTGTGAGAGCTTTGTCTTTAAGAGAGAGAATATTTCTTTTTATATTATTTTGGTTATGTATAATTTATTTATTTTACAATGTGTTTTATTTGCCTACTCAAGAAAAAATATTGACTGCTAGCCAAGAAAATAATCAATTAGCAAATTATGTGGAGTTAGTAGATGACAAGAAAGTATCTAGTGAACACTTAGAAACAATGCTTTCTGTAGTACAAGAGCAACATTATAAACAACAAATACTTATACCTAATGATCCATTGCTTTCTGATGTAATAAATTTAATAGAAGAAATTGCTCAAAAGAAGAATATTAATCTAATATCTATAGTGTATAGAGATAACGATTACATAGATTCTGATGAGTTAATAAAGAATGTTAGTTACATATTATCTGCAGTTGGAAATGATTTGGAGTTGCTAGATTTTTTAAATGCAATTGAAAGAAAAGAACGCTTGATAGTTATAGAGAAAACTGAATTGTTGTGGGATGAAGAGGAAACGGCTAGATTAAACATTCATTTAACGATGTTCTACGATAATAATGAGTATTAATAAAGTATTTGCTAATACTTTAGGGTATTGAAAACTAGTTGTTAATATATACTAACAAGAGAGGCTATATTTAGTACGTAATTTAAATAAATATGTTACACCTTAAGTATAGACAATTCTTCTAAATGTAGTCTAATATTAAACCTAGCAAAAATATCCATGAAGGAGGTTTTTTTATGATTTTAGACAAAATAGTGCTATCAAAGGTTTTAACTGAAGCTATGTCAAAAGGTGGCGATTTTGCAGAAATTTATATAGAAGAAAAAAAAGTAAATAGTATATTTTGTGAAGATGATAAAATCGAAAAAATTAATAATGGTAGAGAAAAAGGCGCAGGAATAAGGGTAATTAAAGATGGTCATACAGCGTATGCTTACACCAATGATTTGTCTGAAGAGGGACTACTAAAGACTGCAACAGTGGCTGCAAAGGCAACTGAATTTAAAGAAAAAGTTGATACTGCTATCAACTTAGAAACTAGGCAACCTTCTTTTGAAATAGACTATAAAGTTATGCCGGAATCAGTAGATTTTAAGGACAAAATAGATTTAGTTTTAAGAGCTAATAATAAAGCACGAAGTCTAGGTGAAGAGGTGAAACAGGTTACAGTTTCTGTGGGAGATGTTCACAAAAAAAAACAAATAGCCAATTCTAATGGGGTATTAGTAGAAGATGAGCTTGCAAGAGTAAGATTTATGATTAATGTTGTTGCTGCAAGGGATGGCATTATTCAGACAGGTTATGAATCAGTAGCTGGAGTACGAGGCTGGGAGATTTTTGGTGAGTTTTCTGTAGAAGATTTAGCAGAAAAAGCAGGTTTAAGAGCAATAAAAATGCTTTCTGCTAAACAGGCTCCTGCTGGTAGAATGCCTGTTGTAATGTCGGCAGAAGCAGGAGGGACTATGGTGCATGAAGCATGTGGGCATGGTTTAGAATTAGATTTAGTTCAAAAGGGGTTATCAGTATATAAAGGTAAATTAGGACAAAAAGTTGCTGCAGAATGTGTAACAGTTATAGATGATGGAACTATGCTGGGTGAATATGGCACATTAAGGTTTGATGATGAAGGAAACCCAACTCAAAAAAACGTTTTGATTGAAAATGGTGTATTAAAAAATTATATGAATGATTATATTACAGCAGAGAAAGAAGGGGTTTCTTTTACTGGGAATGGTAGACGAGAGTCTTATCAACATAAACCTATACCTAGGATGACTAATACCTATATAGCATCAGGGAAAGATGATCCCGAGGAAATAATAAAAAGTACAGCTAAAGGCTTATTGGTTAAGAAGATGGGCGGTGGACAGGTTAATACCACCAATGGTGATTTTGTATTTGACGTACAAGAGGGATATATAATAGAAAACGGAGAAATCAAATACCCAGTGCGAGGGGCTACCTTAAGTGGAAATGGACCAAAAGCATTAGCTGATATTGATAAAGTAGGCAATGATTTAGGTTTTGCTATAGGTGTATGTGGGAAAGATGGCCAAGGAGTGCCAGTCTCAGATGCACAACCTACTATAAGAATAAAGGAAATGACAGTAGGTGGAACAGCAATGGGTGATGAGTAGAAAAATTTGAAAGTAGGTGACATTATGGAAAAATATTTACTTAATACAGGAGAAAAAGCCTTAGATTTATCTAAAAAAAAGGGAGTAGATGCAGAAGTATTTCTGCTTTATGATAAAGAGTTAAGTATTGAGGTATCAGGAGGAAAAGTAGAAACTTTAAAAGAAGCTGAAGAAATTGGCATGGGTCTTAGAGTTATAAATAATGGGAGAGTAGGTTTTTCCTTTACAAGTGATTTAACAGATTATGCAATTAAGGAAGCCGTCGAGAATGCTATAACCATATCTGCTTTTTCGGCTGCTGATGAAAATAATATCTTACCTAAAGGATCTTTTTCTTATGAGGCAATGGATACATTTGATTCAAATATAGCAAAAGTTTCTTTAGAAGATAAGGTAAGCATGTCTAAAGAAATTGAGGAGGTTGCACGCTCACAAGATAAAAGGATAAGTTTGGTGGAGCGTTCAGGTTATGAAGATACTGAGTTTATATCAGTTGTAATGAATACTAATGGGTTAGTTGCTGCTGGAAATGGTAACTTTAGTGGTTTATATATTTTTTTAGTGGCTGAAGAAAATGATAGTGCTGAAAATGGATTTTCAGTGATGGTGAAGAGCAAAATAAACGATTTAGAGCCAAAGAAAGTGGGGGAAGAAGCTGCTAAAAATGCATTAAGAAGCTTAAATGCTAAAAGCATGAAATCTGCAAAACTTCCTTGCATTTTAGATCCATATGTTGCTACAAAGTTTATGGGAGTATTAGCTCATTCTGTTTTAGCAGATTCTGTGCAAAAAGGCAAATCAATGTTTATTGGCAAAGAAGGGGAGCAGATAGGTTCAAAAGTGTTAAACATTGTAGATGATGCTACCTTTAAGGATGGTATTGCTACATTTCCTTTTGACAGTGAGGGAGTCCCATCACAAAATAATGTATTAATTGAAAATGGGATTTTAAAAGGATTTTTATATGATACTTATACTGCAAATAAAGCAGGAGTAACTTCGACAGGAAATGGACAAAGGGGTTCTTTTAGAACACTTCCGTCTGTTGGGACGAGTAATTTTATGATATCTCCCGGTGAAGCTAGTCCTGAGAATTTAATTGGAGATATAGAAAAAGGGTTGTATATAACAGAGGTTTTAGGTATGCATACAGCAAATCCCATATCAGGAGATTACTCAGTGGGAGCAGCTGGTATTTTAATAGAAAATGGGAAATTGACAATTCCCGTTAGGGGCATAACTATTGCGGGAAATTTAATTGATTTTTTACAAGACATAGATTCTGTTGGGAATGATTTGCGATTTTTTGGAAGTAAAGCAGCTTCAACAATAAGATTAAAAAGTATTAGTGTTGGTGGAGAATAAATCAGAAAAAATGTGTACGCGAAGGTCGCCTTCCTTTATCTTTATGGTTATGATCCGCTAAATACATATATACGAATGTTTAATGGGGCTTTTGGTAGTACCTATGCTTTATCAGAAACTTTGGTAAAAGCCATCCCTTTAATGTTAGCTGGTTTAGCTCAGCCGATTCCATACTCTAAGTTTAGCTTTTGGCAGTGGAATCAGAATTAAGAATAGATTCCACTGCCAAAATATATTTGCAAAGCAAATGATGAATAATTATAAATTATTTTGTATTAATAGCATTGGAGTGATTATATTGAATTCTGACAGTGAAAAAAATGTTTTAGTTATAAATGGTCCTAATCTAAATATGTTAGGTAAGAGGGAAAAAGAAGTATATGGAGATATCAGCTTAGAGATAATAAATGAACAACTAAAAAAACAAGCTTATGAACTAGGGCTTAATATAGAATTTTTCCAGTCAAATCATGAGGGTAATTTAATAGATAAAATACATAAATCTAATAATGTTATAGATTTTATTATAATAAATCCAGGGGCACTAACTCACTATAGTATTGCTTTATTAGATGCACTAAAAAGTGTTGAAATACCATATATAGAAGTACACATATCTAACATATATTCTCGTGAATCATTTAGACATAACTCAATAACTGCTACTGCTGCATTAGGAGGAATATATGGCCTCGGTGTTGATAGCTATTTTTTAGCTTTAAAAGCAGCATATTCTTATTTAATCAATTAATAATGATTGAGGTGGATGGTAATTATTAATCGTATTGAAAAATTTAGGACTTTAATGAATAATGAAAACATAGAGGGTTTTTTAATAACTAAGCCAGAAAATATAAGGTATATATCTAATTTTAGTGCAGGAGCAGATGCTAAGCTATTAGTTACTAATGATGAGCTTTATATTATTACAGATTCTAGATATTATGAACAAGTTGAAAAAGAGTGCTCAAATGATTGGGAACTAGTTAAAAACACACAACCTGGCTTTAATTTTTTAACAAACCTAGATTTGAAAATAAATAAAATAGGATTTGAAGCTGAGGCAATGTCTTATGCAGATTATACTAACTTAAAAAAATATTATAACTCGATAGAAGGATATACTAATATTATAGAACAGCTTAGAGTGAAAAAAGAAGAATCAGAACTAGAACTGTTGCGGTTTGCTGCTAGTATAGGAGATAAAGTTTTTAGTGAAATAAAAAAATATATAAAACCAGGAGTAAAAGAAAAGGTAATTGCTAATAGAATAGAGTTACTTTTAAAAGAATACGGAGCTGAAAAACACGCATTTGATACTATTGTAGTTTCAGGAAAGAAAGCTTCATTGCCTCATGGGAAGCCGGATGACAAATTGCTTGAAGAAAAAGATATGGTTACAATGGATTTTGGCGGTTTTTACAAAGGTTATGCTTCTGATATGACTAGAACAGTTATAGTAAAGGAAAGTTATTCTAAGTTTTATGATTTATATAAAAGACTATTAGAAGCTCAAAAAATAGGTTTATCTTCAGTAAGAGCTGGAGTGGTTTGTTCTGAAGTTGATGATAAAGTACGAACATATTTAAAAAAGTATGATTTAGATTCTTATTTTGCACATAGTACAGGACATGGGGTAGGATTAGAGGTGCATGAAAACCCGAGATTATCATCAACTAGCAAAATGTTATTAGAAGAAAATATGGTAGTGACTGTTGAGCCAGGTATTTATATCCCCGGATGGGGAGGAATAAGGATAGAAGATACCGTAATAGTTAAAAATGGGGACTGCGAGGTTATAACCCAATCTGATAAAAAATTACTAATTATATAGTGGAGGGATAGTAATGATTTCTGTAAATGATTTTAAAACGGGATTAACAATTGAATTAGATGATCAAGCTTATCAAGTTGTTGATTTTCAGCATGTAAAGCCAGGTAAAGGAGCAGCATTTGTTCGTTCAAAATTGAAAAACATTAAAACTGGTGGAATAATCGAAAAAACATTTCGTGGTGGAGAGAAGGTAAATAAAGCACATTTAGAAAGAAAAGAAATGCAATATTTATACAATGATGGCGATGGTTTTGTATTCATGGACAATCAAGATTTTGAACAAATATCTATTTCTGATGAAATACTAGGTGAAGGTTCTAAATGGTTACTTGAAAATATGAACATACATGTACTGTTTTTCCAGAACAATATTATAGGTGTTGAACTACCTAATTTTGTTGAATTAGAGGTTGTTGAAACAGAACCAGGTATTAAAGGTGATACTGCAACAGGTGCAACAAAAGGTGCTACAGTTGAAACAGGAGTTACAGTCCAAGTACCTTTATTTATAGAAACAGGTGATAAATTACGTATTGATACCCGCACAGGGCAATATATGGAAAGAGCATAAAGAAAAAATAAAATTCTAGTGTAAATCTCCTTTTTTGGACAAATACTATTATTAAATTAATGATGGTTCATAAAAAGAAGGAGGTTTAAACGTGAGAGATATTTGTGAAAAAGTCAGTTATTTGCAAGGCTTAAGTGAAGGGCTTAATATAGCAGATAATTCTCCTCAAGGCAAAATTTTATCTGGTATGCTAGAGGTTTTAAATGAAATAGCCGATAGGATAACAGATATAGAAGAAGATTTTGAGGATATGAAAGAATATGTTGAAAGTATTGATGAGGATCTTTGTGTATTAGAAGAAGATATATATGATGAAATGGATTTTGATAATGACTACTTATATTCAGAAGATACTGATTATGTAGAATTAAGTTGTGATGATTGTGGAGAACCGATATATTTTGAAAGTGATGTCTTAGATGTTGATGATGTAGTGGAAATAATTTGTCCAAAATGCAATGAAGTTGTTTTCATTAATGATGGTTCATTTGATTATGTTTATGAAGAAGGAGATGGTACATTAGATTTTTCTAATCCTTCACCATCTTAAAAAATATTAAAAAGAACGCGTTTGCGTTCTTTTTTTTTTGGTTAATTAGTGGTCATGCTTTTTAAAAAGCATGACTTTTTAAGTTTATTGAGCTATTTATTAACTAATTTACAATAAGATGGCATATTTTTTTGGACAGTCCAATATCTATTTAAAGCAAGGGTGGTGGTAAGATGTTCTGTCGAGATGAAAATAACATAAAAAAGGATATTATCCCTTACCTATCGCCTAAAATAAAAGATTTAATTCTTAATTTAAGAAGCCAAGATTATACTTTATTAGAAGAAATAAGACTTCGTTGTGGTAAACCTTTGATAATAAAACTAGGCGATAAGGATTATACAGTTAATAATAAAGGGATATTTACTGATGAACTAGATGAAGGTTATATAGCCGACGAAGTAGACTTGTATCGCACAATAGCTTCAATAAGTGATAATTCACTTTATGCATTTGAAGAAGAAATAAAAAGAGGTTTTATTACTATACCAGGTGGTCATAGAGTAGGGCTTGCCGGTCAGGTGGTTTTAAACGGAGGAGATATTAAAACAATAAAAGATTTTTCCGGTATAGCTATTAGGGTAGCTCGGGAAATAAACAACTGCAGTGTACATATTTTACCATTAATTTACCCACAACGATCTCTTCCTAAAAATACCTTGATTATATCACCTCCTAGGTGTGGTAAAACAACAATTTTACGGGATATTGCTCGTGCTATTTCTAAAGGTTATAGAAATAATAAAGGTCTTAATGTAGCCCTTATTGATGAACGTTCGGAATTAGCTGGATCTTTTAAAGGAATACCACAGCTTGATGTTGGACCTAGGACTGATGTACTTGATTCTTGTCCTAAAGCAATGGGGATGATAATGGCGACCAGGTCGTTATCTCCTCAAGTCGTAGTAACTGATGAAATTGGCAGAAAAAAAGATGTTGAAGCTATTGAAGAATGTATAAATGCTGGTGTGACTGTAATTACTACAGTTCATGCTAAAAATATTGAAGAAGTAAAAAAGCGACCTATTTTAAAAGGTTTAATTTCAAGTGGAGCTTTTAAAATTGGGATTATACTGTCTAGGCGTAATGGACCCGGTTCCATCGAAGAAGTAGTAAGGTGGGATTAATATGTTTTTAATTAAAACTATTGGAATAGCATTAGTCATAGGAGGTTGTGGTGTTTTTGGTCTTCTAGGTGCTAAAAAAATTCAAAATAGAGTAGAAGAAATAAAATCTCTGCGTTTAGCTATTGGTTTTTTGGAAAAGGAAATAAGTTATATGCATACCCCTTTATCGCGAGCATTAGAAAGAACAGCAAATTTTTCCCCATTTCCAGTAAATGGTTTATTCAAAGAGAGCTCAAAGGCACTAAGCAATAAAGAAGGGGTTACAGCTGCAGAAGCGTGGGAAAAAGGTCTAGAAAAATTGTACAAAAATTCTGATTTAAAACCCGAGGATATCGAGTTACTACGTTCTATAGCACTTCAAATTGGCATGTCTGATGCTTTTGAGCAAAGAAAATTTTTTAATTTAATTCAAGAAGAGTTAGTTATTCAAGAAGAAAAAGCCAGAGCAGAAGTAAATTCAGGTCAAAAACTATGGACTTATGGCGGATTTATTTTAGGAGCCATGATTGTTCTTTTACTTATTTAGATAAATGTTAAAACACTTATGAAAACATTTTATTACTTTTTATTTTGAGAAATGGGGGTAAATTTATGGATATTGATATTCTGTTTCGAATTGCTGGTATAGGAATACTTATTTCCGTTTTAACCATAGTTTTAAAACAAGCTAAGAAAGAAGAACAGGCCGAACTACTAACGCTAGCAGGAGTAGTAGTTGTATTTATTATCGTAGTTCAATTAATGAGCCAATTATTCACGGTTGTACGCTCAGTATTTAAATTATAGTTCATAATTAATACTGTTATTTATACCCCAAATACATATAGTTTGAAAAGGAGCGAGTTTAGTGGAAATTGCTCAAATTGTGGGGATGGCATTAATCACTACGATGCTTTTAATGATACTACGACAGCAAAAACCAGTCATGGCAATAATGCTAAGCTTGGTGTTTGGTGTAATGATTTTTATGTTTCTAATGGACAAAATGGCAGCTATTGTTAATGTAATGCAGGAATTAGCTAGGCGTGCTGAGATGAATTACTTTTTCTTAACTACAATACTAAAAATCCTGGGTGTAGCTTACTTAGGAGAATTTGCTGCAGCGATTTGTCAGGATGCTGGAGAACATGCAGTAGCAAAAAAAGTAGAGTTTGCTGCAAAAATTATAATTGCTGTTCTTGCTCTACCAATAATGATAGCTATATTAGATTCTCTAATGGAATTAATGCCAAGATAATTTAATTAAAGTGAGTGTTGATTATGAAAAAGATATTAGCAATATCTATTCTAATAACAATTTTTATACTGGTACCATCAGCTATTGCATATAGTTTTGATGATCACGAGAGTGCACAATCAGTTGTTTCTATACACGAGGCTTTACATAGTTTAGACATGAGCACATTAGAAGAGTATAAAAACCAAATTGATGATGAAATAAGTCCATTTTTTGAAAATAAAACGGTCAAGGATTGGATAATTGGCTTTGTTAGAGGTGAATGGTCATTTGATTTTGCTGAAGTATGTGAAAATATACTCCAAGGTTTATTTAAAGAGATTTTAGCTAACTCAAGTTTATTGGGAAAAATATTATTATTATCTGTTTTGTCAGCTTTATTAGTTAATTTGCAAAATTCATTTTCATCTAGTATTGCTAAAGTTTCATATTTAGCTTGTTTTCTTGCTCTTAGTGCTATTGCACTAAATTCATTCCAAATTGTATTAAATATAGGTCATCAAACTATTGATAATATGGTCGCTTTTATGATGGCAATGCTTCCTCAGATGGTAATACTTATAGCTGGATTAGGGAATATAAATACTTCATTAATGGTTTTTCCTGTACTAATGTCAGCAGCTACAGTCTTTGCTAATTTAATTAAATCAGTAGTTTTTCCTCTAATTATTATGTCAGCTTTATTACACATAATAAATCAAATGTCAGATACGGTTAAAGTTGCTCGTATGGCTAAGTTTGTTAGTCAGCTTGCACAATTATCATTAGGTTTCTTTTTAACTATATTTGTTGGGATTGTTACTTTAAGAGCTGTTTATGCTTCTGTTTTAGATAAGGTTACTCTCCGTACTACTAAATTTGTTACTGATAATGCAATACCCGTTGTAGGTAAAATGTTTTCCGATACTATAGAGGTAGCTGCGGGATATGTAATATTACTTAAGCAAGCTGTTAGTATATACGGAGTTTTAATAATATTTGGTATTATTCTTTTTCCTTTATTAAAAATTGCAGCTATAGCTTTAATTTATAAAATAGCAGCCGCAATAGTTGAGCCGATTGGTGATTCTAGAACAGCTTCTGTATTAGAAATAATGAGTACTCATCTCTTTCTAATGTTATCTGCTGTAGCTTCTGTGGGTTTAATGTTTTTAATAATGCTAGCAATGTTAGCTGGAATGACTAATCATATGATGACTCGTTAATGGGGGGTTGATATGGAAGTACTAATAACTATAGTCCAAAGCCTCTTAGTAATAATTATTATTGCAAGTTTTTTAGAATTATTGTTACCTGATGGCAGTATAAAACCATTTGTTCGATTCGCAGTAGGATTATTTGTATTAATAGCAATATTAAATCCTGCCTTAAGCTTTATTTTTAGCAATCATGATTTAAAATTAGATTTTTGGGATTATACAGTTGATGAGTCTATTGAGGAAAAAATAATGGTTGATGCTCAAGAGCTTAATGAAAGAATAGTGAATGTTAGTAGTAATACTGTACTTGAAAAAATGCAGGGTCAAATAAGCTCAATGGCATTACTTGTTCCTGGTGTTGAAGAAGTCCAAACAGAGTTGAAAACAGATCAAGATGGGATTATTGAAAAAATATATTTAGAAGTTACACCTGAAAACAATAGCGACATTGAAGAAATTGAATCAGTAGATATATTAAATACTGAAAGCTCAACTGATGAATATGTCGATTATACTAATCTAGAAAATAGAATTATAACGGTAATTAACAATGTCTTTGGATTAAAAGATGTTGATATACAAATAGAATTTCAAGGGGGTTAAAATTATGATAGAGGAATGGATTAGGGGGTCAGATGACAAAGAAAAAACGGAGAAACTACCCAATATGGGAAAAAAGAGCAAATATTTGTTGGTTTTAATAATTAGTTTAGGGATATTAGCACTAATTTGGCCTATGGGCAAAACACCTGAGGAAGAGACTACCAAAATTATAGATTCAACAAATATTAAACAGTCAAGCGTTGAAACGGGCAATGTTAAAAATGAACTTTCTAGAGAATTAGAGGCAATTCTTAGTCAAATAAACGGAGCTGGTATAGTAAATGTTAGTCTAAATCTTTCGTCAGAGGGTGTAAAAACATATGCCACGAACAAGAGAGATGAAAGAAGAGAAACTTATGAAACAGATAACACTGGCGGAGATAGAAAGATTATAGAGGAAAATCAAACTAGAGATTTAGCAGTTTCTACTGGAGAGGCCTTATTACTAGAAAAAAAATCACCAGAGGTAGTTGGAGTATTAGTAGTTGCAGAAGGAGCAAGAAGCTCAGTTATAAAAGAAAAACTAACTGATGTTACATCAACCCTTTTGAACATATCTCCCCACCAAGTAAGGGTAGTGCCTAGGAAGGGGGATTGAAAATGGTGTTAAATCGTAAAAAAACAATTATAGGTATAGTTAGTATACTAATACTTATAGTAGGGATAAGTTTAGTAAATCTAACCTTACAAGAACCAGTCAGTGAAAACGAGGAACAAAATGAATCAGTTATTACTGGGGAGATTGAAAAACAAATAAAAGAAAATAAAGACGAAAAAAAGACTACATTTTTTGCTCAGTATAGAATAGAGCGTGAAAGGGTAAGGGGAAAACAGATAGAATTATTACGTGATATTATTAATGATCAGTCACAAGAGCCACGTGCAAAAGAAGTAGCTTCAGAAAGATTAGTTGCAATAACTGAAGATATTGAAAAAGAACTAAAAGCAGAAAGTTTTATCAAATCTAAAGGCTTTAAAGAATGTGTTGTTATAATTATGCCAGAAACTACTACTGTAGTAGTAGAATCAACAGCATTAAGGGTTGATAAGGAAGAAGAAATAAAAAAATTAGTTAGTAGTGCAACTGGTTGTAGTGAAGATAAAGTAAGTATAATAATACATGAACCTGAATAAATTTTCTTTACTTTTTTAGTATAAATATAGTAACCTTAAGGCAAAGATTAATTTTTTAGATGTTTTGTTTTTAGTATACATGACTTATTTCATTGAAATATAATCTATTTATAATTATAATGTTTACAGTTTATAATACTCAGACCTATGGTCTGAGTATATTTGTATACATATAAAACTTCATATATAAAAATTGGTTCTGCTACAAAAAGCAATTAAAAAAACTTAACGCTTAGCTAACTTGTTTGTTAAAACCCCGAATAGTAAGGGTTGTATAGATTAAGGTGAAAAACCTAGATGATAAGTGTTAAGCTAAAACCGAAATAAAGGACAATGAGTGGCTTTTTACAGTGGAATTAAAATTACGAACTAATAAATATAATAATGATAATTGGCTTTAACAGGGAGGTAAACAAAAATGGGTAAGATAAAAATTACAGATACTAGCTTACGGGATGGTCACCAAAGTTTATGGGCAACAAGAATGACAACTGATGACATGCTTCCCGTTCTTGAAACCTTAGATAATATTGGATATCATTCGCTTGAGGTTTGGGGTGGAGCTACATATGATGTGTGTTTGCGTTATCTGAATGAAGATCCTTGGGAAAGATTGCGTACAATTAGAAAATATGTGAAAAATACTGAACTTCAAATGTTGTTAAGAGGTCAGTCATTAGTAGGGTATATGCATTATTCAGATGATATAGTAGAAAGATTTGTTCAAAAATCAGCAGAAAATGGCATAGATATCTTTCGTGTTTTTGATGCATTGAATGATATTAGAAATTTAGAAACTAGTATAAAAGCAACTAAGAAAACAGGTAAACATGTTCAAGCATGTGTTGTTTATACTATTAGTCCAGTTCATTCAATGGATCATTTTGTTGATACTGCTTTAAAGCTTCAGGATATGGGCGCCGATTCGATATGTATTAAGGATATGGCTGGTCTTTTAGCACCATATGTATCCTATGATTTAGTATCAGCTTTAAAGGAAAAACTAAATATACCAGTACAATTACATACACATTACATTGGAGGGTTAGCTATTGCAGCATGTTTAAAAGCCGCAGAAGCAGGTGTTGATGTTATTGATACTGCAAGTGTACCAATGGCATTTGGCTCATCCCAACCTCCTGTTGAAACAATTGTTAGAGCACTACAATATACTGATTGGGATACAGGTCTTGATTTGAGCAAACTATTTAATGTAGCTACTCATTTTGAGCAGATACGCAAACATAAAGGTTTTGAGCGCGGGGTTACAAGGATTACAGACATGAAGGTGTTCGAACATCAGGTTCCTGGTGGTATGATTACCAATTTAGTATCACAATTAGAAGAACAAAATGCTTCTGATAAAATGGAAGATGTATTGGAAGAAATACCTAGAGTAAGAGAAGATTTAGGATATCCACCTTTAGTTACCCCTACAAGCCAAATAATTGGAATACAGGCTGTTTTAAATGTACTGACGGGCGAAAGATATAAGCTTTGTCCAGGTGAAGTGAAAGATTATGTTCGTGGCTTGTATGGTAAGCCACCTGAAACTATTAATAATGAAATAAAAGAAAAGATAATTGGTGATGAAGTGGTTGTAACTGAACGCCCTGCAAACTTATTAGAACCTGCTTGGGACAAAGGTAAACAAGAAATACAGCATTTAGCTGAAACTGAAGAAGATATACTATCTTATCTTTTATTTCCTCAAGTAGCACTTAAATATCTGGAATTCCGTCAAAACAGAGGCGATGAAGATAAACCCCAAATATTATCAGCAGATGAAGTGAGTGAGGAATTAGAACAGGAAAGTAACATTTCTAAGAAGCAAAAGCTTACTAAATCCAAAAAAAGACCATTGAACAGGGGAGATGAAGACATGAATATAGATGATATTAGAGAACTTATTTTGCTAATTGACCAAACTTCTGTTGCAGAGCTTGACGTACAGAAGGATGATTATCGCTTAAGTTTAAGAAAATCAGTAAGTGATAAAAATGAGATATCTTCCAATGAAGTGACTAATAAACCAGTAAAGGAAAAAATAGAGGAAGAAGAAGTAGAGGTAGAGGTTTCTAGTGATGATTTAGAGGAAGTTAGTTCGCCAATGGTAGGCACTTTCTATGCTGCACCATCACCAGACTCTGATCCTTATGTTCAGGTGGGAGATATAGTAGAAAAGGGGCAAACACTTTGTATTGTTGAAGCCATGAAATTAATGAATGAAATAAAAGCAGAGTTTGATGGTACTATTGCACAAATATGTGTAGAAAATGCTGAACCGGTAGAATATGGACAAACACTATTTTTAATAGATAAAAAATAGGAGTTGATCAATTGTTTTCTAAAATACTAATTGCAAATCGTGGTGAAATAGCTGTAAGAATAATACGTGCATGTAATGAATTAAATATACCAACAATAGCAGTTTATTCTAAAGCAGATAAAGATGCACTTCATGTGCAAATGGCTGATGAAGCTATTTGTATCGGGAATGCTCCTGCAAATCAAAGCTATTTGAATATTTCTAATATAATAGCAGCAGCTAAAAACATGAAAGTAGATGCCATTCATCCGGGATATGGTTTTTTGGCTGAAAATGCTTACTTCGCAGAAATGTGTCAAACATATAATATAAAGTTTATCGGACCTAATCCTAATGTTATTAATGCAATGGGAGATAAGGTGAAAGCAAGAGAAGTAGTTCAAGCAGCAAATGTACCGCTAGTTCCTGGTAGTGATGGAGCTATAACAGAATATGAAGAAGCAAAAAAATTAGCAGAACAAATAGGTTACCCAGTAATGATAAAAGCCTCAGCTGGTGGTGGAGGTCGGGGTATGCGACTTGCACATAATAGTGAATCTTTAAAGGAAGCCATTAATATGGCAAAAATGGAAGCAGAATCAGCTTTCGGTAATGGTGAGGTTTATATAGAAAAATATATTGAAGAACCTAGACATATTGAAATTCAAATACTTGGAGATGAGCATGGTAATATAGTACATTTAGGTGAAAGAGACTGTTCAATTCAAAGAAGAAATCAAAAGCTTTTGGAAGAAGCACCTTCTCCGTTTGCAGATGAAGAATTACGTAACAAAATGGGAAATGCAGCAGTAAAGGCGGCAAAAGCGGCAAATTATTTTAGTGCAGGTACAGTTGAGTTTTTAGTAGATAAAAATAAAAACTTTTATTTTATAGAGATGAATACAAGGATTCAAGTTGAACATCCTGTGACTGAAATGATAACAGGTATAGATATTATAAAAGAACAAATAAGAATAGCAGCCGGAGAGTCATTAGGTTATTCTCAAAATGATATTAAACTTACAGGTTGGGCTATTGAGTGTAGAGTAAATGCTGAAGATCCCAATGATGATTTTATTCCTTCACCTGGTAATGTGCATAAATACTTACTACCAGGAGGGCCTGGTGTAAGGATAGATTCTTCGGTTTATACAGGTTATACTATACCTCCATATTATGATTCCATGGTAGCTAAGTTGATTGTATGGGGGCATGATAGAACTGAAGCGATTGCAAGGATGAAAAGAGCATTAAATGAATTTAAAGTAGATGGAGTAAAAACAACTATTCCATTTCATTTACAAGTACTAAATAATGCATTTTTTCAAAAAGGTGAAGTTTATACCAACTTTATTCAGCGAAGAATGACTGAGTACTAAGGAATTTGCTTATTAAAACAAATACTGGTAAAATGTCATCTAATAAACGGAGGTGAAATAATGGAAAATGAAAAATCCAAAATGGATAATGAATTAGGGGCTATTCGTATAGCAGATGAAGTCGTAGCGACTGTAGCCGGACTTGCAGCAGCTGAGATTGAAGGTGTTGCTTCAATGAGTGGAGGCTGGAGTACTGACTTAGTTGAAAGGTTAGGAAAAAAGAACTTTGGTAAAGGTATAAAAGTTGAGGTTAATGAAAATGAAACCTCTATAGATATTTACATTGTTGTTGAATATGGTTACGCTATTCGTGAAGTAGCTGAAAATGTACAAAAAGAAGTCAGTGTAGCAGTAGAAACTATGACTGGACTTAATGTGGCATCAGTTAATGTACATATAGTTTCTGTTATTATGAAAAGAGATAATCAAGAAGAAGAAGAAGAAATAACACCTGAGGCATTCTAGCGATATTTTAATTAACGAATAATAGAACCCCCTGTTTAGCAGGGGGTTATCTGTGTCATTCCTAATTGGAAAGGAGAGGTAGTTATGCCAATGATATGGAGAACAGTATTGATTTTATATAGCTTATTGCTAATTTTTATTTCAGGTGTAGCTCTAAGCACAGCTTTAGGTGGGTTACAACTGTCATACTATATAGAATTAGCATTAGCTACTACTCAAAATCAGATCATATTAATTGCTGTTGCTGTATTGTTGATTGGTTTTGCTCTATGGGTTATTGTTGTATCCCTAAAGAAGAAACCAAAGCCCCAATCAGTTACTGTAACAGACGGTGTTTTGGGACAAGTCTTAATAACTATTCCAGCAATAAAAGTTATTATTATGAAAGCAGTTAAACAGGTTGAAGGATTAAAAGAAATAAAAACAGATGTGAAAAATACTACAAATGGATTAACAGTGCAAATGCGGGTTTTAATTAATCCAGATTATAATGTTCCTGAACTTAGCCAAAATATTCAAAAAACTGTTAAAGAACATTTGCATGACATAGGCGGCCTTAGTGCTACTGATATAAATGTGTTAATAGATGACTTTTATGCACATTCCAAGCCTGCTAATGATTAAGGGGGCATGTTGATTTATGTGGGAAAAAATTTTATTATCAATGTTCCAAGAACACCGAGGAAAAGTAGTTGGTGTTCTTCTTGGACTAGTTGCAAGTATTTTATTTATAACATATGGTTTTTTAAAGGCTATATTTATAATCTTTTGCATAGTTTTGGGGTACCTTATTGGAAAGAGATTAGATGAAAACAAGGGGTTTGAACAGTGGTTACACAAGATGTTTAAAGAAAAGTGATTTTTGGAAGGAAGATAAACATTGAGTAGAAGAAAAGCTCGAGAAATAGCATTTAAAGTGTTATTTCAAGTTGACCAAGTAGAAGCAGATCCCAAACAAGCTTTTGAATACTTACTTAGAGAAAAAAAATTAAAAGACAATGATTATTCTTTTTCTTGGGAGTTAGTTGATGGATGTTTAAAAAATTTGGATGTAATTGATAAAAAAATTATGGTCTATGCAAGAGACTGGAGTATAGAAAGAATGCTAAGTGTTGATCGCAATATTATGCGATTAGCAAGCTATGAGATTTTATATATAGATAGTACTGAGGACGTAATAGCAATTGATGAAGCTATAGAAATATCGAAAAAATATGGTGATGAGAATTCGGGGAAATTTGTAAATGCAATATTAGATAAAATTAGTGGTGAGAAAAAATGAGTTTATATTTAGGTATTGATACTAGTGCTTATACAACTTCTATTGCATTACTCGATTCTAATAATAATATTATAGCTGATAAACGAATTACATTGGAAGTTAGTAAGGGGAAAAGAGGGTTAAGACAGTCAGAAGCCCTCTTTCTACATATAAAAAACCTCCCTGTTTTATTTCAAGAAATAAAATCTATAATAAGAGATAAATACATTAAAGCAATAGCAGTTAGCTCCCAACCTAGAGATACCCAAGAAAGCTATATGCCAGTTTTTCTAGCCGGACTATCTCATGCTCAGGTTGCAAGTATTTCTGCTAATGTGCCTTTATATGAAATTAGTCATCAACAAGGGCACATTGCCGCTGGAATTTTAGACAACATGAGCTTAATTGATAAAAATTTTATTACAGCCCATTTATCAGGAGGTACTTCTGAAATAATAACTGTTAAACCTAGTGATAGTACAGTATTTGAAGTTCAAATTGTACAAGAGACTAGTGATATTCATGCAGGTCAATTTATTGATAGAATAGGAGTTGCAATGGGCTTATTTTTTCCTTCTGGGAAACCTATGGAACAGTTAGCACTATTTAAAAACGAGGACATAACAATACCTTCAAGTGTAGCAGATAAGACTTTTTCATTTTCTGGGGCAGAGACTAGGGCATTAAAACTTCTAAAAGAAGGTTACTCACATGAAGATGTTTCATATGCTGTGTTTAGGTGTATAGCAAACACATTAGAAAAAAGTCTAATAAAACAAGCGGAAAATACAGGATATAATTATATGCTTTTAGTCGGTGGAGTAATGGCCAATTCAATTATAAAAAATCGTTTAAAAGAGCGATTAGAGCATCCTGCAGTTGGTTTAAAACTTTTTTTTGCTAAACCTAATCTTAGCACAGATAATGCAGTGGGAGTAGCTTTATTAGCAAAAATCTTGCATGAATGTAAAGTGCAGGGTGGGAGTGTTTATTAAAGTGAACGATTATTTTTCTGTTAGTGATTTAAATAAACATATTAATAAACTTTTAGAAAATGACTTAATCCTATCTGATTTTTGGATAAAAGGAGAACTTTCAGGAGTTAAGCTATATCAACAATCTGGCCATCTTTACTTTACCTTAAAAGATAAATATTCTTCAGTAAGTTCAGTGATGTTTAAAAGTAGAGTTAGAAATTTAAAATTTGAACCAGAAAATGGAATGGAAGTTTTAATTCGTGGTTATGTATCAGTTTATAATAAACAAGGTAGGTACCAGATTTATGTAGAGGAAATGCAACCTTATGGTAAAGGTGGCTTATTTTTATATCTAGAGCAATTAAAAGAAGATTTAAGACAAAAAGGATATTTTAATGAAAAAGCAAAAAAACAAATACCGAAATTTGCCAAAACAATAGGTGTAGTAACATCCCAAGATTCTGCTGCTTTAAGAGATATTTTAAAAGTTTTAAAGGAGAGAAACTATTTAGTACATATTATAATTGCACATAGTTCAGTACAAGGTGAGGAAGCACCTTACGAATTAGCATGTGCAATTAAAAATCTTAATAAATATCAGAATTTAGATGTGATAATTATAGGTCGCGGAGGAGGGTCTTTAGAAGATTTAATGGCTTTTAATAGTGAAAAAGTTGTAAAAGCTATATATTATTCAAAGATTCCAGTAATATCAGCGGTTGGACACGAAACCGATTTTAGCTTGTGTGATTTTGCTGCTGATTTAAGAGCTGCAACTCCTACGCAAGCAGCACAGCTTGCAGTGCCAGATTTAAATATAATTAAATCAGAACTAGAAAATATTAATAAAAGAATAGTAAGGTCTATAGAAAGAAAAATTTCAAACAATATTGAATTTTTTGATAGAATAATGTTAAAAAGAGTATGGACGACACCAGAAGTAATGATAAATCAATACAATAAAAATTTAATTGACTTACAAAGAAGATTAATCAAAAGTTTTTCAGATTTAACAAAGGATAAGCATCATAAACTCGTTAATTTAAGTACTAGTTTAGATAATTTAAGTCCTCTTAAAATTTTGAATAGAGGTTATTCGATTACTGTTAAGGATGAAGAAATTGTCAAAAGTATAGAATTTATAAATGAAAAAGATAATCTTAATATAAAGGTCCAAGATGGTATTATCGAAGCTATAGTAACAGGTAAGGAGTATGGATTAAATGGAAAAAATAAGCTTTGAAGAAGCTTTACAAAAACTAGAAGCTATTGTTGACAAACTTGAATCAGGTGAATTAGAGCTTCAAGAAGCACTAAAGCTGTTTGAAGAGGGTGTTAGACTTTCAGTTTACTGCCAAAGTGAATTAAAGGCTACTGATTACAAGATAAGTAAATTAATAGAGACTTTACAAGGTGAAGTAGAACTTATTTCATTTGAGGATTAATATATCTAAAGGAATGACAGATTATGAATTTAAACATTAAAGATTTTGAAGATCAAATCAATACGAGAAGAAACTATGTTAACGAATGTCTCGAACAAAATTTACCTCCTTTGAATTCTTATCCTCCCATAATTCATGAGGCAATGCATTATGCTGTATTTAATGGTGGCAAAAGATTAAGACCAATTATGGTGTTTGAGGGAGCTCTAATAGCTGGAATAGAAAAAGAAAAAGTAATACCTACTGCTTGTGCCTTGGAACTTATACACTCGTATTCTTTAGTACATGATGACTTACCTTCAATGGATAATGATGATTTTAGGCGAGGAAAGCCCACTTGTCACAAAGTTTATGGTGAGGCTAATGCGATACTTACAGGAGATGCTTTACTAACTTATGCTTTTCAACTAATAGCTAATAATATAGCTATTAATGGTATTCAACCATTAAATGTTGTTAGAGTAATTAAAGAAATTTCTAGTGCTGCTGGTAGTGAAGGTATGATAGGAGGTCAAGTAATTGATCTTGATTCTGAAGGAAAAAATATAAACTATGATACACTTAAGACTTTACATAGCTTAAAAACAGGAGAACTTTTCAGAGCTTCATTACGAGCCGGTGCTATACTTGGTGGATTAGATAATGAAAAATTAGATTATTTAACTACTTATGCCAACTATTTTGGATTAGCTTTTCAAATTACTGATGATTTATTAGATGTTACGGGAGATCAAAAAACCTTAGGAAAGCCAGTAGGCAGTGATGATAAAAATAATAAAACTACTTATGTAAGCTTATTTGGAATAGACAAAGCTAAAATGCTTGCTGAGGAAAGTGTAAATACTAGTATCGATAATTTGAAAGAATTTGGAAAAGAAGCTGATTTTTTACGTAATTTGGCGTACTTTACTCTTGATAGAACAAAATAAAGTTTTATATTTTTATAAACATATTTGAAAAATTACCTTATATTATGATAAAAATAAAATATAAAGAGAATGTAAATAAATACAAGTAGAATATGTGAATTTTAGTGTGATATACTATTTGTCTGATAGTTTGGCGAAAGGTTGCAGTATTCTAGTCAATCCTATCAATTTTGAAGACGGGCCTAAAAATCCGTCAAGGGCACATCGATGAAGCTTTTGGTGATGGCTTCTGACGCCCCGTTGGGGGTCATTGCTGGGAGTTAAGGGTGTTGGGGCACTCCGCAAGGGCATGCGGAAGATGACCCCTCCATCTGTGGAGGCTCAATATCTTTTTGATATTGAGAAAACCTACATTCTGGTGAAAGCTGGGTGTAGTGTAGCCTGCCTTGAGTGGTGCCGGCGGATAAGCGTTAATGAATTATAATTACTTTGGCCGGGACATTATAATTCTGCTTTGAAACCGTTTGCTGCAAAAGAGGCTAGAAATTGATTTGGGTTGTTGAGGAAAACTCCTAGACTGAATGTAATCACACATGGTTTATCGGGGATTAAAGTGCGTACTTAGTGGTAATCCAGCTCCATATTCGGTGACGATATGGAGTAGGCATAAAGGGAAACCGCCCATTTGGCAACAATTGGGTGTCCTACTGGGAAAACCTGCTGGACCTATGTCGCAGCGTTTACTCGATAAACAACCTTTCGCCACCACCCTTTTTTATGGGGGAATAGCAAAGTATGAATTACATAACTAAAGGCAATATAATATCGGCCATAATAGTAACGTTTCTAACTTTTTTTATAGCACTATTGTTAAGCATAGGGTCAGAAACCTTTATGCAGTCAATTGATAATCTTGGGGTAGCTTTTGCTTTCCTATTACTTATTATTTTTCTAGGCGTGTTTTTTGATACCATAGGTACAGCTGCAACTGCGTCTGACTTGCCGCCTTTTAATGCGAAGGCGGCTAAAAAAGTATTTGGAGCAAAACAAGCCGTAAAAATTGCAAGAAATGCGGACAAGGTTGCTAATTACTTTAATGATGTTATGGGCGATATTGCTGGAACTTTAAGTGGAGCTATTGGTGCTGGAATAGTATTTAGCTTAATAAACACCTTTACCTTATTGGACAGTGTGTTAATGGGTGCTGTAATGACAAGTTTTATAGCTTCTTTAACAGTTGGTGGTAAGGCAATAGGAAAGACGATTGCAGTAAACTATTCTAATGCTATTATTTTTAAAGTGGCTATTGTAATGGGATGGTTTGAAAAATTAACGGGGATAGAATTACTTAATTAGAAGGTGGATTATGTATAAAATTTTAGACAAAGTAAACACACCCTCAGATATTAAAAAACTAAATATAACTCAAATGAATTTGTTAGCTGATGATATTAGACAATTATTAGTGAAATCGGTATCTGAATGTGGTGGTCATTTGGCTCCAAATTTAGGTGTAGTTGAATTAACTATAGCACTTCATTATGTGTTTAATACTCCAGAGGATAAAATTATTTGGGATGTCGGACATCAAAGTTATGTTCATAAAATCTTAACAGGAAGAAAAGAAAAAATGTCATCCCTAAGGCAATATGGAGGTTTAAGTGGTTTTCCAAAGTTTGAAGAATCTATACATGATTGTTTTAATACTGGTCACAGTAGTACATCGGTATCTGCAGCTGTTGGTATGGCTTTAGCAAGGGATATTCAAAGAAAAAAGCATTCCATAATTGCAGTATTAGGTGATGGGGCATTTACTGGTGGTATGGTTTATGAAGCCTTAAATCATGCAGGTCACGAAGCCAAAGATCTGATAGTAATTCTAAATGATAATGAAATGTCTATATCAAAAAATGTTGGGGCAATGTCAGGTTATCTAAATCGATTAAGAACTGATCCTTCCTATGCAAGAACAAAAGAAGAAATTGAATCTGTTTTAAACCGGATACCGGCAATAGGGCAAAATATTGCTAAAGCAGCTGGAAGATTTAAAGATACTGTCAAGTATCTTATGGTTCCAGGAGTTTTATTTGAAGAATTAGGTTTTTCTTATATAGGTCCTATAAATGGGCATAATCTTGATGAATTATGTAATGTATTTTTAAATGCAAAAAAAATGAAGGGACCAATATTAATACATGCAATGACTCAAAAAGGAAAAGGTTATGGTCCGGCATTAAAAAATCCTGATATTTTCCACGGTGTAGGTCCTTTTGATATACAGACTGGAAGTCAAGTTAATAAATCTATAAAAACTTATACCGAAGTATTTGGGGAATATATTGCAAACAAGGCAGATCATAACAAGGATATAGTAGCAATAACAGCAGCTATGACATCGGGGACAGGTTTAAAGGAATTTGCACAAAAACATCCTGAAAGATTTTTTGACGTAGGAATCTGTGAGCAGCATGCAGTAACGATGGCAGCAGGCTTAGCGAGATCAGGACTAAAACCTGTAGTAAGTATTTATTCTACATTTTTACAAAGATCTTATGATCAAATAATGCATGATGTTGCTTTACAGAACTTGCCTGTAATTTTTGCTATTGATCGAGCAGGATTGGTAGGAGAAGATGGTGCAACTCATCATGGTGTATTTGACTTATCTTATTTAACTCATATACCAAACATGACAATTATGGCACCTTCAAATGAAAACGAACTAGTTAAGATGTTTAACAGTGCATTTGAATTAGATGGTCCTGTAGCTATTAGATATCCAAGGGGAGCAGGAGAAGGTGTTGATTTTGAACCAACAACTAATGAAGCTGTAGAGTTTGGTAAATCTAAAACTATATCTCAAGGGAAAGATTTAGCAATAATTGCTGTAGGTAGAGGGGTTAACTTAGGTAAAGAGGTATGTAGATTATTAAAAGAAAAAAATATTAAAGCTGAATTAGTTGATGCTCGATTTGTCAAACCTCTTGATGAGGAGAAAATCTTACAATTAGCCATAGAGTATCCGCATATAGTGACTATAGAAGAAAATAGCATAATTGGTGGTTTTGGAAGTAGGGTATTAGATTTATTAGCGAGAGAGAAAATTAATAGTGATGTATTAACAATAGGTGTGCCAGATGATTTTACTGAACATGGAAATTTAAAAGTACTATTACAATATTTAAATATGGATCCGGAATCAATAACTGAAAAAATATTATATAGGTGGAATAAGCTTTTGAAAAATGATGCTTGGGAGTTGCTAAAATTTGGCAAAAATTAGGTTAGATATATTAGTACAAAAACATCAATCTATAAGCAGGGAAAAAGCCCAGGCATTAATTTTGGCTGGATTAGTAGAAATAGATGGTAAGCTCATAGATAAACCCGGAACTAAAAT